>JAJTGZ010000006.1 GCA_021299385.1 Phycisphaeraceae bacterium | reverse complement strand
GTGAGTTCAGGAGATAATTCCGTTTGCAATTGGGGAAAATAGTGTTATACTAACGATGGAAGGGTCGTAGGACGGCAGCGAGGCCGTCGTGTATGGTTGTCATCCGAATACAGGATTCTGACTTGAAGGTGTGCGGGTGATGGGATGTTCCCCCCTGCCCGGCGTGTTTGGTTTTCGATGAACTTGCGGGCCTGCTGGCGTGCGCTGGCGGCCCGATGATGAACTCTCTCTCCTCCAGCGGGGCGCTGTCTAACGATAGCGCCCTGCTTTGTTTTTGAGCTTCGCGGTCTCTGCAATTGGTCAGCGTGGCGATGGTGTGGGTGCATCCGCTGCCCGCCTGGCCGATACACTGCTGCTGATGACCGCAGCCCCCACACAACGGCCGTTTCTTTGTTATGCCGTCAAGGCGGGGGGCGGGAGGTCTTTGGTCGTTCGTGCGGCGGCGGGGCCTGGGCAGCTCGCGGGTGTGCTGCGTAAGGAACGGCTGACGGTTTTGCGTGCCTATCCGCTGCCGAGGGTTTTTACACCCGAGACGAAGTTGGCGCTGAAGGACCAGGCGATCCTCAACGAGCAGTTGCACGCGCTGCTCTCGCGTGGGGTGCCGTTGGTGGAGGCTCTGGAGGTTGTGGCCGGGACGGTTACAAGCGTGGCCAGGCCGGTGGTGAGCACGATCCGCGAGCAGGTGGCCAACGGGATGAGCTTTGCCGAGGCGTGCGCCAAGTCGGGCGTGCTCGATCAGGTAACGGTGGCGATCTACCGTGCGGCGGAGCGTTCGGGTGACCTAGCCGGGGCGGCCAAGCAGCTGGCAACGAGCCAGCGTCGGACGCTGCTGGTCTCTGGGCGTGCGCAGTCGCTGCTGATCTACCCGTTTGTCTTGATGATTGTTACGACGTTCGTGGCGTTGGTGCTGCTCATCGGGGTGTTGCCGACGATCGGTACGCGGCTGATGGACATGGCCGAGGGCGTTGCGCTGCCGATCTACAGCCGGGTGCTTATTGGGGTTGGCTTGTTCCTGCGTGAGCACATCGTGATTTTCCTGGGGTTGTTTGCTGCCGGGGTGGTGGCGTTGGTGCTGGCCCGCCAGCAGGTGCGTGTGTGGGTGCTGGGCATGGGGCGGAGGCTGCCGATTATCAGGGACGTAACGCTTGCCGCCGAGTCTGCGCGGTTTTTCACGGTCATGAGCGCGATGAGCAAATCGGGCGTGCCGCTGGCGGAGGGGTTGGTCACGGCTAACCAGGTCGTCTCGCACCCGCTGCTGCGCAAGCAGCTGGAGAACCTGCGTGCGAAGCTGGTGGCCGGGGGCCTGCTGCGGCAGTTGATCGAGAATGTTACAGCGATGCCCTTGGCGACGCGCCGGCTGCTGCTTGCGGCCGAGCGTGCGGGGGACCTGGACAACGCGTTTTTGACGCTGGCGATCGACATGACCGAGGAGGTCGAGAAGGGGAGCGCCAGGCTCTTGGCCTTCTTGCAGCCGGCGTTGATCGTGATTTTGTCGGGCGTGGTCGGGACGCTGCTGATGGCGATCCTGGTGCCGATCTTGACGATTTCGAGCAGGATCGGTGGTGGCGGGTGAGCAGGGGTGGGGAGAGGGGAATCGGCAATAGGCTTGGTTTAGGGTTTGTTCGTTGTTCGGTTTGCCCGGGGTGTGAGGTTTGTTGAGTGGGGGTAGTGCAGGCAGATTGTGTGGGCTTTGTGAATCTGGGTAAGATGGCATAGGGTGTGGGCTGTTTTCGGAGCGGGTAAACCATCATTTGCGCAGTTTTTGTGGGGTTGCTCTTGCAGGCGGGGCAAGTGTGCGGTACATTGATAGGCCCTTGGCAGAAGGTGTGAGCCTTGTGCCTGGTGCCCACAAATACACAGCGGCCGGGTGACAACCGGGCCTGAAGTGTGCCGCGCTTGGTTTCTTTGAGAGTGCGGAGGCGAGGGATGTGGGCCGGGCTGATGTTGTCGCGCCTGTTAGCAGGTCGGTGGCGTCATATTCGATGGATTCCTGCATCCGGTTGCCGGTGTGTGGGTTTTTCATCGATGGTTCGAGCGCGGCAAAGTGGAAAGCGTTTTGCTTGTTCCTTCTGCCTGTCGCGTATGCCCGAACCCAGCACTACAAATCGAGCCTCGGTTTTGCCCGGCGGGGTGCCCGCGCAGGGGAAGCGTCCGACGCTTGTTGGTGCCGGGCCGGCGATGGAGCGCCTGCGTGGCGTGCTCGGTGCGGTGGCCCGGCGTGATTGCACGGTGATGATCGAGGGTGAGTCTGGCTCGGGCAAGGAGCTCGCGGCCAGGACGATCCACGCGATGTCGTCGCGGCAGGGTGGGGCGTTTGTGGCCGTGGACTGCACGGGGCTTCGCGACACGCTGCTGGAGAGCCAGTTGTTCGGGCACGTCAAGGGAGCGTTCACGGGTGCCGAGAGCGCTGCGTTGGGGTTCATACGCTCGGCCGACGGTGGGACGCTTTTTTTAGACGAGATCGGGGAGCTGGAGATCAAGACGCAGGCGAAGTTGCTGCGTGTGATCCAGGAGCGTGCGGTGGTGCCGTTGGGGGCAACGAGGCCGATCCCGGTGGATATCCGGGTGGTGTGCGCCAGCCACAGGGATTTGCGTGCGATGGCCGGGCGTGGGGAGTTCCGCGAGGACCTGCTCTTCCGTCTGGACGTGGTGAAGGTGGGGTTGCCGGCGTTGCGTGAGCGGGTGGAGGATATTGGGGCCTTGGCGGGGCATTTTCTGGGTCAGTTGGCGGAGTTGTACGGCGAGCCGGCGTGTGTGCTCAGTGCCGGGGCGATGGACGCGTTGTGCGCGTATCGCTGGCCGGGGAACGTTCGTGAGCTGGCCAACGCCGTGGAGCACGCGGTGGTCTTTAGCCGGGGTGGTCTGATCGAGGTGGGTGATCTGCCCGAGCGTGTGCGTGCGGGTGCGTTTGCGGTCGGGGATGGTGGTGCGATTGGGGTGCAGACGGCGGGCGTGGGTGTGCCGACGCTGGCGCAGATGGAGAAGGATTTGATCTGCCGGGCGTTGCGGGTGGCGATGGGGAACCAGAACCGAGCCGCGGCAATCCTGGATATCGAACGCCGACGGCTGTACCGGAAGATCACCCTGCACGGGCTGCGCGGGCTGGTAGATAAGAGGTCAGCCGGTGATGCGGTGTAGTGCTCAGGCGGCTGTGCGTGCTGGCGTTTGAGCCTGCGCGAGCTGGGTTAGCCAGATGCTTTGCGTGAGCCAACCCCACCCCTGCCCCTCTCTTTGGGGTAGGGGTTTGTGCAATAGGGATGCAGGTGATCGCACGCCGAGTCGCACACCTTTGTGCTCTCAGGGCTGATCGCTCATCACTTCGACGCTCTCGCTAGGAGAGGGGTCTGAAGTAGTCGTCGCGCTGGTGTGCCCGCTGCGCGGCTCTGCCGTTGTGCTGTAGTGCCGTTGTGCGACAGCCGCTTTGGTACAGCCTGTCATAGTGGTACAGCGTGAGCGTGAAGAATTTCTTACGAGTTTGTGGGTATTGATATTCTCGGAACCAGGGTTGGCACGCCCTTCGCTCCTGTGTAATCAGAGAGATTTCCAGCGCCCTGCTGGAGGAGAGAGAGAAGTGAAATGGTTTGTGCCGTAGTGCGCACGCCGGTGGCGGTTGCGCGGGCAGGTCCACGCTTGTGCGTGGGTGCTGCGCGTGCGGCTATCCGCCATGGGTGGCCTGTGCTGGACCAACTTGATCCCCGGTTCGTACGCGATGCGCTCACGTCTGGCGTGCGTGTGCTGCTCGTTGAGATGGATTGCCCGTGCGAGCACGCCCTGGGGTTGATCCACAGGCTCAGCAAGCACTGGAACCCGGTGCGGTGCGTGGGGATGGACGCGTGGCCCACGCCCGTGCGTGAGTCCTTGGCCCGGCAGGCGGGTGTGTGCGCGTACATGCACGCATCCAGCGAGATGGAGATGATCGAGCAGGTGGCCGAGCAGCTGCTTAAATCGGCCGGCTCGGCCGGGCTTGCCGTGGGCGTTGGTGCTGAAGTAGAACCTGTGGTGCGTGGTGCTCGTAGGCTGGCGTGAGGGAAGGATTCGGTGCCTTGGCCTGGCACGCGGATTGATGTGTGTATCACAGAGTAGAGAAGAGAACAGTAGAAAACAGAAGAGAAGAGATAGCAAAGAGAGAGGGCACAAGGACTCTGCTGCACTCGGCGACCGGCCAAGTTCCGCCGGAGGAGAGCAGGAACATCACGACGCGACAACTCCTTCCCCCCCTGATTTTTTCCGGAGGAGAGAGGCTTGGTCGGTCGTCGAGTGGAGCAGAGTTTTGTGCCAAGCCGGGAGATTTGACAAGTTCACGTTGGTTTGGGAAGAACCTTGCTGCCCGAGTGGCCTGGTTTTTTTCGTTGTTTTGCCCTCTTCTGTCGGGTTGTTGGTTGCTTCACGGCGACTGTCTGGTTTGTCTGTCTCGATCTTCTGCCTCTGCCGGTGCTATGTGCGTCTGGCGTGAGGCCCAAGATCGACTCAGATTGCCCGTCCCCGAAAGGGGTCAACGCCAAGGTGCTTCTCTGGTAGAGGTTTGGGAACGTTGATGCGAACGACAACCAAGCGGGTCTGAGCAGAGAGGCCACGCGTTGCACACATGCACGCGTGGAAGCAGCCCCGGCCCTGCGAAAGCAGGTCGGCGGAACTTGAGGAGAGAGAGCACGGCACGCGCGGAAGCGCCTGTACCGTGCGTTGGGTGGGGGTCTGCAGGACATGCTGTAGTCTCGGGTTGGATCAACCCCACCCCTGCCCCTCCCCTCGGGGGAGGGGTTCGTTTCCATCAATTGTCGCTGTTCACTCGTCGCTACTCCCCGCCCTCCCCCGGCGGATCTCACTTCGCCGGCTGGCCCAGCGCGTTTTGAGGTCGTGCTCGATCTCAAGCAGGTCCAGAACTTTGCCGACGGTGAAGTCGATGACCTCGTCGATGGACTTGGGCAGCAAGTAGAACCCCGGGTTGGCCGGGGCGATGATCCCCCCGGCCAGTGTTACCTGCTCCATGTTTTTGATGTCGATGAGGCTCAGCGGGCTTTCGCGGTGGACGAGGATGAGGCGTCGGCGTTCTTTGAGCGTAACCATCGCGGCGCGGCCGAGGAGGTTGCTCCCCGAGCCGGTGGCGATATAGCCCAGCGCGGTGCTCGAGCAGGGGACGACGACCATCCCGTCGTGCAAAAACGACCCGCTGGCGATCACCGCGCCGACGTCTTTGTGCGGGTGGACATAGAGGCGGATATTCTCGATCTGCTTGGCTTGGCTGGCGAGGCTCGGCACGAGTTGGTCGAGGGTGAGTTTGGTGATGCCGAGTTCGTCGTGCAGGAGTTGCCGGCCGTATTCGGTTACGACCAGATGGACATGGTGCCCGCGTTTGAGGAGTTCTTCGATAACGCGCGTGGCGTACTGAGCGCCTGACGCGCCGGAGATGCCGACGACGATTTTTTTGGGCGTGCCGACGGGGTGTGTGTGGCTGTTGGCCTGGACTCGTCCTTGCACGCGCTTTGCCATGTCTGCATACATCCCTTGCCGATGCCCGCGCGGGCGGGAACTCACGACGACTGACAACAGTAGACAGCGTGCCGTGCTCGCCGATCTCGGGCCAGAAGGGGTCGGTACGATTGTGGCCTCAGTTGCTTGCCGGAGTCGCTCTATGTCTGCACAAGAACCTATCCCGACCCCGAAGTCTCCCTCGGCCTCAAATACCGACCCCGCGGCCGGTGCGTTCACGCACCTGCACCTGCACACGGAGTATTCCCTCCTCGACGGCGGCAACCGGATCGACAAACTGATGGACCGCGTCGCCGAGTTGGGGATGCGGGCCGTGGCGTGCACCGACCACGGGAACATGTTCGGCGCGGTGGCGTTTTATCTGGCCGCCAAGGAGCGCGGGATCAAGCCGATCCTTGGCGTCGAGGCATACGTCGCGCCGGGCGACCGCACAGACAGGACCTACACCGGCGTGGGCGACGGCGGGTACCACCTGGTGCTGCTGGCCGAGAACAACACCGGCTGGCAGAACCTGCTCAAGCTGTGCACGCAGGCCTACTTGACAGGCTTCTACTTCAAGCCCCGCATCGACCGCAAACTCTTGGCCCAGCACAGCAGCGGGTTGATCGCCATCAACGGGCACCTGGGCAGCGAGATCGGCGAACACCTGCTCGAGTTTGAGCGGACGGGGGACAAGACGTATTGGGACCGGGCCGTCGAGAGCGCAACGTGGCACGCGGGCGTCTTTGCCGACGTGGGGACCGGGCCAAGGATGTTCATTGAGCTGCAGCACCATGTGCGCGAGCAGATAAGCATCAACAAACACCTGATCGCGCTGGCCGATGAGCTCGGGCTGCCGGTGGTCTGCGACAACGACAGCCATTTCTTGCGCGCCCAGGACCACGACGCGCACGACACATTGATCTGCATCTCGACGGGGAAGGCGAAGAACGACCCCGACCGGATGCGGTACGACGGCAACCTCTACGTCAAGTCCCCGGCAGAGATGTCGGCGATCTTCAAGCCCTATGGCAAACCGGGCGCGGAGGCCTTGGCGAACACGCAGAAGATCGCCGAGCGGTGCAACGTGGTGCTGCCCATCGGGGCCAACAACGCGCCGATGGTGCGGATCAGGCGTAGCAAGGGTGAACTGCCGCGCCACGACGACCCCGCGTTCGGCGGCGACCTGAGCAGGTGGTACTCGGCGTACTGCCAGGGGATCGAGGTTGTGCCGTTCGTGCTGCCCGATGGCGCCAGTGAGCAGGAAAAACAAACACTGCTGGCCCAGGCCAAGAGCGAGTGCGACGACGCGCTGCGATTGCTGGCCGAGGGTGGGTATGTGTGGCGGTATGGGCCGTCGGGTTCGGGTACGACGGGTACCCCCACGCTCCGCGTGGGGGAGCAGGAGAGCCACCACGCGGAGCGTGGTGGTACCCAACGCGCACGCCTGGAGCGCGAACTGAAAATCCTCTGCGACAAGGGGATCGCCGCGTACTTCCTCATCGTCTGGGACTTCGTCAACTGGGGTCGCACGCGTGGCATCCCGGCCAACGCCCGTGGCTCGGGCGTGGGCACGATGGTCGGCTATGTGCTCGGCCTCTCCAACGCCTGCCCGGTGCAGTACGGGCTGCTGTTTGAACGCTTCACCGACCCCGACCGATCGGAGTTTCCCGATATCGATATCGACCTGTGCCAGAACGGGCGTGCGGAGGTCATCAAGTATGTTGCCGACAAGTACGGGCACGTTGCACAGATCATCACCTTCGGGACGCTCAAGGCCAAGGCGGCGATCCGCGACGTTGGGCGCGTGATGGAGATGCCGCTGGCGGAGGTTGACAAGATCGCCAAGCTTGTGCCCGAGCAGGTTGGCATCACGCTGGACAAGGCCCTGGAGCAGGAGCCGGATTTGCGTGCGATCTACGACCGCGACCCGATGGTCCAGAGGATCATCGACAATGCGCGGGCCATCGAGGGCCAAGCCCGGCACGCGAGCGTGCACGCCGCGGGCGTCATCGTCGCCACGCGACCGCTCGATGAGATAGTCCCCCTCTACCGCCCCAGCGGGACCCAGGAAACGGTTACGCAGTGGGACGGCCCGACGTGCGAGCAGATGGGTCTGCTGAAGATGGATTTTTTAGGCCTGCGCACGCTGAGCGTTGTGGAACGCTGCAAGAAATTGATCAATGAGGGTCTTGCTGAGGAGCAGGTTTGGGAGGCCGTAGGGCGCACGCAAGGCGATGGTGGCCCGCACCCGCTGGACCTGGACCGCCTGGAGCCGACCGATCAGGCCGTGCTCGAAATCTTCCGCCGCGGCGACACCACCGGCGTCTTCCAGTTTGAGTCCCCCGGCATGCGCCGACTGCTCGTCGAGATGAAGCCCGACCGCCTCGAAGACCTCATCGCCGCCAACGCCCTCTTCCGCCCAGGGCCGATGGACCTGATCCCCGATTACAACAAACGCAAGCACGGCGAGGTCGAGGTCCCGCACGTGCACGCCGTTGTCGATCAGTACACCAGCGAGACCTACGGCGTCATGGTCTACCAAGAGCAGGTCATGCAGATCGTGCACGGCCTGGGCGGGATCAAACTCCGCGACGCCTACACGCTCATCAAAAACATCAGCAAGAAAAAGCATGACAAGATCGAGAAGGAACGCCCCAAGTTTGTTGCCGGGGCGCAGTCGCAGGGCCTGAGCAAGCAGGGGGCCGAGGATCTGTTCGAACTCATCCTCAAGTTTGCGGGGTATGGCTTTAACAAGAGCCACAGCACGGGGTATGCGATCGTCGCGTATCAGACGGCGTACTTGAAGACCTACTTTCCGCAGCAGTACATGGCCGCGTTCCTGACCTTTGAGAGCGCAGCAAGCCAGGTGAGCGACTGGGTGCCGTACCTTGAAGACTGCAAGAACACGCGTGTGATCGACCCGGCGACGGGCAAGACGCTCAAGGTGGGCGTCGAGGTCAAGCCGCCGGATATCAACTTGTCTCAGGCGGACTTTGCGGTTGTCTTTGCCGACGGTGAGGCGCGCAAGGCCGGCAACGGGCACATCCGCTTTGGCCTCGGCGCGATCAAGGGCGTCGGGGACAAGGCGATCGAGAGCATCCTGCGCGAACGCACCGGCGGTGCATCCCCTCACCCCTCGGCCCTCACCCCTCGGCCCTTCACCTCTCTGCACGACTTTTGCGAGCGCGTCCCCGTCGGTGGCGGCGGCGGCAGCGCGGCGGGGAACGTCAACAAGGCGACCATCGAGGCGCTCATCAAGAGCGGGTCGTTTGACTGCCTGCACGGGCGTGCCGCACGCTCGGCGATGCTCGCCACCGTCGAGGGTGCTGTCGCCTCGGGCCTGAGTGCCGCACGCGACCGCGCGTCGGGCCAGGGTGGGCTCTTTGGCATGGGCGGTGAGATGGGCGGTGGCATGGGCGGCGGCCCGGTCCAGGCGCCCGCCGTCAAGGCCGCCAGCACGCCCCTGGCGCGTGCCACGCCGTGGACGGAGACCGAGACACTCCAGCACGAGAAGGAGACGCTGGGCTTTTATGTCAGCAGCCACCCCCTCGACGAGCACGCCACGCTGGTGCAGGGCCTGGGCAACACCACCTCACGCCGGCTGCGCGAGAAGATGCACCCGCAGGACCAGCGTGTGGCCATCGGCGCGCTCATCGCGGGCGTGCGTGTGCTGGTGGTCAAGAGTGGCAAGAGCGCGGGCCAGAAGATGGGCGTGCTGACGATCGAGGACAAAGATGGCACCGTCGAGTGCGTCTGCTTCAGCGACTGCTTTGCCAAGTATTCCGAGACGGCACGGGTGGACAAAATCGTCTTCATCGTCGGCAAGGTGGACATGAGCCGGGGTGAGTCGCAGCTGATCGCCGAGCAGATCGTCCCGATCGAGGC
Source organism: Phycisphaeraceae bacterium (assembly GCA_021299385.1). Taxonomy (GTDB): domain Bacteria; phylum Planctomycetota; class Phycisphaerae; order Phycisphaerales; family UBA1924; genus JAJTGZ01. Next base: position 67,850 of record JAJTGZ010000006.1, on the reverse strand, counting down.
CGCGGCAGAGCTATTGGCCGCTCGCGTGCGTGTGGTCATCGACGAGCGCCGGCACAACGGCAGCGCGCAGGCAAAGCTCGACGGCCTTGTCGCCCACCTCGCCCAGGCCCGCCCGGGCGGCGAGCCAAAGCCCGCCGAGCTGCTCGTGCGCACGGCCGGTGCGGAGATCACGCTGGACCTGCCCCGCACGCGCATCACCCCGACGGCCGAGTTTTTGGCCTGGGCGGGCAGGGAGCTTGGCCCAGGTGCCGTGGAGTTTGAGGCCAAGAAGCCCGAGATGGTCAAACGCGAACCCAAGCCGTGGGAACGCAAACGCGTCGCGGCGGGGAGTGATTGATCCCGGGTACCTCGGACCTCCGGGCCGAGCGGGTTTCTGATTCCGGTGGCGCGGGCTTCCAGCCCGCGCTCAGCCTTTGCAGTTCGCCCGATACCACTCGATCGTCCTCTTCAGCCCATCCTCAAACCCCACCTGCGCCTTCCAGCCAAGCAGTTTCTGGGCCTTCTCTGTGCTCAGGCACCGCCTCGGCTGCCCGTCGGGCTTGCTCGCGTCCCACACCACCGCCCCCTTGAACCCCGTCAGTTTGACGATGAGCTCGACGAGGTCCTTGATCTTGATCTCGAAGCTCGCCCCCAGGTTGATCGGCGTCGGGTCGTCCATCACCTCAGCCGCACGCACGATCCCCTCCGCGGCGTCGTCGGAGAACAAAAACTCGCGCGACGCACTGCCCGTTCCCCAGCAGACGATCTCCTTATCACCACGCTGCTGCGCCTCGACGCACTTGCGGATCAACGCGGGGATGACGTGCGAACTGCCCAGGTCAAAGTTGTCGTGCGGGCCATACAGGTTCACCGGCAGCAGATAGGCGCTGCGCATCTGATACTGCAGTTTGTACGCATCGAGCATCTGCCACGCGGCCTTCTTCGCAACGCCGTAGGGCGCGTTGGTCTCCTCGGGGTACCCGTTCCAAAGATCATCTTCAACAAACGGCACCGGCGTGAACTTGGGGTACGCACAGATCGTCCCAACCTGCACAAACTTCCCCCCACGCTCGACCAAGCCGTCGGCACGCGCCTGCTCGATGAGGTGCAACGCCATGGCCATGTTGGCAAAGAAGTACCGCCCCGGGTTGAGCAGGTTCGCCCCGATCCCCCCAACCTCCGCGGCCAGGTGGATGACGACATCAACCTTCGCCCCTGCAAAGGCCTGTGCGTACAGCCGGGCTACACCAACCTCGCTCGTGAGGTCAAAGTCTCTGCGTCTGGGGACAAAGAGGTCGCGTTCCTGCACGCCACGCGCCCGCAGCGCGCCGAGCACCGACCTGCCCAAAAACCCGGCACCACCGGTTACGACGATCTTCTTGCCCGCAAGGTCCATAGTTGCTCCCGCGCCGCCGAGGGCGTATCAAAGCGAAGAGGGTAGGTCGGTCGGGATTTCTTGTCGTCGCGGCCCCGCCCGCGAGCCTGCTATCGTCGTACCCGTGCCGACAAGCCCCGCACCAACAGCCGAGGTTTCGTTGCATGCCGCGATCGAGGGCGTACGCCTGGCGGGGCAGATGTGCAAACGGCTGCAGCACTCCCTCGCGCACGAGGGCGTCAGCAAGGCCGACGGCTCACCGGTTACCGTCGCCGACTACGCCGCCCAAGCCCTCATCGTCCGCACGCTCATCGAGCACGAGGCCGACGCGCCCATCGCCGGCGAGGAACAGGCCCACACCCTCGGCCAAGCCCCCGCACTCCTGGCGCAGGTCGCACTCGCCCTGCAATCGGCCAGCGCGTGGACCGACGCCACGCCCGAGCAGGTTCTTGCCATGCTCGGCCATCGCGCGTGCACCACCGACCTGCTCCCCGAACGCGCCTGGGTGATCGACCCGGTCGACGGCACTAAAGGGTTCATGGCACAACGCCACTTTGCCGTTTGCCTGGCGCTGATCGAGCGTGGGCGCCCGGTCGTCGCGGCGTTGGCCTGCCCGAACCTGGCCTTTGACATTTCGCACGAGCCAAGCACGGCTGCCGACGAGCACGCCGTACGCATCGACCCGATCGGCATGGTCATCGCGTGCACCGCCAACGGGCCGGTCCTGCACGGCCCGCTGCTCACGCACGCTGGGGAGATTTGCCAGGCACCCCTGCGCCCGATCCCGCCCCGCCCCGGCCTGCCGCGTGCGCACCCCATCATCACCTTCTCTGTCGAGGCCAGCGAGGGGCGCGTCCGCAACTTCACCTCCCTGGCCGACGAGATGGCCCACACCCTCGGCAGCCGGCCGCTCCCGCTGGCGATGGACAGCCAGGCCAAGTACGCCCTCGTCGCGCGTGGCCAAGCCGATGTCTACGACCGACCCCCACGCCGAAACAGTGAGAAGGCCTGGGACCACGCCGCCGGGTGCCTCCTACTCGAACGCGCCGGGTGCCTGGTAACCGACGCGCTCGGCCAGCCCCTGGATTGGTCCCGCATCACGCTCGGCCAAACCCAGGGCATCCTCGGGGCCCCTGCCGACCTGCACGCGGCGGTGCTGGCAGCGAGAAAAGCAGTGGGGGGTAGGCAATAGGGAATGGGCAATCGGCAATCGGCAATAGGCGCGGCTAGCCGAGCGTTGGCGTCAGACTCTTTCGCGCCCATTGCCTATTGCCCATTGCCCATTGCCTATCCCAATGCCTGCCCCCCTCACTGTTCATCAAACCCATTATCCACCAACTTCTTCAACGCCTCGCACGCGGCATCCGCGTCCGGGCCGTCGCAGATGATCTCGATGGGCGTTCCCTGCGTCGCCGCCAGCAGCATCATCATCATGATGCTCTTGCCGTCGACGCTCTGCCCGTTCCCCTCCACCGCCACGCTCGCCTGGAACGCGCTGGCCGCGTCGACAAAGACCATCGCCGGCCGGGCGTGCAGCCCGAGCTTGTTCTTGATCACGGTCTGGACTCGGGCGCTGGGCATACTGGGCAAGGCGGGTTGAACAAGGATCAGCACAAGGGTCGGAGGAACAAGGGCAGCAAACAAGGGCGGCAGGTACAACGGTCAGCGGTGCAATGGGCGGCGTGAGCGTCGCCACCCCGCGCACCCGAGGCTCACCTTACTGATCGGTGTGCCGGGGTGCCCCTCTCAGACGTGCTGTGCGTCGACGCCGTCCAGCAGCGATTGCACCTCTTCGGCCGTGCTGGCCTGGCGCAGCAGCCGGCGGAAGGAATCCTGGCTAAGCACCTTGAAGATCACTTCCATCGCGTGCAGGTGCTCATCGGGCTTTTCGTGCGGGCTCAGCAGCAGCACCACGGTATAAACCGGCTGCATGTCGATGCTCGAAAAGTCGAGCCCCGATGCCGAGAGCCCGATCGCCGCGCTCACACGCGTTACCTTCGGGTGCTTCGCATGCGGCACGGCGATCCCCGCACCAAAGCCCGTCGTGCTCCGCTTCTCACGCTCTAAGAGCATCTTGATCAGTTCATCGCGCGTCCCCTCTTCCACGCCCCCCGCCTGCACGAGCGCATCGACAAGCTCGGCAATCACGCCGTCCCGCTCCCGGCTGGTCAGCTGGGCGACAATGGCGTTCGGGGCGATCAGGTCAGTCAGCTTCATAGAGGCAGGTGCAAAGGGTGCGGCAGAACTTCAACAACACGGGCACGGGCGGCAATCAACCACCCTTGAGCTTTTCCTTGAACGCCACGACCTGCCGATCGACCTTGGCCACCGCCTCGTCGATCGCGTGGTACAGGTCCGCATGATGACAATGCCCGATGAAGTCCTCGTGCTTCTCGACATCGCACACCACCTCGGCATGGAAACTGGTCTTCTGCGGGTCCTGCTCCAGACGAAGCGTGATCGACTGCACACGGTCAAAGTGCATCGGCAACTTGCTCGCCTTCTTCTGGGCGTATGCGCGGATGGCCTCGGTTACTTCCATGTGCTTGCCGATGACGTTGATCTGCATGTTGAAGCGAGCCTTTCAATGTGCGAACACAACCCCAAACGAAAAACCAAACAAAGCATAAACCAAACCGCCCCCGCGCGACGACCGCAAAGCGCGGGGGGGATGATACCGCCGTCGGGGGCACCGGGCCGGTCCTAGGCCCAAGTCCCTCACCCCACGTCCCGTTTCTCAAACAGCAGCACCGCCAGGCTCAAAAACACGCTCACCTGGCAGACCGCGTACAGCACCAGCAGCCCAAAGTGCGACATCGGCACCGGGTTGTTCTGCGCCACCGCGTCGAGCAGCCAAAAGAACTGCACATTCGGCACCAGCCCCCACGCACCCAACGCCGCGTAGTTCACGCTCGTCGGGGTCAAAAAGATATAGTCCCCACGCTGCGGCGGCCGCTGCACACGCAGATCATCCCCACCAATCGTCATCACCGTCAACTTCCGCCCCTCCACCGCTGTGATCACCAGCGCCGGCGCCACCCCCAGCGTGATCATCGCCTCACGCTTGGCCAGCCCCACACCCCCACTCCCAGGATCCGGGTTCACAAACGGCCGGAAGTGCACCGGGCGGTCAACCCCGTTGGGCGAGGCGGCAAAGAAGAACGGGTCCCCAGGCTTGGGCGTTACCGTCAGCCCCGTCTCGGCCGTGATGAACCAGATATCCCCGGGCTTCTCCATGCTGCTCATACGCTGCCGCTCAGGCTCGGCGATCAGCACCTGCCCGATCGGCTCGTTCCGCAGCGCCCGGCTGCCCAGCAGGTTCGCCGACAGCAGACCAAGCACAAACACCCCAAAGCACACAACAATCGTCATCACCTGCCCAAGACGCGTCGACACCGCCACCGCAATACTCGTCAGCACCGGCACGCTCAGCAGCAACCCCAAACAGGCAAGCATCACCTGCGGCTTGAGCGTCGCATCGATCGGTTGCCACCCCCACGCCTTCTTTTGCGTCAGCACCAGCACGTACGCCACGGCCGTCAACGGCAGCATCGCCAACGACGCCGTCTGCGGGAACGACCACCCATAAAAAAACGACCCCCACACCCCAAATGCCAGCGACAGCACAAACGCGCTCAACCCAAGGATGATCGCCGGCTGGTCGATCGGGTCCGACACCGCCGTCAGCACCCCGTGCCGAATCCCCAGCAGCAAAAACAGCAGCATCGTCCCCGTCGCCAGCAGCATCGCCCCTGTTACGCCCATCCACTTGCCCACGATCAGCACCGTCCTGGGCACCGGCTTGCTCACGATCGTCAGCACCGTCTTGTTCTCGATCTCACGCGAGACCGCCGCCGTCGCGATGAACCCCGCCAGCAGCACCGACAACGCCAGCACGCTCGCCAGCCCAAGCTCCAGCAGCAACTTGTCGTCCCCAGAGACCTCACCACTCTCGGTGTATCCCATCGTAAACCCCGACACCGCCGTCGTCAGCACCGTCGAACCCGCGGCGATTACCAGGATCAAAAAATAAATCGGCTGACGCACGCACTCGGTGAACGTCGTCCGCGCAATCGGATAAGTCAGCGTCAGCATGGCTCGTGAGGATAGAGGGCCTCCAACACCGGCAGACCTATACTCGAACCCGACCGACACCACACCCACCCATACCACTCAGTTCGGCTTCTGAAAGGAACTAAACGTGGCTGATTCGACCAACCACTTTGATCTCGTCGTCATCGGCGGCGGCCCCGGCGGGTACGTCGCGGCTATCCGTGCCGCTCAGCTCGGCTTCAAGACCGCCATCGTCGAGCGCGCCAAGCTCGGCGGCGTCTGCCTCAACTGGGGGTGCATCCCAAGCAAGGCCCTCCTCGCAAACGCCGAGCTCGTCGAAAAAATGTCCAAACTCGACGATCAAAAATTCTGGGGCCTCAAGATCACCGGCTCCGTCGAGCTCGACTGGGACCGCGTCATCACACGCTCACGCGAGGTCGCCGCAAAGCTCAACAAGGGCATCGAGTTCCTGATGCGCAAGAACAAGATCACCGTCCTGACAGGCAACGCCAAGATCACCAAGGCCGAACGCTTCGGCCCCACCAAAGCCAAAGTCACCATCGACATCCAAGAGTGTGCCGTCAAGGAAGAGCTCACCAGCGCACCCGCAACCCCCGGCAAAACCACTCAGACCATCACCGCCGACTATGCCGTCGTCGCCACCGGCAGCGTCGCTCGAGACCTCCCCTTCGCCCGCTTTGACGGCGACCGCATCTGGGGCGCTCGCGAGGCCATGTTCAACAAAGAAAAACCCAAGAAACTCATCGTCGTCGGCGCCGGCGCCATCGGCATGGAGTTCGCCTACTTCTACCACACCATGGGCACGCAAGTCACCGTCGTCGAGATGCTCGACCGCGTCCTGCCCATCGAGGACAAAGACATCTCCGCCGCCATGGGCAAGCTCTACACCAAGCACGGCCTCAAACTCCTCACCGGCCACACCACCACCGCCATCGACAAAACCCCCACCGGCGTCAAAGTTACCGTCGCCCCCCTCGCCGACGGCAAGCCCGACGCCTCCAAAGCACAGACCCTCGAAGCCGACCGCGTCCTGCTCGCCATCGGCGTCGTCGGGCGCACCGATGGCCTCTGCGACCCCTCCCTGGGCCTCAAAACCGACCGCGGGCACATCGTTACCGACTTCAAGCCCGCAGGCCCAGGCACATCGGGCACCAAAGACGAACCGATCGACTACATCACCAACCTCCCCGGCGTCTATGCCGTCGGCGACGTCATCGGCCCACCCTGGCTCGCCCACGTCGCCAGCGAAGAGGGCACCATCTGCGTCGAACGCATCGCACACAAAGCCGGCAAACTCAACCACGAACCAATCCCCATCGACTACGCCGTCGTCCCAGGCTGCACCTACTGCCTCCCCCAGGTCGCCAGCGTCGGCTTCACCGAGCAACGCCTCATCGAGCAGGGCAAGGTCAAGGACAAGGACTATGCCGTCGGCACCTTCCCCTTCTCCGCCTCGGGCAAGGCGATCGCCGCGGCACACACCGATGGGTTCGTCAAAATCATCCGCGGCCTCCCGCGTGGCGAAATCCTCGGCGCGCACATCATGGGCGACCAGGCCACCGAACTCATCGCCGAGATGACCCTCGCCCGCCGACTCGAAGCCACCACCGAAGAGGTCATCTGCACCTTCCACGCCCACCCAACCATGCACGAGGCGATCCGCGAAGCCGCCCTCGCCAGCGAGGGACGCGTTGTTAGTGCTTAGTAACAATGCTTAGTTATAAGACCAGGCCCGATTTTTGAGGGCACCGGCCCGGTCTCTAGGTTATTTTTCGCGCAATCTACCGTCGATCAGTTGCAATCCCCCGCCCCATCGGTTAGATTACCCATCCCTGAAGCTGACCATACCCCCGATGGGGTGGTCTTTATCCTTCTTCTTTGGCCCAATGGCCGTCTTAGGGAATCCAGACATGCGCACCACCACCGTCCCGGCTTGCCATGCGTCCACCCGTTGCTCCCCCTTACTCCAACGCATCCCGGGCCTAGTGGCCTGGTCAACACGCCCCACATCGCCCCTGCGCCGTGCCAGCGGCGTGGTGCTGGCCCTGGTGGTCATGCTGCTGCTGGCTAACCCAGCGCCAGCCCGCGGGCAGTGCGGGCCGGGGTGGGTCGAGACTCTCTCCCCTCTCTATTCCGGTGGTGTCGATGCCGTGGCCGCGCTCCCGAACGGGGACATTATCGTGGGCGGGGACGTATTCTATGTCAACGACCAAGGCCAGTCTGATACAACCACCACCTTCCGCTACTCCCAGTCAACCAGCCAGTGGTCAAGGATCGATACGGGGTCCACCAGCACCTACAGGAGAGTCATCGCCCTGGCCGTGCTGCCCGGCGGGGACGTCATCGCCGGCGGGTTTTTCAACTCCATCGGCGGCGTGCCGGCGAACAACCTCGCCCGCTACAACCCGGCCAGCAACACCTGGTCGGCGATCGGCTCGGGGGTCTCGGGGGCGACATTCGCCTCGGTCGACGCCCTGACCGTCCTCCCGGGCGGGAGGGTGGCCGTGGGTGGGTCCTTCACCACAGCCGGGGGCGTGCCGGCGAACAACGTTGCGATCTGGGACCCGGCCAGCGACACCTGGTCGGCACTCGGATCGGGTGTCGATTCGGGAGTGCATTCCTTCGCCTTTGACCCGGCGACCAATGACCTCTTCGTCGGGGGCAGCTTCTCCTTTGCCAATAACTTGTACACCCTGCGCGTCGCACGGTACAACCTTGACTCCGGGCAATGGTCAAGCCTGGCACTCGGCAATGAGCCTGGGTTTGAGTTCGGTACCAACGGCTCCGTCCTTGCCCTGACGCTCCTGCCAAGCGGCGATCTGATCGCGGGTGGGTACTTCTCATCGGCCGGGGGCGTACCGGTCAGCAAGATCGCACGCTTTAGCCGGGCCACCAGCACCTGGTCTGCGCTCGGCTCGGGCGTAACGGGGGAGGGCTTCGCGTACGTCTCCTCCCTCGCGACGCTCCCCACCGGGGACGTGCTCGTGGGTGGGTTCTTCACCACCGCCGGGGGCGCGCCGGCAAACTACATCGCCCTCTACAACCCGGCGACCAGCACCTGGTCAACTCTTGGCTCAGGAACGAACTATTACGTCTCCTCCCTCGCATTCCTCCCTGGCGGGGACGTGCTCCTGGGCGGGGGGTTTAGCCTTGCTGGGAACCTCTACTCCCCCCGTGTCGCACGCTACTCCTTCACAGGCCCGACCGTCAGCATCACCGCCGGCCCGGCAGACTTCGAGGCGTGCGAACCAAACACCCCCGCCACGTTCTCGGTTACCACCGTGAGCACTGGGAATGCCCCGGTTACCTACCAGTGGCGCAAAGACGGCATCCCGGTCAGTGAACTAAGCAACCCCACCGCCAGCACCCCGACGCTGACGATCGAGTTCGTCAGTTTCAACGACGAGGGCACCTATGACTGCGTCGTCAGCAACGGGTGTGTAACTTTAACCAGCACCCCCGCGCAACTCTTCAACTGCGGGTGCGGGCCGGGGTGGGTGCCGATGGAACCACCAATAACCATCACGGGCGTCGCCAACGACTCGGCGGTCCTGCCCGACGGGGACCTGGTCCTTGGTGGGTTTTTTACCACCAGCACCGACTGGCTGACCAACCGCCTGGCGCGTTACAACCCGACGACCAACACGCTCTCGCAGCTCGGCTCCGATGGGTTCTCCAACAGCAGCAGCATCAACGCCGTGGCGGTCCTGCCCGGCGGGGACGTGATCGTCGGCGGAACCTTCACCGCCGCCGGGGGAGTCCCGGCGAACAACATCGTCCGCTACAGCCCGGGGACCAACACCTGGTCGGCCCTCGGATCGGGCTTGAATGCCCGCCCACTCGACCTGCTGGTCATCCCGGGTGGAGACGTGATCGCAACCGGCGACTTCACCACCGCCGGGGGTGTGCAGGCCAACTACATCGCACGCTACAACCCGGCGACGGACACCTGGTCGGCCCTCGGGTCGGGGTTGAGTTTCATCGGCATCTGCCTGGCTCTTGCGCCGGGGGGGGACGTGATCGTCGGCGGCATTTTCGGCACAGCCGGGGGTGTGTTTGTGAACAACATTGCCCGTTACAACCCGGTTGCCAACACCTGGTCGGATATTGGCTTCGGGGTGTTCTACCAGGTGAACTCCGTGGCCGTCTTGCCCGGGGGGGATGTGATCGCCGGTTCATACCCCGGAATCAACGACCCGACGATGGAACGCATCCTCCGCTACAACGCCGTCAGCAACACTTGGTCGCCCCTCGGTTCAGGCCTGCAAGGAGCGGAGATTGAAGTCGCGAGCCTGGCGGTCTTGCCCGGCGGGGACCTGATCGCCGGCGGAAACTTCACCACCATCGGGGGCATCACGGCGAACTCCATCGCCCGCTACAACCCGGCCAGCGACAGTTGGTCGGCGCTCGGGTTGGGCCTCGATTCGACCTACCCCGACTTCACGCCCTCTGTCCACGCGGTGGCGGCCCTGCCGGGTGGTGATGTGCTCGCCAGCGGGAGCTTCAACCTCGCCGGGGGAGTGCCGGCGGAGCTGATCGCCCGCTACCGAACCCTCGGCGCCCCTCCGCCGGTCATCACGGCCCAGCCCACGCCGCAGACAACCACCTGCCCGACACGCTCGGCGACTTTCACCATCGGCCTGACGGCCCAAGGTAGCGTCTCGTACCAATGGCAGTGGCGAACCGACCCCGCCAATGAGTGGAACACCGTCAACGACGGCCTCAACCTCGATCAGTATGGCTCATCAAGCCGTTTCACCGCCCAAGGTGCCTCTACCAGTGTTCTATCAATCACCGACGCGAGCGGCTCAGGGACCGCCGGGAGCCACTGGGAGAAGCGGTGCGTCGTACTCGACGACTGCCACCTCGTTGTGAGCAACGCCACAACGCTCACAGCCCGCACCTGCGGGTGCGGCTTGAGCGACATCGCCGGTCCTGGGCAGTCCATCGGCAGCGACAACACGCTGACGGCGTGGCCGGCCCGGGCCAGAGCACGTCGCCGGATGGGCAGTTCACCGCCGACGACATCATCGTCTTCCTCAACCGCTTCTTTGCGGGGTGCTGAGGGAGGTGTCATGTTTTAGGTGTTAGTTTTTAGGCGTTTGCCTTAGTTGTTGTAGACGTATTTTCAGGAGATAGCAGATGAACGGCTCTACTAGTATCTTGCCTTCTACCCCCATGGTTACCCAAGCCCTTGCGATGCTGCGAGGCAGTCTCGAGCGTGTGGCGTTTGTGCTTGCCTTGCTCGGCGCTTTTGTGGCCCCGAGTCCGGCTACGGCGCAGTGTTTGCCAGGGTGGGTGCCCAGCGTCGGGACGCCCGGGCTGAACAACTTCTTCACGTGCACGCAGCCGCTCCCCGGCGGGGACGTGCTCGTCGGCGGGATCTTCAGCTCCGCAGGCGGCATTACCGCCAACTCAATCGCCCGCTATAACCCGGCGACGGGGGCGTGGTCTGCGGTTGGCAGCGGCACCAATGGCTCCGTCTATGCCCTGGCTCGGTTGCCCGGCGGCGACGTGATCGTCGGAGGGGTGTTCACGACCGCCGGGGGCGTGCCCGCGAACAACATCGCCCGGTACAACCCTTCGACGGGGAACTGGTCGGCCCTGGGCGCCGGTGTCAACTCGTTCGTCTTTGCGATGGCGGTGCTGCCGGGTGGGGACGTGATCGTCGGCGGGCAGTTCAACAACGCCGGGGGCTCCGGTGGGCGGAACTACATCGCCCGCTACAACCCCTCGACCAACACGTGGTCGGCCATGGGCAGCGGGATGGACAACGACGTGTATTGCATGGCGGTGCTCCCCGGCGGGGACGTGATCGTCGGTGGGGACTTTTCGTTTGCCGGCGGCGTTGCCGTCAGCAAGGTTGCCCGCTACCGCCCGAGCACCAACACCTGGACGGGTGTGGGCAGCGGCGTGGACAACGCCGTCGTTACGCTGGGCGTGCTGCCCGGCGGGGACGTGGTTGTTGGCGGGTCCTTCCAGAACGCGGGCACGGTGGCGGTCAGGGGGATCGCCCGCTTGAACCCCGCGACCAACACGTGGTCAGCGCTGGGTGCCGGGCTGAACAACTTTGTCTCCTCCGTAGTGGTCCTGCTGGACGGGGACGTGATCGCGGCTGGGTACTTCACGGCCGCCGGGGGCGTGCCGGCCAACTTCGTCGCTCGGTACAACCCGGGGTCAAACACATGGTCATCGCTGGGCAGCGGGACAAACGCCGACGTGTTTTATATGGGTCTGTTGCCCGGCGGGGACGTGCTCTTGAGCGGGTACTTTACTTCGGCCGGGGGGAATCCTGCGACCAACATCGCCCGCTACAACCCCGGCCCAACCCCGCTGGTCGTGCTGGTCCAGCCCGCGCCCGTAGCGACGACCCCCTCTGGGACCGCGGCGTTCACCGTCGCCGTCGAAGGTGGCGGGGGCGGGTACCGCTACCAGTGGCAGTATTACGGCATGCCGATTAGCACCCTTGTAAACCCCACGGCCCAGAGCCCGGTGTTGGTGCTGCGGGAGGTGCAGTTGAACACCCTGGGCTTCTACTCCTGCCGGGTCGACAGCGACTGCGACGTGGTGGGAACGAGGACCGTCGAACTCTCGTTCGTCCGCCCCACGTGCGGGCCATCGGATGTGGCCGGGCCTGGGCAGTCGCCCGGATCGGATGGTCAGTTGACGGCCGACGACATCATCGTCTTCCTCAACCGCTTCTTTGCGGGGTGCTGATCCTTGGCAAGGTGGGCATGTGCGAGGCTCACCAGAGGATGCGGCGCTGGACGAGCGTTGAGCAGGGCACGGGCGGGTGCTTGACCCGGACGCGGTGCGCCTGGAGCTGGGCGGGGTCGATGCCCAGGCGGGTGCAGACGCTCTCGAGGGCTTCGAGGTAGGCGGGGGACTCTTCCAGGCGGAGGCCCGCCAGGCCCGCGCCGCGGGGTTCGATGGATTCACAGAGCGTCAGGCTGACGCGGTCGCGCGGGTCGGCGTTGGCCAGGATGAGGCCCCCAAGCTCGGTACTGAGGGAGAGCTCCAATGGGCCCAGGGGTGGGAGTTGGCGGTGGAAGAGCATGTCGAGCACGAGGCTCTCGCAGGGGGTGTGCGAGTTGGCAACCAGGCGCAGGTGGGCGTTGCGGTCGTCGCGGCCCTTGGGCAGAGCTGGGGCGAGGGTCTCGCCCATGAAGAACGTCATCGCGCCCTGTCGCCCGACCGGGCCCCCTTGGACGCGGTCGACGGCGGTGCCGTCGGGCAGGAGCGTGCGTGCGACGCGGGCGTGGGCCCGGGTGCCAGCAGTGTTGAAGCCGGCCAGGAGGGGGACCCCGCCGTGATGCTTGGCGGCCTCGGGATCGATGGGGCGGGCGATGTGCATGGCGGGGCGCTCGCCGTCGTTGTCGGTGCGCCGCCCGCGGCCTGTGACCCAGGAGACGTCGGTGCGGAGGCGGCGGAGGCCCACGTAGCCGCGGATGATGGCGACGGCGGTGCGGGCCGGGTCGGGCTCGGGCCCGGCGTCGGACGTGGGGAAGAAGAGGTAGGTAACGACCTGGGCCTCGGCTTGGACGCCCACGAGCGAAGAGACGGCGCGAAAAGCATTCCGGCGGGCGGTGAGGCCGGCCCTGGCGCCCCCGGTGCGGGCCAGGTGGCCCAGGAGCGAGTCGAGCGCAACGCGGCTGCCGGCGTGCTCGGCCGTGAGGTGCTCGTAGGCCTTCAAGGCATCCACGACGCGGGCCAGGGCGGCAGGCTCGACGCCGGCCCTCCCGGCGGCCTTGAGGAAGATCCGCATCCCTGATTCGCCCGGGAGCTTCTGCAGCCCGGCGAACGGATCGGCCGCAGCGACGAGGTTGCAGAGCTTCCACGCCAGGTTCATGTCGATCGACAGAATCTGGGAGAGGTCCAGCGGGCGACGCGGGGCGCCGGGGACGCCGTCAAGCACCTTGCCGATGGCAGACCGCAACTCGGCGGCAACGTCGCCGGCGGCGGACTCGAAGCCGCTGGCGGCGGCGGGGCCGGGGGTGGGCGGTTTGCTGGCGGGTGCGGGCCTTCGGGTGCGGGGCATGTCGGGCTCCTGGCCAGGCCTGGCCGGTCGGGGGTCTAAGGGGCGATAAATCGAAAAAAAAATACTATTCCGTCCCCGCGTTGAATCAATTTGTACAAATCGCCGTAGAGTGTATTGTGGAAGAATCTGCGAGCGGGTTCTGGCCTGCGGCGGCGTCGCCGCGTCCTGTGCCCGCGGGTTACTTCCGCATCCCCGCCGCCCCCCCAGGGCGGCCCAGACAGGAGCCTTCCATGACCCGGATTCCCCGCAACGACCGCGTCCGTCCCGTCCCCGGCCTCCAGCTCGCCGCCTGTGCGGGCGTTTTGTGTTTGTCCGCCACCTCGTGGGCCCAGGCCCCGGCGTGGGTCCGGACGTGGGACGGGGCCCGTACGGGCCTGAAGTCCCCGCCGAGGGACATTCCCTACACGGCCTTGGCGGACGGGTCGGGGGGGGTGTACGTCCTCGGGGGGTCGGTCTCGAACGCGAACACGCCCCTGCCCCCGCCCCTGCCGCCGATCCCGGCTAGGTTCCTGTCCCACGACGACGTGGCGGTGGTGAGGCTCTCGCCCCAGGGCGAGGTGCTCTGGTCGCTGACGTACGACTTCCCGACACAGGGCGACGACAACCTGACGCCGCAGACGCAGACGGGCATTGACATAGCCGTGGATGCTGCGCTCGGGGCGGACGGGAGCCTGTACGTGCTGGCCCAGACGACATACCGGTACGACACGACCGACACGACCACCATACCGGCGTTTGGCTTGGGGATAATGAAGATATCGCCTTCGGGCACCGTGGTGTGGAGCACGACGTACTTCCCGACGGGGATCGTGTCGATGTCCCCTGCGTCGCTGGCGATCGGCGACTCGGGCAGGGTGTACGCGGCATACCTGGCCCAGAGGACCGCGGGGCAGCGCAACGGCGTGCTGGTGGTCGACCCGGCCAACGGCGCAACGGTGTCGGACCTGACGGTCAACGCGTCCGGCGACTCGGATGCCACAGTGCCCCATCTGGTGCGCCGGGGAACCGGCGGGCGGGTCTACGTCGCGAGCACGCCGCCGACGGGCTCCGGAGCCTCGGTGCTGCTGACGGTGATCAACGATGCGTCAACGGCCATCGCGACCGAGGCGTTCGCGCCCGGGCCCGTCAGCGCCGGGGTGACGGGGCTGTTCGTCAGCCCGACCAGCGGGGAGGTGGCCGTCAGCGCAATGGTCGGCATCGTGGGCGCCAGGGACGCGATGGCGGGGAAGTTCGACGCCTCGGGCACCCACCTCTGGACCGCGACGTGGAACGACGATGCCGGCAACCTGCAGTCGCCCTTAGCGGGGGTCGTGATGGACGCCTCGGGGAACGTGTACACCGCGGGGATCCAGGCCGCCTCTAGCACCTCACCCAATGACCTGTTCATCGTCAAGTTCCCCAGCGCCGGCGGGCCCGCAGCGTGGGCGACGGTGTGGAACGGGCCGGCCAATTCGACGGAGTTTGTGACCAACTTTCGTGGGATCCTGCTGCGGCCAACGGGCGAACTGGTCGTGAGCGGATGGACGAAGGGGACGGGGCTGGGCCCCGATTTCGACATGCTCGCGCTGCCGGTGGCCTCGGCGACGGGCGTCGTCGGCACGCCGATAATCTACAACGCGGCCCTGTCGAGCAACTCGGACGACCGTGTCAACGCAGGCATGGTGCTGATGCCCGACGGCGGGCTGGTGCTGGCGGGGCGGTCGTCGACGACCTCGCGGAACATAGACTTCATCGCGGTTAAGTTTGGCGGCACCGCCGCCTGCGGCCCCAGCGACATCGCCGGGCCAGGCCAATCCCTCGGCAGCGACAACGCCCTCACCGCCGACGACATCATCGTGTTCCTGAACTGGTTCGTGGCCGGCCCGGGCCAGAGCACGTCGCCGGATGGGCAGTTCACCGCCGACGACATCATCGTCTTCCTCAACCGCTTCTTTGCGGGGTGCTAGGGGAAGGGGTTAGTGGTTAGGGGTTGGGTTTTAGGGCCGAGGGCAGTCTGCCCTCGGCCCTTAGTCTTGGAACCTCGGCCCATCCTATTTGCGACTGATTCTCAACTGCCTTCGGGGGTGCTATACTGATGGCGATGGATCGACCTGGGCGTGAAGTTGTCGGCGATGGGGGGGGTGAGGGGTTGTCGCGTGCGCTGGGGGTTGGTGCTGGGCGGGTGGCGTTGTGTGATGTGCTGGCCGGGGGGGCGGGGGTGGTGCTGGAGACGGCCGTGGGGGAGCAGGATGGGGCCATGTTGCGGGCGATGGGGTTGGTGCCCGGGGCGACGGTGCGTGTGTGCCGGGCTGGGGAGCCGTGCATCGTGGCGGTGCTGCACACGGGCGCCTCGGCGTGCGCGTGCGGGGGCAGCCGGATTGGGCTGGCACGTCGGTTGGCGCGTGGGGTGTATGTCCAGCCGCGGGGTGGGGCGGGGGATGGGCCGGCGTGCTAGGGCCGGGTGCGAATATGACTGAGCCAGGGACAGAATCGCAGAGGGCTGGCGGGGTTGCCGATGGTGATGTCCCCAGTATTGCGTTGGTCGGGAACCCGAATACGGGCAAGACGACGCTCTTTAACCGTCTGACAGGCCTTCGGCACAAGACGAGCAACTTTGCGGGCACGACGCTGGAGGCGCGTACGGGGCGGGCGTCGGTTGGTGAAGCACGGCTGGAGTTGATTGATCTGCCCGGTGCGTATTCGTTGGAGCTGGAGCAGCCCGAGGCGCGGGTTTGCCGGGATGTGCTGGGCGGCGAGGCGCGGGGGGTGCCAGTGCCCGATGGGATGTTGGTGGTGCTGGACGCGACGAACCTTGGTCGGAACCTGATGCTGGCCGGGGAGGGGCTGCGACGGAGGCTACCGACGGTTGTGGGTGTGAACATGATCGACCTTGCCCGCCGGCAGGGTCTGCATGTGGACGCGGCAAAGTTGAGCGCGCGTCTGGGTTGCCCGGTGGTGCTTATCAGTGCGCGGACGGGTGAGGGGGTGGAGGAGCTCAAGGGGCGATTGCTGGAGGTGGCGCGTGCGGGGGTTGTGCCGACGCAGACGCCGCCTGGCGATGAGGTGGGGCTGCGTGCGTGGGCCGAGGAGGTCTATGCGTTCGCGGCCAGCGGGGGCGCGGGGGACGAGCGGCTGGCGCGGAACACCGACCGTGCCGACATGGTGCTGACGCACCCGGTGCTGGGTTTGCTCGCGTTCGCGGTGGTGATGGGGTTGATGTTTGCGGGGATTTTTTGGCTGGCTAGTTTCCCGATGGGTTGGATCGAGGGGATCTTTGCGTTTGCCAACGGGGGGCTTCGGGAGGTGCTCCCTGCGGGGGCTGTGCGCGATCTGCTGACGGACGGGGTGCTGGCCGGGGTGGGCGCGACGGTGGTGTTTTTGCCACAGATCGCGCTGCTGTTTTTTTTGATTAGTTTGCTGGAGGACACGGGGTACCTGGCGCGAGCGGCGTTTGTGGCCGATCGGTTGCTGCGGCCGTTTGGGTTGCCGGGGCATAGTTTCGTGCCGTTGTTGAGCAGCCACGCGTGCGCGATACCGGGAGTGCTGGCGACGCGGACGATCCCGGATCGTCGGGAGCGGCTGGCGACGATTTTAGTTGCGCCGTTTATGACGTGCTCGGCCCGGTTGCCGGTGTACGTGCTGCTGATCGGGCTGATCGTCGCGGGGTTGAGTAAGTCCGGTGCCGTCAGCCACCCGGCGCTGGTGGGTGGGTTGCTGTTTGTGGGGTGCTATGCGCTGGGGATTGCTGCGGGGGTGCTCAGTGCGCTGTTGGCCCGGCGGACGATCCTGCGTGGGGCTGCGAGGCCGATGGCGTTGGAGCTGCCGAGTTATAAACTGCCGAGCGTGCGGGGGGCATTGATCACGGCGTATGACCGGTCGCTGATGTTCATCAAGAAGGCGGGGACGGCGATTTTGGCGGTCTCGGTGGTGCTCTGGTGGCTGGGGGCGTTCCCGCATGCCGGGCCGACGGCGGAGGCCCAGGCGCTGCGGGCGCAGGCGGCGGTTGTTGCGGGGGAGGATGCGGGCGTGCTGGTGGCCAGGGCGGATCGGATCGACGCCCGGCATGCCAAGTCGGAGAGTTTTTTGGGCCGGATCGGGAGGGCCGCCGAGCCTGTCTTTGCGCCGATCGGGGCGGACTGGCAGTTGACGATCGGGATCCTGGCGAGTTTCGCGGCGCGGGAGGTCTTTGTGGGGACGATGTCGGTGGTGATCGCGGGGGCTGAGGGTGGGGATGACGCGGGCGAGCAGGGGCGTGTGCGCGATGAGCTGGCGGGGGCGGTGCGGGCGGATGGGAGGACGCTGGTTTTCAGCCGGGGTACGTGCTGGTCGATGCTGGTGTTCTATGTGCTGGCGATGCAGTGTTTGCCGACGCTGGTGGTGACGGCACGCGAGGCGGGTGGCGTGCGGTGGGCGGTGCTGCAGTTTGCGTGGATGAGCCTGCTGGCGTATGGGGGGGCGATGGTGGTGCTTTGGTTGGTGGGGGGGAAGTAGGGGAGTGGCGGAGTGGCAGAGTGACGAAGTGGCAAAGTGGCAAAGTGGCAAAGTGAAAGAGTGGGAAAGTGGCACAGATGATCTTGCTGCTTTGTCACTTTGCAACTTTGCAACTTTGTAACTATGTCTCTCTGACCCGGTGCCACTCCGCCACTTCACCACGCCCCACCACGCCCCACTACGCCATCCGCACCCACCGCAGCAGCGTGCCGAAGGTCGGCGGCTTGCCGTAGAGGAGCACACCGATGCGGAAGATTTTGGCGGCGACCCAGATGGCCCCGAGCGCGCCGGCGGCCGAGACGAGTGCCGAGAGGGCGATCTGCCACTGGGCGGGTGGCTGGTTGCTGCCGACGCGGGCGATCATGGCAAACGGTGAGAAGGGTGGGATGTAACTGAGGACCTGTGCGAGCATCCCCGTGGGGTTCTGGATGATGGGAAAGACGGTGAACATCGGGATCATGATCAGGAGCATCGCGGGGGTCATAAGGCTGTTGGCCTCTTGGATATCCGACACGGCCGAGCCGATAGCGGCAAAGACCGAGGCGATGAAGAGGTAGGCCAGGACGTAGAAAACACAGAGCCATACGAGCTGCATCGGCTGGACCAGGTCCCCCAGGGTGAGGCCCACGAGGGCGACGAGGCCGACGCCGGCGTAGACGGCGATGATGACCAGGCCCGCGCCGAGCTGGCCGATGATTTTGCCGGCCATGAGCTCGAAGGGTGAGACGGCCGAGAGGAGGACCTCCATGATGCGGTTGGATTTTTCTTCGATGGTGTTGTTGAGCAGTTGCCCTGCGCCGCTGAAGGCGGAGATCCAGATGAGCATGAAGAACGCGAGGGGGATGAGGAACTGCAAGCCGCCGGTGCTGGCGCGCTGGCCGTCTTTGGTTACTTCGGTTGTGCGTGCGCGTGGGAGGTTGGTCAGTTGTTCGACGCGTGCGGGGTCAAGCCCGGCCTGGATCAGGCGTGCCTCGATGACGGCGGCGCGGACCTGCTCATTGACCAGGGCGGAAACACGCGGGTCGAGCTTGGGTGCGGTAAAGACCTGGTAGGTTTCGCCGGCACCCACTTGGCCTGCGGTCGCGGCGGGGTCGATGACGGCCCGGTCGATGATGGCCAGATAGAGCCGGCCGCCACCATCGACGGTCCAGTCGCGGAGTTTGTCCTTTTCGGCCTCGGCGTCGGCGGTCGGGGGGAGGGTTTCGAGGGTGAGGTCGGGGGCTTTGGACGCCGCGCCCATGACCTCTTTGACGGCTTGGAGTTGGGCCTGCCCGCCGTCTGCCCCGGGGGGCTTGCTGGCGGCTTCAGCGGCGTCGTTGGCTGCTTTTTTGATAGACTCGCCGGCGGCGCGTGCGGCGGCGGTGGAGATCGCCTCGGGGGTCATCCGCGTGCGGATGCCAGCGATGACCAGGCCCTCGGCGGTGGGGGCCGTGGGGGAGGTCGGCGTGCTGGCTGCGCTGCGGTCGATGATGGCGACGCTCCCCTTGACGGCCGGGGCGCGGTCGGTGCCGAAGAAGACCGAGATGCCGATGCCCAAGACCATCAACACCGGGGGCAAGAGCAGCCCGAGCAGGAAGGCCTTGCTCAGGACGGTGGTGCGGAACTCTCGCCGGGCGACGATGAAAATTTTGGTCATGCGCTGGCCTGGGTGCTTCTGCGCTGGAGGGGGATGTGATTCAATGGTTTACCGCCGGATGTTGGGCGTCCGAAGTGGTTAGCCCCACCCCTGCCCCTCCCCTCGGGGGAGGGGTTCGGCACAAGAACTATCCGCGGTTGGGATTACTTCTTGCCGTCGAGGGCGTCCTGGGTCTTCTGGGCGCCGTACTGGATGTCTTTGCCGACGCCTTTGGTAGTCTCGCAGGCGGCCAGGGCCAGCCCTGCGCCGATGATGGAAACCACGGCCACGGTGCGGACGATCTTGCGTGCGTTCTTCACGTTGAAACTCCTGGTAGATATCTGGACGCGGCAACCACGCCAGCGGGCCACACGCCCGGGGGCGAGGAGTATATCAAACCTCCCGGCGCCCGTTCTATCCTTGCCCATGAAGTGCGACTGTTGCGAACGCGAGGCGACGGTCCACGAGGTCTCGATCCAGCACGGCAAGCGGAGCGAACGGCACCTGTGCGAGCAGTGCGCCCAGGCCAAGGGGGTGCTGCAGATCGGCCCGATGCCAGGGCAGGCCAAGTCGGTTGAGCACCCTGCCGGCCCGCAGGTGGCGCGGGGGGGTGAGGCTCCGCAGAGCAGCGTCTGCCCGGCGTGCGGGATGACGTTTGCGGGTTTTCGCCAGGCCGAGCGGTTGGGGTGTGCGGCGTGCTACGTCGCGCTGGAAGGGCACCTGTTGCCCTTGATCCAGCGGGTACAGGAGGGTGCGTGCCAGCATGTGGGCAAGGTGCCCAAGCGGGCGCTGGGGGAGTCAGCGGGCCTTGGGCAGGAGGGGGGGCCGGTAGTGGAGGCGGGGGTGGGCGTTGGAACTGGTGCGGCGGAGATCGTCGCGCGTGTGCGCGGCTTGCGTGAGGAGCTTGAGCGTGCGTTGAGCGATGAGCAGTATGAGCGTGCGGCGTCGCTGCGCGATGAGATCGCCCGGCTGGTCCGGCGCGTGGGTGGGGGGCCTGCGCTGTGAACGTGCCCGAGGACCAGATGCCGTGGTCGGCTTGCTCGGCTCGGCGGGGTGCGTGCTGGCTTGCGGGTGGTGCCGATGCGGACGTGGTCGTCTCGTCGCGTGTGCGATTGGCGCGCAACCTGTGCGGGTATCCGTTCCTCTCGCGGGCGACGCCCGGGCAGCGGCAGGAGGTGATCGCGGCAGTGCGGGCCCGGCTGGCCAGCACACCGCTGGCGCAGGGGCTGCTCTGGGTAGACGTGCAAGAGTTGTCCACGCTGGACCGGCTGCTGCTTGTCGAGCGGCACCTGATGAGCAAGGAGCTGGCCAAGGGTGACCTGCCGCGAGGCCTGGCCGTGGGGCTGCCCGATGAGCAGATGACGATCATGGTCAACGAGGAAGACCACCTGCGCGTGCAGGTGCTGCGCCCGGGCCTGGCACTGCACGAGGCGTGGCAGGGGGCCAGCGACATCGACGACCAGCTCGAAGGTGGGCTGGACATGGCCTTCTCCCCGAGGTTTGGCTACCTGACGGCGTGCCCGACGAACGTGGGCACCGGGGTGCGCATGAGCGTGATGCTGCACCTGCCGGCGCTCCGGCTGACAGGTGAGATCGACAAGGTCAAGCGTGCGGCGGCGGATATGGGCATGTCCGTGCGAGGTTTTTATGGTGAGGGTTCGGAGGCGACGGGGGACTTCTTCCAACTGAGCAACCAGCGGACGCTCGGGCGTGCCGAGCAGGTGATCTTGCGGGAGTTGGCCTCGGAGATCATCCCGAAGGTGGCCGAGTATGAGCGTGCGGCTCGGCAGGCGCTGCTGTCGCGGCGGGCGCGGTTTTTGGAGGACACGATCTGCCGGGCGCTGGGGCTGCTGCGGCACGCGCGGCTGCTGACGCCCCAGGAGGCGATGGGCAACCTCTCGCTGGTACGCCTGGGGACGCTCTTGGGCGTGCTCGGCGGCGAAGCGCCGGGGCTAGAGCCACACGCGGTTACGCAGCTGCTGGTGCAGGTCCAGCAAGGGCACTTGCAGAAACTCGCCGACCGACCGATGGACCAGCAGCAACGGCGGGAGTTCCGGGCGGAGTTGGTGCGGGGGCGGCTCAAGTGAGCGGGGATCAATGCCGGGGGAGGGGTTTGGCCTTGGCGTAGAAGGCCTCTAGCGCATCGACCATCTGTGCAGCACCGAATCGCTCCCGGCAGAGTGCTTGCCCCGCGTGCGCAAGAGCCTGGCGGGCCTGCGGGTCGTTGTAGAGGTCGAGTATCGCCCGGCCAAGCCCGGCTGTGTCGCCTGGGGTGATGAGGCGACCGGTCTGGTTCGGGATGCAGACCTCGCGTGTGCCGTTGATGTCGTAGGCGACGGGGCAGACGCCCGCGAGCAGGGCCTGTGTAACCGTGCGGGGGAGGCCCTCGCGTGTGCTTGGGTGGGCGAGCACGTCCATAGTCCACAGGTGCTCGGCGACGCGCTCGCTGGGGAGCAGGCCGGTGAGGACCACCTGGTTGTGCAGGCCGAGGGCTTCGAGGCGGTGTTCGAGGCGAGGCCGCCACCAACCGTCGCCGACCCAGAGGAGTTTCCACTTCGGGTGGGCCTTGAGGTGCGTGGCTAAGGCGTCCAGCAGGTCGTCGTGCCCCTTGTGCTCGGCTAGGCGGGCGACGGTGCCGATGACGAAGTCCCCGGCACCAAGGCCAAGGGCTTGGCGGAGCGAGGCGCGACGCTGCGCGTAGTCGGCCGGTGGGAGATAAGCCTCCACGTCCATCCCTGAATAGACCGTGGCGTATTGCCCGGGCCTGCCGATGTTGCGGGCGAGGAACTCATCGGTCATCGCCTGCGCGACGGAGGCGATGGCGTGGCAGCGTCTGGCCGCGAAGCGCTCGGCCAGTGTGTAGGCGTAGTTGACGCCGCGCGTCTTGAGGCGCTGCACGGCCGACCCTTGGATCGGCATGAAGGGTGGGCCGTGGATGGTGTGGACGATGGTGGGCTTGCCCTGGCCCTGGGCGATGCGCCAGGCGGCCCACCGGCCCAGGATGCCCGCCTTGGAAGAGTGGGTGTGGACGACGGCGGGGTCGAGCCGGCGGATGAGCGTTTCTAGTTCACCCAGCGCCCGTGCATCGCGCAGCGGGCTGACCTGCCGGCAGAGGTTGGGGACCTCGTGCAGGCCGATCGGCGCGCACGGCAAGCCGGTGGTCGTCCGTTCATCCCCCGCGGCGCAGTGGGCGTTGAACGCCTGGACCTGCGCCAGCAGCGACCCTTCAGGCCCATAGATCGGCCCAAAGGCCAGATGCACGGCGTGCCCGAGCCTCGCCTGCCCCATGCACGACAGGACCGTGTTCTCTTGCGAGCCGCCGAGGATCAGACGCGTGGAAATGTGCAGGTAGGTCGGCACGGTTGCAGACGATACACGCCGGGGGCGTGCCACGCGACCTGGCCGATCACTTGCCCGTCAGCGACGTGAGTGCCCCGGCGTACACGGCCTCTTGCTGCAGGCCCGTGAACTTCTGCACCACCTGGCCCTTGTTGAACAGGATCACGGTGGGGATGGCGTTGATCCCGTATTTAACGGAGATTTCCCGGCTGTCGTCGGTGTTCACTTTGCCGACCTTCGCCTTGCCGACAAACGACTCGGCGATCTTCTCGATCGTGGGCGTGAGCATCCGGCAGGGCATGCACCACTCGGCCCAGAAATCCACCAGCACGGGCTTGTCGCTGTTGAGGACCTCGGCGGAAAAGTTGCTCTCGGTAAACTCGTGAACATTGGCGCTGGCCATGGAAAACTCCGTAAAAAAGCGGCTTGGGCTCTGCAAACGCAGGACGTACACCCGGCAACGGATATTAGGCCCGGCCCGGTTGCTTGCCACGCTTGGGCACCCCGGTGGTGCTGGCGGGGCGGGCCTCCCTGATCCGCTTGCGGGCCACGGCAATCGCTTGAGCACTCCGGTCGATGCCGATGCCCTTCCGCCCCGCGAGCGTGGCGGCGACCAGCGTCGTCCCGCTGCCGCAGCAAGGGTCCAGCACGGTCCCCCCCGTCGGCGAGCAGGCACGCACGAGCACGTCGAGGAGCGCGAGTGGTTTTTGTGTCGGGTAGCCGGTCCGTTCGCGGGCCATGTTGTTGATCGATGCGATGGCCAGCACATCGGTCATTTTCTTGCTCTTGCCACGCAGGAGGTTGCTGGTGGTTGGCACGCGTGGGGGGTCAAAGTAGTGCTTGCCCGGGGTGCGGGCGTAGAAGAGGATGTCGTCATGCTTGCGGGCGAAGCGGCGGGGGGAGCTGCCGCCGAGGCCATAGGACCAGATGAGGTGGTTGACAAAGCACGCCGGGCCGAGCAGGTCGTCGAGCAGCAGGCGTGCGTGGTGGCAAGTGCGCCAGTCCAGGTGCAGGAGGATGCAGGCGGTGGGGCGCAGTGCCGGGAGGGTGGCCAGCAGGCGCGGACGCAGCCAGCCGATGAACCCATCGCTGCCGGCGAAGGTGTCGGCGTAACTGGCGTTGACGGTGCGCCCGGCACGCTTGGCGTTAGGGGGCGTGCGCTTGGTGCTGCCTGTGGCGAAGGGTAAGTCGGCGTAGAGCAGGTCGATCGACGCCGGCGCGAGCGTGGCCACCGCGTCCAGCCAGTCGGCGTGGTGCAGGTCGATGCCGATCGGGGTGGGCTGGCCTTTGGCTTTCACCCGAGCCTTGCTTCATCATCGTCCACCGGCACCTTGGCCCCCTCGCCCGCGACGTTCGCCTCGAAGGGGACGCTCGTGCTCGTGCCCGCCTCGCGGTCGGCGGCCATCTGGGCCTTCATCGCCTGCCATTCTTCTTCGCCCATGACGACCTCGCGCGCCTGCGTCCCCTTGTGTGCGCCCAGGATGCCCACGTGCCCCATCAGTTCGATCAGGCGTGCCGAGCGCGTGTACCCGATCGCCAGGCGACGCTGCAGCATCGAGACGCTGCCGACCTTGGTCTCCATCACCACGTCCACGGCCTTCTCAAAGAGGTCGTCCTGCTGGGCCACGGCGTACCCGTTGTTGACCGCGTTCGGGTCCGCCGGTGCCTCGTCGGTGTCGTCGGCGACGGTCCCTGCCGCGGCCCCTGTCTTGATCTGCATCAGCGAACGCTCGTAACTCGGCTGGGCGATCTCGCGCAGGAACTTGACGACCCGCCTGATCTCCTTGTCGTCCACCAGCGTCCCCTGCGCACGCGTCAGCTCGCTCGACCGTGGCGACAGGAAAAGCATGTCCCCCTGCCCCAGCAGCAGCTCGGCGCCCTTCTGGTCCATCACGATCCGCGAGTCCATCCCGCTGGAGACCTTGAAGGCAATCCGGCTGGGCATGTTCGACTTGATCAGCCCCGTAACAACGTTCGCCTGCGGCCGCTGCGTCGCCAGGATCAGGTGCATCCCGACCGCGCGGGCTTTTTGTGCCAGGCGGATGATCGAGGTTTCTACCTCCTTGTTCGTCATCATCAGGTCGGCCAGTTCGTCAATGACAAAGACCATGTACGGCAGTTTCTTGGGGATGCGTGCCGCCTCGGCCTCGTCTGCCGGGTTGAAGCGCTCGCGGAGTTCCTCCCACGACAGGGCGTTGTACGACGCGATTGCGTTGACGCCCGCCTCGGCCAGCAGTTCGTACCGTTCGTCCATCTTGCGCACGGCCCACTCGAGGATCGCCGCCGCCTTGCCCATTTCTGTAACCACAGGGCACATCAGGTGCGGGATGTCCTTGAACTGCGAGAGCTCGACCATCTTGGGGTCCACAAGCACCAGCTTCAGCTCGTTGGGCTTCTTGGTGTAGAGGAAACTCATCAGGATGCTGCTCATGCAGACCGACTTGCCCGAGCCGGTGGTGCCCGCGATGAGCATGTGCGGCATCTTGGCCAGGTCCTGGATCAACGGCTCGCCGCTGGCGTCCTTGCCCAGGAACATCGGCAGCGTCATGCTCGAGTAGACCGCGCTCTTGCCCATGAGCTCCTTGAGGCGAACCTTCTCCTTGTGCGCGTTGGGCACCTCCACGCCCACCGTGTCGCGCCCGGCGGTGTTGCTGACGATCCGCACGTTGACGGCCTTGAGCGACCGGGCCAGGTCGCTGGCCACCCCCGTCAACGCCGAGACCTTCGTCCCCGGCGCAAGGCGGATTTCATAGTTCGTAATCACCGGCCCGGACTGGATGCCGACCACCTCCCCGTCGATCCGGTATTCCTTCAGCGCACGCTCGAGCGCGCCCGCCTGCTCACGGACGTACGCCTCCATCGTCTGGCTGAAGTTCGCCTCCGGCTCCTCGAGCTGGTCCAGCCCCGGGAACTTGTACCCCTCCAGGTCTCCCATGCTCTGGATGTCGCGCAGGTCTTCCTGCGTCGCGCTCTTGCTGGTGGTGCCGGCCATCTGCAGCGGCAGCCGGGCGATCTTGGCACGCAACTCTTCGGGCGTCCAACCCTTCTTGCCGTTGGTCGGTTCTGATTCTTCATCTTCCGCGTCATCCTCGACCTCGACCTCGGCCCCGGCCCCGGCCCCGGCCACGACCTCGGTGTGCTCCTGCGGGTCGAACGCCTGCGTCCCCCCAATCCCCCCTGCGTTCTCGTCGATGACCTCCACAGGCCCGGCCTTCTCCTTCTTGGCACGCTTCTTCTTTGCCTCCACCTCGCTGACGGGTTTGTCCTCATCCTCCCCGCCGAGGGCATCGAGCGTTTGGTCGTACCCCGGCTTGGCCCTGCCAAGGCCCGCAAAGATGTCCCCGGCCAACCCTTGCAAACGCCTGGAAACCCCGACCGTCCCCGCCGCCGTCGCGCTCGTTGCCCGCACCAGCGGCGGCCCGGCCCGAACCACCTGCCGGGCTGCCCACGCCGGCGCGATGATCACCCACACGTCTAGCGCCACCACCGCACCAACAAGCACCACCAGCAGCAAGATGAACGTGCTGCCGAGGGTGCTGAAGTTGTCGCGCAAGATTCCCGCCACGACCGTCCCCAGGCTCCCCCCACCCAGCCCCGCGATCGCCCCGCTCTGCGGCCAGTGCAGCGCCTGCACACCCGCCACGCCCGCGGCGATGAGCACCCCACCGAGCCCCCGCACCACCGGGTGCCCCACACGGGCCACAAACCCCGTTACAAAGAGGTACAACCCCCACAGCATCACAAGCACCCATGCCCCCGCCCCGAGCAGCGAAAGCAGGAAGTAAGCCGGCACGGCACCCGCGACGCCGCACCAGTTGCGCGCCGGGTCGTTGTGCGGGTAGACCGACGCCCCCGGCCAGTCCCCGGCGTCAAACGAGAAGAGCGCACAGGCCAGAAAGACCAACGCCCCAACCTGCACAAACCACGTCAGGTACGTCCCCACACCCGTCCGGGTATCCCGCGTCAACGTGGTGCCAAAGACATGACCGTCGCCAAGGGACTTGGTCGAGGAGATTCGCGCCATAGTCCAGCCCGTATCGGCACGCCCGGCAGCGGGCCCGCAAAAGACGCCACCACCAACCCACACCACCCATTCCCCCCGCCCGGCCCCGCTCGCCGGCCCGCTCCCATCTTCCCTACATTCCTCCGTGCCGACTCCGCTACGCGACCGCGATCCTGGCCGGGGTCTCTTCGGCCTGCTCTTTTACGAGGCAGGGTGGGCGCTGGCGCGCCTCCTCTACGGCCTGTTCTTCCGCTACAAAGCCCTCGGCTCGGCCAACGTCCCGCCCAAGGGGTCGTTGCTGGTCGTCAGCAACCACCTGTCGAACCTGGACCCCTTCGCCGTGGGCTTGGCGATACGCTGCCGGCATCTGGTCTATATCGCCAAGGCCGATCTGTTCAAGAACCCGATCGCCAGTTTCATCTTCCGCGGGGTCAACTGCGTCCCGATCAAGCAGGGCGCGCCCGACACCGCCGCGATCCGCGCGGCGATCGACCGCCTCACCGGCGGCTCGGCCGTCCTGATCTTCCCCGAAGGCTCACGCTCGCCCGACGGTGCGATGCACCCGTTCAAGCGCGGCGCCTGGCTGGTCTTTGCACGCACCGAGTGCGACGTGCTGCCGGTGGCAGTCGAGGGAACGTTCGACGCCTTCCCGCGCGGGCGATCGACGCCCAGGGTTGGTATGCCGATCCGCGTCAAGGTCGGGCAGGTGATCCCCCGTGCCACACTCTCGGCGATGAAGCCCGACGCCGGGCTGGAGTACCTGGCCGAGCGCATCGAAGCCCTCCGCTTGGAACTTGCCAAGGAGTTGAAAGACGCGGGCGCGACGCTGACGACCAAGCCCCGCAGCTTGGTGGAACTGGACGATGCTGGCCTGATCAAACTAGATGCCGGTGCTGCCGGTAACACAACCCAGAAATCGGCCCCGGCATGAGTGGCCTCTTGCAAGAACTCGTCGGCGATCGCAAACTGCTCATCGCCGTGGCCGCGATGAACGAGGCCCAGGCCGTGCTGGGCGGGTTCGGCGTTGAGAGTGGGGGGGTTGCCCCGTGGCAGGCTGTCGCGCTCGCGCCCGGCGTGGACCTCGTCATCACCGGCGTGGGCAAGGCCGCCGCCGCCGGTGGTGTGGCGAGCGTCCTCGGAGCGCGAGCGGGCGTCTACGCCGGGGTGCTCAGTTTGGGCATCGCCGGAACCCTGGTCCCAGGCGGTGTGCACCTGCTCGGCTCTGTCGCCCTCGCCAGCACAAGCATCTTTGCCGACGAGGGCGTGCTCACCCCCAATGGGTTTGAGACCTTTGCCGCCGCTGGGTTCGGGCCGTTCCCCGATGGGTCCCTCGGGTTGCCCATAACCCCGGCGTGGGGGCGTGCGCTCGCGTGCCTGTGCCCGCACCCCCCTGCCCCGATCGCCACGCTCTCGACATGCTCAGGGACCGACGAGGCTGCCAGGCAGGTCGTCCAACGCACCAACGCAACAGCCGAGGGTATGGAGGGGGCCGCGGTCGCCTTGGTCGCCGTTCGCCACGCCCTGGCCTTTGCCGAGCTCCGCGTCATCAGCAACACCACAGGCCGGCGTGCCGGGCAGGTCTGGAAACTCCCCGAAGCCCTGGCCCGGCTGGGGGCTTTGGCCCGCCAGATCGCCCGCTGAACCGGGGGCCTCGCCCAGGCTCTATAGTTTTCCCCCACGCGGGCCGATACCCCGCCGGGCACGTCCAAAAGCGAGCCAAGGAGCAGTTGATGCGTCTGAGCATGGTCGGTACTGGTTACGTCGGCCTCGTTACGGGTGTCTGTCTAGCCAACACCGGCAACACGGTTACGTGCCTGGACATCGACCCGGCCAAGGTCGCCAAACTCCGCCAAGGGACCAGCCCGATCTACGAGCCGGGGCTTGACGAACTGATGGCCCACAACATCGCCGCCAAACGGCTGCTCTTTACCACCGACGCCTGGGAGGCCCACGAGCACGCCGACATGATCTTCATCTGCGTCGGGACCCCCAGCGATGAGCGCGGGCACACCGACCTGAAGTACATCCACTCCGCCGCCGACGCCATCGCCGACGCGCTGATCAAACTCGGCCCCAAGCAACGCCCCAAGGTCATCGTCGTCAAGAGCACCGTCCCCGTCGGCACCACGCTTATGGTCCGCGACCGCATCCGCGCCAAGGTCGGCCCCGCCATCCCGTTTGAGGTTGCCAACAACCCCGAGTTCCTCAAAGAAGGCGCCGCCATCGACGACTTCAACAAGCCCGACCGCGTCGTCTGCGGCGTCGAGCACGACGCCGTCGGCGACCGCATGCGCGAGCTCTACGACCCCTTCGTCCGCAACGGGCACCCCATCTTTGTCATCGACATTCTCTCTAGCGAGATGGTCAAGTACGCCAGCAACAACTTCCTGGCGACCAAAATCTCCTTTATCAACGAGATGGCCAACCTCTGCGAGGCCCACGGCGCCGATATCGCCCGCGTCCGCGAGGGGATGTGCTCGGATAAACGCATCGGCAACCAGTTCCTCTACCCCGGCCTGGGCTACGGCGGCTCGTGCTTCCCCAAGGACACCCTCGCCTGCATCATGATGGGTGAAAAGACCGGCATACCGACCCTCGTCAGCAAGGCCGTGCACGAGACCAACCAACGCCAACGCGACCGCTTCTTCGACAAAGTCATGGGCCACTTCTCCGCCAAGACCGCACCCGGGGGCCTGGCCGGTAAGACCATCGCCTTCTGGGGCATCGCCTTTAAGCCCAAGACCGACGACATCCGCGAGGCACCCGCCATCACGCTCATGCGCAAGGCCCTGGGCTATGGCGCCAAGGTCAGGGCCTACGACCCCGTCGCCGCCGAGAACGCCCGGCATGAACTCGGCAGCGCGGTGGAGATCACCGACGACCAATACGCCTGCGCCCGCGACGCCGACGCGCTGGTCATCAGCACCGACTGGGACGACTTCAAAAGCCCCGACTATCACCAGCTCGCCAAAGTCATGAAGTCCCCCGTGATCTTCGACGGCCGAAACCTCTACCGCCCCTCGCAGATGCGCGAGCACGGGTTCACGTACTACTCCATCGGCCGCGCGGCTGTGAAGCCCAGTTAAATCGTTGCGCGAACCCCTCCCCCGAGGGGAGGGGCAGGGGTGGGGTTGGCTAGCCCTTGGTTCCCTCTACCCTACCCACATGACCGTCCCACGCCTGCTCATCATCCTCGGCCTCCTGCTCCTGGCCACAGGCTCGGCGATGCTCGCCAACGCTGGAAACCAGGGCCGTGCCGCCGTCGGTGAGGCTGCCGGCAAGTATGCCGCCCTCGTCAACTCCGGCGCGATCGACCAGGCTCGCGTCGATCCACGGCTGCCGCAGGCCTTTCGGTCCAACCCCAACCGTGCCGAGGACGTCGCGGCGTGGCTGACGGACCAATCCCGGCGTGCGTACTTCCAGCGTGAGCTCACCCAGGGGATCGGGGCAGCATCGCTCGGGGTCGCGGGTGTGGTGCTGGGGTGGCACCTGGGCCGCCGCGGCCGTGCGGGCCTCAGCCCTGCGCCGAGAGCCTAAATACCTGCTCGACCATCTTCCCGATCCCGACGCTCACCTGCCACGCGTTTGCCTCTGCGTACATATATGCCGGGGCCGTGGCGACCTTGAACCCCTCATCCACCACGCACTCGTGCACCCCCACCACGCGGTGCACACTCCCCCACGCGCGCACGGCGTTCGGCGCATCCCCCTCGCCGCCGAGCGTAACGGCAACCCCCGTCAATACCCGCGCCGCGATCACCGGCGCGATGCACGCCAGCCCGATCGGCTTGCCCGCGCGGTGGAACCCACGCACCAGACGGTCCACCTCCGCGTCCACGGCCATCTTCTCCCCATCGCGCGCAAACGTGCACAAGTTCTTGGCCGCACCAAACCCGCCCGGCAGCATCAACGCGTCAAAGTCTTCAACCCGGCAAGAAGCAATCGGCGAAATCTCCCCACGCGCGATCCGTGCCGACTCTACCAGACAGTTCCGGCTGCCACCCTCGGCCTCTCCCGTCAGGTGGTTGATCACGTCCTGCTGGGCCTTGTCCGGCGCAAAGCACCGGTACGTGCCACCCAGCCGGCAGACGTGCTGCAAGATCGAGACTGACTCATGAATCTCCGACCCATCCCCCCGGCCGCAGCCCGAGAGGATGATGGCACAGGTGGGCATACACGGCTCCTAATCGGCAGCAGGCTCTTGAGCTGGCTTGGACTTGGCACGCATTGCCGAGGCTATTTTAAATGGGTTGAACGGGGGCACTTCATAGGAAGGCAGCCCCGCACGCACAAGTGTGCTTGACACAAACTCGCGCCAATACGGCACCGCGTTCATCATACCATTGACATGCGCAAATGCCATCAGGTCAGCCTCGGATAGTGCATCCCCCTCGGACAAGCGATATGCAAGCTCAAACTCGCCACGAATACGCAACAAGTCGCCTGATTCCTCAGACTCCTGCGTGGCATCGGCGTCCGCTGATAATCGTAGGGTCAGCTTGATCTGTACAACAAGATCGCGCCCATCAAGGTGTGTAGCGGCGTGATCGTGTATGTTCAGCGGGACCACCTCACCCCCGGCCATGTGGCGCCGAGGAAACTCGAATGCGCTGCCGATCAGGCGGATAAACCGAATCTCATCTACACGCATGGCCACCACGCTCGGATCGCCAGCGGCAGGTGAAGCAGGGGCCTCGGGTTTGTTGCTTGTTACCATTTCCATTCTCGCGTCAGGCAGCGCGAGCCATTCCTGGTTTGCCGCTGGTGAGTACATCCGGTTTGGACGCCCACCCGGTCGAATCTTTTTTGTAGGTCAATGACGCCTGCTCAAGGGGGCTGAGCCGGGCAGGCACACGGCGAGCTTCTGAAACGTTCAGGACCACCCGCAGAAGGGTGTCCATCCCCCCCGACTGGATCACATGCCCACGTTCCCAACGCGAGATCGACTCGGCTGCGATACGCATGATGCCCGCGAGCTCTTCCTGGGTATACCCGAGTGCCTTGCGGAGTGCGCGGATTTGCGTCGGCGACAGCAGGTTTGTCAAACGCCGAAACTCCGCCGTCAGAGCTTCGTCCGCCTCGAGCCCGAACAAGACCTCTTGGCACGACCGGCACCGAAGCACCGGCACGGCTGGGAGCGAGACGGCCACACTGCGGCCCTCAAACGCATACTCGCGATCTACAGCCTCGGTCGATTTTTCCAGAGAATCGCTCTTGCAGCAGGGGCAACGCGGGTTAAATGATTGACTAGTCATATCAGGGATTCGATCGGTTAGGAGGATGAATGCTCAAGATTATCAAACGCCAACTGTCCTGATCGCGAGCCCCGTCGTCGAGTCTCGCCTCGACATAGATCTTCGGATATTTCGACCCGGCCGGTGCTGGGACGACAAAGTCGTAGTGAAACTCATGCTCCCTGCAGTACTCCTCGCGTGTCTCTTTCACCTGGCTGATCGGATTTCTAGTCACTACGTGCTCGTTCAGTATCGCCAGCAAGCCTTTAAAGGTCAGATTGCCCCAGAACTTCACCATCTTGTCCAACGCGACACGCTTCATCAGAACCGGGTCAGGCTGTAGACCAGCACAGGCTTCCTTAAGAATCCTTGCAATCACCTGATACGTGCTGTTATCAGGATAAAGTTTGGCCATTCAGGGCTAGGCTAACCATGACAGCTTCCTTGCGTCGGATGGTACATCAACAACACAGATTCAGCCGACAGGTACTCCATCGGAGTAACATACCCTAC
This sequence comes from Phycisphaeraceae bacterium, assembly GCA_021299385.1. Classification (GTDB taxonomy): domain Bacteria; phylum Planctomycetota; class Phycisphaerae; order Phycisphaerales; family UBA1924; genus JAJTGZ01. Next base: position 35,210 of record JAJTGZ010000006.1, on the reverse strand, counting down.
GACTTGACATATGTCAAGTCGTAGGGCGAATTTTTCCGAAAATCACCCCCTCGGCCCAGCCGAGCGGACGTTCTCGGGCATGTCAAACTTCTTGTCGTTGTCGCGGAACTTTGCCGCCAGGTCCTTGGCACGCCGGTCATACTCGACCCCGCTTGCCCACGCGTTCCTCGGCTTGAGCAGCCGCCACGGCACGCCGGGCACCTCGGCCGGGATCGGCAGCCCGAAGACCGCGTCCGGCTCGCACTTGACCCCCTTGAGCGACCCATCCAAAATCGCCCGTACAAACGCACGCGTGTACGCCAACTTGAATCGCTCCCCCACGCCATACGGGCCGCCCGTCCACCCCGTGTTCAGCAGCCAAACATCCGCGTTGTGCTTCTTGACCCGGTCGGCGAGCATCTGCGCATAGACCATCGCCGGCCTGGGCAAAAACGGCCCGCCAAAGCACGCGCTGAAGTTCGGCTGCGGCTCCTTGACACCCAACTCCGTCCCCGCCAACTTGCTGGTGTACCCGTTGATGAAGTAGTACATCGCCTGCTCCCGGCTCAAACGTGCGATCGGGGGCATCACGCCGTACGCATCGGCCGTCAGGAAAACCACGTTCCTCGGGTGCCCAGCCAGGCTCGGGACCACTGCGCCATCGATAAACTCCAGCGGGTACGTCGCCCGGCTGTTCTCCGCCAGCGCATCACTGTCATAGTCCGGCACGCGCGTCTGCCCGTCGATCACCACGTTCTCCAGCACGCTCCCAAACCGGATCGCATCCCAAATCTCAGGCTCACCCTCCTTTGAGAGCTTGATGCACTTGGCGTAGCACCCACCCTCAAAGTTGAAGGCACCCCTGTCGCTCCACCCGTGCTCATCGTCGCCCACAAGGGCACGCGCAGGGTCCGCCGAGAGCGTCGTCTTGCCCGTGCCCGAGAGGCCAAAGAAGAGCGCCACGTTCTTCGGGTCGTCCTTGGCAACGTTGCACGAGCAGTGCATCGGGAAGACCCCTTGCTCGGGCATGTCGTAGTTCATCGCATAAAACAGGCTCTTTTTCATCTCCCCGGCGTACTCGCTGCCGACGATCACCACCAGCTTGCGCTCCAGGCTCTGCACGATGATCACCGGGCTTTTCACCCCCAGCTCGGCCTGCTCCGCCGGCGTCAAGCGCCGTTTGCTGGCGTTGAGGATCGTCCAGTCGTGCTTCCACTTTGCCGGCCGGCCCTGCGCGTCCGTCCCCGCCGCGGGCGAGCCTTGGGGGATAAAAAGCGTGCGGATAAAGAGGCTGTGCCACGCCTGCTCGGCAATCACGCGTGCGCCCAGCCGGTGCTTCGGGTCGGCTCCCACAAACCCCTCAAACACAAACACGTCCTTCTGCGCGTTGAGGTGGTCGATCGCGATCCCCACCACCTTATCAAAGTTCCCCGGCTTTATCGGGGTGTTGAACCCACCCCACCCGATCTTGTCGTGGATGCCCGGGGTGTCCTCGAGGTACTTGTCCTTGGGGCTGCGGCCGGTGCGGTCGCCGGTCTTGGCGACCAGCCCCCCGTTGCTGGCCAGGACCCCCTCACCCCTTGCCACGGCCATTTCTACCAGCCTGGCAGGGGCCAGGTTCGAGTGCGTGCGGGAGGGGGAAAGGTCCAGGCGGTCAAGGAGGCTCTGCATGTGCGGCTCGCAAAGGGCCAAGGTCATACCAAGGGCCAACGCTGGGGTCCATACCACCAGCCTGCCCCAACCTCAAAGCTCGGCCAAAAACAACGGCTACACGCCGCGCAGGCCTCTTTGAGGGATGCCAGCATAGCCGGTCCTGCTTGATGCGTGGACAAGCCGCCGGGGGGTTACCCTCTGTCCATGCGGTTCAATGACTCAACCAACGCCGAGGGAGGACTGTCGGCTCGGGGAGCCGACCTACCCCGCACGCTTATCGCCCCCTCGATCCTCTCGGCGGACTTCGGCCACCTGGCCCGCGACTGCCAGCAAATCCTCGCCGCGGGCGCCGACCTGCTGCACCTGGACGTCATGGACGGGCACTTTGTCCCCAACCTCACAATGGGGCCCGATGTCTGTAAGGGCGTCCGCGCCGCCTGCCCCGGCGCACTCCTGGACGTGCACCTCATGGTCGCCGACCCGGCCAGGTTCATCCAGCCCTTTGCCAAGGCAGGGGCCAACCATGTAACGTACCACTGCGAGGTGCTCTCCCCCGCCGCGGGTGCCGAGTTCGCCAAACAGGCCCGCGACCTCGGCCTGACCGTCGGCGTCGCGATCAACCCGCCGACCAAGATCGACCTGCTCTGGCCCCACCTCGACATTGTCGACCTCGTCTTGGTCATGAGCGTCAATCCCGGCTTCAGCGGGCAGGCCTTCATCCCCGAAGTGCTCGACAAATGCCGCGCAATCAAGCCCAAACTCAACGCCCATCAACACCTGCAAATGGACGGCGGCCTCAACCCCACCACCGCCCCCTCGGCCCGAGAAGCCGGTTGCAACGTCATCGTCGCCGCGACGGCACTCTTTGGTGCCCCAGCTGACCAGCGTGCCGGGATCATCACCCAACTGCGCCGCTGAGGTGTGCGGCTAAGCCGTGCGTCCCAGCCGCTGACGCTCCTCACCCGATCTGCACCTTCCCACCCATATACGCCCGCAGCACCTCGGGCACCTTCACCGTCCCGTCCGCCTGCTGGTACATCTCCAGGATCGGGATCATCAACCTCGGGCTGGCCGCGACGGTGTTGTTCAGGCTGTGGCAGATAGCGGTGGGCCCCTTGCCACCCTCGCCCCCCGGGCGGTAGCGCATGTTCAGCCGGCGGCACTGGTAGTCGTACAACCGCGACGCCGAGTGTGTCTCGCCAAACTCGCCGCGGCCGGGCATCCAGCACTCGATATCGATCATGTCGGCGTTCTTCACGCCCAGGTCAGCCGTGCAGCACTGCAACAGCCGGTAGGGCAGCCCAAGGCTCTGCAGCAGCGCCTCAACGTAGCCGATCATCTCCCTATGCCACACCCGGCTCTCGGCCTCGTCGGCGCGGGCGATGATCACCTGCTCGACCTTGTCAAAGACGTGTACGCGGTACAGACCCGCCGTGTCCTTGCCCGCCGCACCCGCCTCACGCCGAAAACACGTGCTCACGGTAACATACTTGAGCGGCAGGACCGACTCATCAAGAATCTCCCCCTCGTGCAGCCCCATCAAGCCGACCTCACCCGTGCCCGTCAAAAACAGGTCGTGCCCACTACCACCGGTGCTACCACTGCCACCACCACGCTTGGACTCTTCAATCTGATACGCCTGCTCCCGACCGGCCGGGAAAAACCCCGTCCCGACCATGCACTCCTCACGCACCAGCACCGGCACGCTCATCGGCTTGAACCCGTTGCGGTGGACCATGAAGTCCAGCGCGTAGCGCAGGATCGCCTGGTGCAGCAGCATCCCGTCCCCGGCCAGCACGTACGACCGCGTGCCGGACATCTTCACCCCGCGTGGAAAATCCGCCAGCCCGAGCCTCGCGCACAGGTCGATGTGGTTCTGTGCCGGGAACCCCTTGTTCTCGGAAAAGGACTTGCCCCAGTCCCACCCCGCCGGCGCCCAACGCTTGGCCTCTATGTTGTCCGACGGGCCTTCGCCCCTGGGCACATCCGCATCGGGCGGTTGCGGCACCGTCAGCAGCAACGCCGTTAACTCGGGCTCGATCGCACGCTCCTGCTCGTCGAGCGCCTGAACCTGCGCCTTGAGCGCGGCAGGTTGGCCCCGCAGACTCGCAATCTGCCCCTCAATCTCCCTCCGTGCGCCCTCATCGGCCGCCTTCTTCAGCTCCCCGCTGAGCTTGCCCAGTTGCGGGCCGACGACCTTCTCCAGCTGCCCCTGCTCGGCCGCCAACGCCTGCCGGCTCGTTTGCAACGCACGCCGGCGCGCGTCTAGCGCCAGCAGGTGCTCGATGTCCACCGCCACGCCCTTCAGGCGTGCGCCTTCCTTGAAGTGGGCAGGGTTCTCTCGCAGCAGTTTCAGGTCAATCATGGCCCGCAAGGGTAGGACTGATCACCAATCACCCCCACGCCCTCACCCCGTAACAATATTCACCAGCTTGCCCGGCACCACGATCACCCGCTTGATCGGCTTGCCCTCTAGCGCCCCTTGCACCTTGGCGTCTGCAAGTGCGATCTGCTCGATCGTCTTGGCGTCCGACCCCGCCGGCACCAGCACCTTCCCACGCAGTTTCCCCTGCACCTGCACCGGAATCTCCACCGTCTCATCCACCAGCATCGCCGGGTCGTGCGTCGGCCACGGCGCGTCGGCGATGGTCTTCTCGTGCCCGAGGCGCGACCAAAGTTCCTCGCAGATGTGCGGGCAAAAGGGCGCAAGCAAGACCAGCATCGGCTCGATGATGCTCTTGGGCACCGGCCCCGCCGCGGCGGCCTTGGTGACCGCGTTGTTCAGCTCGATCAGTTTGGCAATCGCCGTGTGCAGCGAGATATTCTCGATGTCCTGCGTAACACCCGCGATCGTCCGGTGCACCAGCCGCGTCAACTCTGCCGGCGCCCCCTCGCCTGCCAGCACCACCGCCCCGCTCTGCTCATCGATCACGTTCCGCCACAGCCGCTGCAAGAACCGAAACGGCCCGATGATGTCCTTGGTGTTCCAAGGCTTGCTCGCCTCCAGCGGCCCCATGTACATCTCATAAAGCCGGAACGTGTCCGCCCCATACCCGGCGATGATCTCATCAGGGTTGATGACGTTCTTGAGGCTCTTGCTCATCTTGGCAACGATCTGCTCGACCACCTTGCCCGTGGCACGCTCAACAAAGACACCCTCGGGCCCCTCGTCCACCTCATCAACGGGCACCAGGCTCTTGTCGCCGCGCTGATACGCAAAGCTCGTGATCATCCCCTGATGGAACAGCCTCCGAAACGGCTCCCGGCACGTAACGTGCCCCAGGTCGCACAGCGCATTCTGCCAGAACCGCGCATAGAGCAGGTGCCCCACCGTGTGCTCGCTGCCGCCGATGTAGAAGTCAACACCATTGCCCATCCAATACGCATCGATCTTCGGATCGATGAACGCCGAGGTGTTCTTCGGGTCGCAGTACCGCAGAAAATACCAAGACGAGCCTGCGCTGCCGGGCATGGTGTTGGCCTCGCGCGTAACCGGCGAGCTGGGGTGGTCCAGCGCGGGGTCAACCCCTTCAATCCCCGCTGCGCCTGCGGTTGTATTCATCCACGCCTTCGCCTTAGCGAGCAGCGGCTGCGCATCGTCGCTCTCAGCCGGGGCATAATCCTCCAACTCCGGCAGTACCACCGGCAAGTGCGATGCGCTCACCGGGTAGTGGTCCCCGTGCTCATCAAACACAATCGGGATCGGCTCACCCCAATACCGCTGCCGGCTGAAGGTCCAGTCGCGCAGCCGATAGTTCACCTTCCGCACCCCACGCCCGCTCCCCTCCAGCCACGCGATGATCTTCCCCTTCGCCTCGGCCGTCGGCAGCCCGTCGATCGAGACCTCAGGCCCCGAAGAGTTGATCGCCGTGCCCGAGCCGCTAAAGCACACCCCCGGCTTGCCCTTGAACTCCGCAGGTGGCCGCACAACCTCCACCACCGGCAACCCCATCGCCGCCGCAAACTCATTGTCCCGCTCATCATGCCCAGGCACGGCCATGATCGCCCCCGTCCCATACCCCATCAGCACATAATCGGCCACCCACACCGGTATCGCCCCCCCCGTCGCCGGGTTGACCGCATCGATACCCAGATCAACCCCCGTCTTGGTCTTGGCCTCCTGCCGATCAACATCGCTCTTGTGCCGAGCGGCCTGGACATACGCCGAGACCTTGCCGACATCGGTCCTCGGCCCAGGCGCGGCCAACACCCGCCCAACCAGCTCATGCTCGGGGGCCACAACCATGTACGTCGCCCCAAACAACGTATCCGGCCGCGTAGTAAAAACAGTCAACCCCCTGCCTTGGGTACCCCACCTTCGGGTACCCTGCCTTTGGGCACCCTGCCTTTGGGTACCCCCACGCTCCGCGTGGGGCACCCGGCTGCGCACATCCGCATGCACAAACAGCGCACCATAATCACTCGCACGATCAACCAACCCACCCTCAACCGGGTTCCTCACCACATACGCAACATACTTCCCAAACGAGTTCTCATCACGCACGATGTGGTCAAGGGCCTCCGGCTCCCACAGCCGCCCCTTGCTCCCGCGCATCTTGTTGATCTCCTGGGCGGCAAAGTGCTTGACGCTCTCGACCAACTTGCCCAGCTCAAACCCCTCGCCGGGCCTGACTATCCAGTGCACATGGTCCGGCATCACCACCGCCGCGAAGACCCTCCCACGCTCGCCGTCAAAGTGCACAAGCGAGTCGAGCACCACCCCCCTCTCGCGCTCGCTGAGCACCAACCCATCCTGGCACCGCCACGACACAAAGTACGTCGCGCCCGGCATCGTAATATGCGGCAAGTTCCGCTCCGACCTCGCCGCATCACCCGACAACCCCACCCCGCCGGGCGGGTAGGGGTCGCAGGCCACAAACCCCGTCGGGTGCGAAGCCTCATCCGGCCGCGCCGCGATCCCGTCAATCTCTGATCCTGACAGCGTTGGATGTCTCCCCACCCGGCCCTCGGCTGCCTCCTCGTGTATGGGTACCCCCACACTCCGTGTGGGGCCGGGTACCCCCACGCTCCGCGTGGGGTCGGGAGTCCCCACGCGGAGCGTGGGGGTACCCAAATCCAAAACCCCGTCCCCACCCAACCCAAACTCAATCTCCGCACCCTCACTCCGCCCGATCCACTCCCGCTGCATCGTCTTCGTACTCTCCGGCCACGCCAGCGAGTCCAACTGCCCCAGCAACCGGTCTGCGTAATCCGTAATCCGCAGCATCCACTGCCGCATCGGCTTGCGCAGCACCGGGTGCCCGCCGCGCTCGCTCCGGCCGTCGATCACCTCGTCGTTGGCCAGCACCGTGCCGAGCTTCGGGCACCAGTTCACCGTCGTCGTGCTCTGGTACGCCAAGCGATAACTCGCCAGCACCTTCCTCTGCGTTGGCTTGTCCAAACCCGCCCACTCCCCCAGCCCGGCACCACTCTCCCCCCCCTCCCCCCTCGGGTTGTATTCCACCTCCCTCTTCCCGCTGGCAAACTCCTCGACCAACTCCGCAATCGGCCGCGCCCTCTGCTGCTCGTGGTCGAACCACGCCTCGTACAACTGGATAAACACCCACTGCGTCCACTTGTAATACCCCGGATCAATCGTCCCGACCTCCCGGCTCCAGTCATAGCAGAACCCAAACCGCTGCAACTGCCTACGAAAGTTCTCGATCGCCCCCTTCGTCGTCACCGCCGGGTGCACGCCCGTCTGGATCGCGTATTGCTCCGCCGGCAACCCAAACGCGTCCCACCCCATCGGGTGCAGCACGTTGAACCCCTTGGCCCGCTTATACCGGCACAAAATGTCCGTCGCCGTGTACCCCTCGGGGTGCCCAACGTGCAGCCCCGCACCGCTCGGGTACGGGAACATGTCCAGGCAATAAAACTTCGGGCGCGAGGCGTCAAACCCCACCTCACCCGGGTTCGGCTGCACAAACGTCCCCCGCTCGGCCCACCACCGCTGCCAACGCCCCTCGATCCGCTCGGCAAGCACAGCCGTATACCTGTGCTCAGGCCCATCACTCGGCAACGTACCCGCAACAGGTTGATCAGGCGTCTGGCTCATGCGGGGCCAGTTTACTCATGCCGACTCAGCCTCACCCCCCGGCCCGCTCCCAACCCACCGCTCCCAACCCCCCCGCCCAAGCCCCCGCGACCACCCACTTTCCTACCATCGCACATGCCCGTTGCCATCGAGCATCTGACAATCGTCCACTACCCGCACCCCGTCCTCCGCCAGACGGCTAAGCCCGTCGCCGAGGTCAACGACGAAGTCCGGGCCGTCGCCATGCGCATGCTCGAACTGATGCGTCAAGCCCCCGGCATAGGCCTGGCCGCACCCCAGGTCGCACTCCCCTGGCGCATGTTCATCCTCGATATCCCCGCGTTTGAAGGCGACGAAGACGAAGACCCACGCACCCCCGACGCCGACCCGCCCTCGGCCACGCGCGGCCCCATCACCTTCATCAACCCCACACTCAGCAAGCCCGAAGGCCCACTGTGCACCTATGAAGAAGGGTGTCTGAGCCTCCCGGATATCCGTGGCGACGTCCTCCGCCCCGAGATCATCACCGTCGCCGCGACAGACCTGCAAGGCCAACCGTTCACCCTCCGCGCCGCCGGGCTGCTCGCACGCTGCATCCAGCACGAGTTTGACCACCTCCAAGGCACACTCATCCTCGACCGAATGACCCAGGGCGCACGCCTGAAAATCCGCACCAAGGTCAAGGCCCTCGAGGCCGGCCAGTGAACGCCCCCCAGCCGATCATCTTCCTCGGCTCGGGCGCTTTCGGCGTCCCCACCCTCGCCGCCCTCGCCCGCACGCACAACATCCTCGCCATCGCCACCCAGCCCGACAAACCCGCCGGGCGAGGGATGAAACTCACACCCACACCCGTCGCCCAATACGCCTGGGCAAACCTGCCAAGCGTGCCCGTCTTCAAGCCCGACGACATCAACGCCACGCCCGTACGCAACCAGCTCCGCGCACTGGCCCCCTCCGCCTGCGTCGTCATCGCCTTCGGCCAAAAACTCGGCCCCGAACTCCTCGACGGCCTCTTCGCCATCAACCTGCACGCCAGCCTGCTCCCGCGCTGGCGCGGCGCCGCGCCGATCAACGCCGCGGTCCTCGCCGGCGACGACGTTACGGGCAACTCTGTCATCACACTCGCCCAGCGTATGGACGCGGGCCTGATCCTCGCCCAGTCCCGCCGGCCCATCGACCCCGCAACCACCGCCGGCGAACTGCACGACCTGCTCGCCAACGACGGCCCCGCCCTCGTCCTGGGCGTCCTCGCCCAGCACGCCGCCGGCACGCTCAACGCCCACGCCCAGGACGAAACGCTCGTAACCAAGGCCCGCAAACTCAGCAAGGCCGACGCCCTGCTCAACTTCGCACGCCCCGCCGAGGACCTCCGCCGACAAATCCACGCCCTCACCCCCTGGCCCGGCGTCCGCTGCCAGATCGGCCCACACCCCGTCAAACTCCTCCGCGTCGCCACGCACACACAGCCCAGCAACAACCCAACTCCCGGCACACTCCTCTCCACCAACCCCGCCCTCATCTCCTGCGCCCCCGGCAACCTCGAAATCCTCCAACTCCAGCCCGACTCAGGCCAACCCATGACCTTCCAAGACTTCACCCGCAGCCGACCCCTCACCCCAGGCACCCCAGTCCAACCACGCTAAACCCCCGCGCACTGCACCATCCCAACCCGCACGATCCGGAAAGACAAAGGCGTTTCACCACAGAGTCACAGAGTCACAGAGACACAGAGAAGAGAGATGCAGGGGTTGTGCAGCAATGACAAACCTCAAGCATCAGCCGTTCTCTGTGCCTCAGTGCCTCTGTGGTGAAATGCCTCTGCCTTGAAAAGCCTCACACCACCCCTTACCTGCCCACCAACTTCTTCCCCTTGGAGACAACCCGCCCACCCCCGGCATATTCCGGCGCACCGAGCGTCCTGCCAAACAAGTCCGCAAACTTGAACCCCTTGCGCTTCTTCCACGCACCGCGGTGGTACGCATCGCTCGCCAGCACCGGCAGCAGTGCCGACAGCTCGCCAAAGACCATCTGCTCGTGCACCACGTCCACCTTCCCCCAGCTGCACGCCTCGCGCAGCGTGCTGCCCGACAGCGCACCGTCGCGCGAGTCGGCCACCGTCATCTGGATCGCATACTTGTGCATCCCGATGTCCCCGCGCGCTTTCCCGCCCTTGCGCTCGCTGAGCAGCTCCGCCGCCACCACGATGTCCTGCGCAAAGTTCTTGGGCACGCCCCCGCCGAGCATCAGCAGCCCCGTCTCCTTGCACGCCAGCTTGATGTCCGTGAGCTCGCGGAAGTCCTTGCCGCTGTCAAAGGCCACCTGCCCACGCCCCTGCTCGATCGCCTCGGTCTGCTGCAGCACGATCCCGAACCCCGCCGAGCAGTCGCTGAACGCCGGCACAAAGATCGGCACGCGCTTCTGGTAGCACGACTTGACGATGCTCTCGTTGCGCCCGTGGTGCTTGACCAGGTACGCACCCATCGCCTCGATAAACTCACGCGACGAATACGCCCCGGGTGCAAAGTCGTTGAAGATCTCGTGCGTCGCCGCGTCGCACGCACGCAGGTCGTCCTCATCAATATACGTGTCGTAAATCCGGTCGATCATCAAATCCCGCAGTGTCATGTCGTCCACCGGCGGCGCCTCCGGGCTGCCCGGAGCGATGTAGTGCTTGTACCCCAGCCCCTCAAAGAAGTCCTGGTCGACGATGTTCGCCCCCGTGCTCACGATCGCATCGACCATGTTGTTCTCAACCAGCGTGATGAGCGCACGCTTAAGACCCGCCGAGACCAGCGAACCGGCCAGCGTAACAATCACCGCGCACCCGGCGTCCCTGAGCATCATGCTGTAGATATCCGCCGCCTTGGCCAGCGTCCGCGCCGAATACGCCATCTCACGATACCCGTCGATGATCAACCGCCCGTCAAAGGCCGTGATGTCGATGTGCTTGACCGGACGCGAAAGCAACTGCTTCTTTGTCCACTTCCCGTTGCTGTTGCCGCTCGCCATTGATCTGTCTCCAGCATCGCCAAGCCCCCCTGGCTAGGTGGTTGATCCCACAAACCGGCGGGGGTGGCGCCGGCGCACAAGTATAGTCAACGCCGCACACTCCCTATCACCCGGCCACCTCACCGCGACACCTCACTCGACCACCCCTGTGGGTGATTTTCTGCCTGCACCTCTAGTCCCTACCGACGCTCGACGATGCTCCCCCGGCCCGCAGCCGGGTGCGTACGTGCACACCCAGCCGCGCCGCGTTCACGACCACGCCATAGAGAGGCCGCACATGATCTCCAAACTCAGCGTCCGCCAGCGTCTGCTCCTGTTGGTCATCATCCCGGTCATAGGCGGCGCGATCAACGCCGCGCTGCTCTTTGACACCATCAAAAAGGTGCGCATCGGCAGCGACCTTGCCAACACCCTCTCGCGCCAGCAGGAACTCATCGCCGACATCCTCCCACCCCCGCTGTTCGTCATCGAGCTCTTCAGCACCGCGGGGCGCCTCGCCGCCGAGACCGACGCCCAAAAACAAACCACCATCATCCAAGACATCCAGCGCATCGCCGGCGAGTTCGAGGCCCGCGAGAAGCACTGGGCCAACCAGCCACTCGACCCCGAGGTCCGCACCGCCATCTTCACAGACGCGGCCATCCCGGCCCGCGAACTGATCACCATCATCCGCCAGCAACTCATCCCCGCCGTGCAAAAAGGCGACACCAAGGCCGCCCAGGCCCTGATGCACGACCGCATCGACCCGCTCTTCCAGACCCACCTCGCCGCCGTGCGCGTCGCCTCTGAACTGGCGATCAAGACCAGCGGACAGATCACCACGCAGGCCTCCGGGTCCGTCGCCGCCGCCGTTACACAGTCGATCATCATGGCGATCGTCATCGGCCTGTCGATCATCCCCCTCGCTTACGTCATGATGCGCAGCATCCTCCGCCCCATCGGCAGGCTCAGCACCGCCATGCACAGCGTCGCCGACGGCACCGGCGACCTCCGCACCAAACTGCACGTCGGGGGCGACCGCTCCGAGATCGGTCAGCTGGCCGAGAACTTCAACAACTTCCTCGCCTGCGTCAACGGCATGGTCCTGAAGATCGAAGAAATGGCCACCGACCTCGGCGCCAGCGCCGACCAAATCTCCAGCAGCGCAGCCGAGGGCCTCCGCGCAACACAGCACCAGAACGAGAATCTCCGCAAGATGCTCGACGGCGTCAACGATATGTGCACCTCAGCGGGCCAGATCGCCGAGAGCTCACGCAAGGCCAACGACGCCGCTAAACGCACGGGCGAGATGGCCGGCCAGGGCGACAAGGACGTCGCACAGACCATCGAGGGCATGGGCCGCATCGACACGACCGTCTCCGACGGCGCACGCAGCGTCGGTAAACTCGGCGAACGCAGCCGAGAGATCGGCCAGATCATCGCCGTCATCAACGACATCGCCGACCAGACCAACCTCCTGGCACTCAACGCCGCCATCGAAGCCGCACGCGCCGGCGAGCACGGCCGGGGCTTTGCCGTCGTCGCCGACGAGGTACGAAAACTCGCCGAAAGAACCACCGCCGCCACCAAACAAGTCAGCGACTCCATCGGCGAAATCCAGACCATGACCGCCGGCTCCGTCGAGAGCATCGTTAAAGGCACCGAAGAGGTCAAGCTCGGCATCACCGCCGCACAGAACACCACCGAGAGCCTCAAACGCATCGTCGAGCAGGCCAGCACCACAGGCAACCTCATCACCGAGATCGCCACCAACGCCGCCGACCAGGCACGTATGGGCGAAAACCTCCGCGACGGCGTCCGCCAGGTCAGCTCCGCCGCCGAGCAGCTCGAAAGCACCAGCACCCTCACCGCCAAGTCCACCGCCGACATGGCCCAAAGCAGCCGACAACTCAAACAACTCGTCGCACGCTTCCAGGTCGAACGCCGACGCTCAGACTACCCACGCATCGCCCTCGCACAGCCCATCCCCTCCAGCCTCGGATCCATCCTGGACATCAACCCCGACGGCGCATCGATCTCCCTTCACTCAGGCCACAAACTCGCCATGGGACAGCCCGCCCTCCTCGAGTTCACAGCACTCGGACGCCCCTTCAAACTCCCCGCCACCGTCCGCTGGATCAGCAAACACAACAACGCCGACCACGCCGGCCTCCACTTTGAACCCCCCTCACCCGACCTCGCACGCCTGAACCCCTAAGAAACCATCCCACAACCCTCTGCCACGGGCTCCCAGCCCGTGGCTTTGGTTTTTGCAAGCAGCCCCTCACTGCCCCTGCGCCAGCGAAAACCCCTTGATCCCATCGAACGTCCGCAGCAGCTCGTACGAACAGATCGTAAACTTCTCCGCCACCCGGTCCATCAACGCCACGCACCGGCTCTGCCCAAAGCTCCCAGGCAACACCCCCTCACGCAACTCAAACCGCGTGCGGTAATAGTCCACACACTCAGTATAAATCGTCCCCGTCGGCCACACCTGCGTCCCGCGGTTGCTGATGATCGTCAGCCGGAACGGCGTATCGGCACAGATCCGCTGCATCTCCTCGGCCACCGTACCCGTGCTCATCGGTGTATCAATATATATATCACACCCCACCACCTGCGTAACCACATTCGTAAACGTACGGATCACCTCCTGATGCACCGGCTTGGACGCTCGCGTAAACGTTGGCCCACCCAGCCCGCTCTCAGCAACCCCCGGCACGCTCGCCGGCTTGCTCCCAAGGCGATCAACCACCCCGGCAATAAACTGCTTCGTGCTCAGCACGGGCTTGGACGGGTCCCCAAAGTCCCCCGTCCGAACGCCCTGCTCCAGCGCACACAGCAACGCGTTCTCGATCACCCCCGCGTGCCCGAGCATCCCCACATGCCGCAGCATCATCAACCCAGACAAAATCAACGCCGTCGGGTTGGCGATCCCCTTGCCCGCGATATCCGGCGCCGTCCCGTGCACGGCCTCAAACAGCGACACGTGCTTGCCGATGTTCGCCGATGGCGCAAACCCAAGCCCACCAACCAGCCCCGCGCACAGGTCCGACACAATGTCCCCCTGCAAGTTCGGCAGCACCACCATCGCATACTGCCCCGGCTTGATCACCAGGTTCATGCACAACGCATCCACAATCACATCGCCGAGTTCCAACTCCGGAAAATCCTTCCCCATCGCCTTAAACCGCTCCAAAAACAGCCCGTCGGTCATCTTCATGATGTTGGCTTTGTGCCCGCAGTGGACCTTTTTGATCCCCAGTTTCCGTGCCGTTTGCAGGGCGAAGCGGTGCACCTCGTCTGAGCCGGGCGCGCTGATGAGCCGCTTGCACTGGATCATGTCGTTGCTGAGGCGGTGCTCGACGCCGCCGTAGGTGTCCTCGATGTTCTCACGCACGATCGTCAGGTCGATGTTCACCCCCGCCTTGGAATACACCGTGTGAACCCCCGGCAGCGTCTTGAACGTCCGCAGGTTCGCGTACGCGTTGAACATCTTCCGCAGCGTTACGTTGATGCTCTTGCCCCCGCCACCCTTGGGCGTCTCCATCGGACCCTTAAACACCAGCCCCAACTCCTCGACGGCCTTGATCGCCTCGTCGGTCATCCCCTTGCTGTTCCCCTTGTCAAACACGGCCTTGCCCATCTCCACGGGCACAAAGTCCAGGTGCTTGCTCACGCCCGCGTGCTTGAACAACTCGATGGTCGCGTCCATGATCTCCGGGCCGATCCCGTCCCCCTTGGCCAGCGCAATCGTGAGGTTGGACATCGTGTGGTCTCCTGATACAAAATGGTCAAATGGTCAAATCGCCAAATGGTCAAATCAGTAACTTGGCCGGTTAGTCGGGCCGAAGTTTAGCGTCCGCACCGCGCCGGCAACGCCCCTATGAAATGTCATGCCCCGCCGAGGCCCACAACCCCACAAAACCACCCCGATCCTCCTGGCCGCGTACGCCCAGGGCGCCTTCCCGATGGCCAGCAGCAGGCACGGCCGCGTCGAGTTCTACACCGCCCCCGCCCGCTCGATCCTCCCGCTCGCCGACGGCGCCTTCCGCGCCCCGCGCTCCCTCCGCCAAGTCTTCACCTCCGGCCGGTTCGTCATCACCACCGATGCCTGCTTCAGCCGCGTCATCACCCACTGCGCCGACACCCCCCGTGCCGAGCCTGGCACCTGGATCAACGACTGGATCATCGACGCCTACACACACCTCTACCACGCCGGGCACGCCCACAGCGTCGAAGCCTGGCTCCCCAAAGCCGACGCCCCCACCCACACCCCCTCCCTCCCCACCGAATCAACCCACACCCTCGTCGGTGGCCTCTACGGCGTTCACCTCGGCGCGGCCTTCTTCGGCGAGAGCATGTTCTCCCTCCCACACCTCGGCGGCTCCAACGCCAGCAAAGCCTGCCTCCTGCACCTCTGGCACCACCTCCGCGCACGCGGCTTTGCCCTCCTGGACACCCAACTGGCCAACCCCCACATGCAGCAGTTCGGCATCGTCGAAATCCCCCACGAGCACTTCCTCCCCATCCTCAACGCCGCCACGGCCAAACCAACCACCTGGTCCCCAGCGCACCCCGCCCCCACACTCCTGCAATACCATCGCCCATGAGCCACCAGGCAAGCCTGATGCGCAATCTCGGTGCCTTCTTCGGCGAGGTCGCCAAGGCCGTGCGCACCGACGTCCGCGCACCGGCTAACCAACCACGCACCATCGAACTCTCCTCCACCGAGCACAACGAACCCGTCCAAACCCCCATGGGCCAGGGCCAGGCACGCACCAAAGTGCGCGAAGAGGTCGATATCCACCCCGACCACCTCACCGCCAGGCGCATCACCATCGAAGAAATCCAGGTCCCCCGCCCACCAAGTCCCACCCCAAACGGCCAGTAGCCATGGTGCCAACGCTGCCGTGCGCTCTTACTCCACCCACACCATCTCCCGCCCCGGCAGCAGCCCCAGCGCGACCCCCTCAGCAAAGAACCGCGCAATCCCCTCGCGCTGCCCCGCACCGATCTCATACCGCAGATACTCCGTCACATACCGCACCGCCAACTCCCTCGGCCACCGGTGCTCCTGCACGGCCTTATCAATCAACCAACCCGTCCGCATCGTGTTCCGCAGGCGCTGCCGCTCCAGCAACCGCCCCACCTCCCGCACCCACTCCGCACCCGCATCCTCACCCCGGCACATCCACGCCGCGTACACAAACGGCAGCCCCGTCAACGCCTTCCACTGCTCACCCAAATCCAACTCATAGCCATACACCTCCCCCGGCGGCGCATCACTGACCACCTTGTCCCCGATCAGCAGCACCGCCTCGGGCCACTCGCCCCCGTGCGCGCACGCATCAAACCCCACCACCTTCACACGGTTGCCAAACGCACGCGCCAGCACCACCTGCGCCAGCACCACGCTCGTGTGGCTCTCGATGTCCGCGTGCAACTCCCTGATCTCCCCAGCCGGCACACGCGAAAACACCCGAACCGTCAGCGTCGCACCATCGCACCCGATGCCCCCGCAACTCATCAACGCCAACGGCACCGCGCTCCTGGCGTAATCAACCAGCGACACCAGCCCCACATCAATCTCACCACGCCCGAGCATCCCACCGAGCTCCGCAGGCGCCGCACCACGCAGCCGCAGACCCGCGTTCGCACCCAAACCCTCCACCAACGGCAACGTGTTCAGGTACTTCACACACCCGATCCGCACCGGTGCCGGTGGCAGGCCTCTATCGAGCAACTCGGCAGGTTTGGTCGGCATCAACAACACTAGCGGCCGGCACCAGGGGTCATCCCGCGCCCCCGACCATCGGCTCGGTTATCCTCGCCCCTATGGCCCAACGCCAACCGCCCAACCACACACCCGACCACAGGCACCTCGGCATGCTCCTGGTCATCTCCGGCCCCAGCGGCGTTGGCAAAACCACCATCACCCGCGCACTCGAAGAGCACATCCCCCAAGCCATCTTCTCCGTCTCGGCCACCACCAGACCCAAAACCGATGCCGACCGCGAGGGACTCGACTACCACTTCATCAACGACGCACAGTTTGACGCCATGATCGCCCAGGGCGAGTTCCTCGAACACGCTGGCGTCTTCGGTAAACGCTACGGCACCCCCAAAGCCTGGGTCCATCAGCGCCTCGCCGAGGGACGACTGGTCATCCTCGAAATCGACGTCCAAGGCGCCATCAACATCCACAAAGCCCATCCCTCGGCCATGTCCATCTTCATCCTCCCCCCCGACGAGCAAACCCTCCTGGCACGCCTCCGACAACGCAAACGCGAAGACGAATCCACCATCCAACGCCGCTTCGGCCAGGCCCGACGCGAGATGGAAATCGCCCACTCCTGCGGCGTCTACAACGCCTTCCTCGTCAACCGCGACCTTCAGGCCACCGTCGTCCAAGCCGTCGCACTCGTCAAGGCCGAGTGGAACCGCAGAAACCCTTAAAAAACAGGTATCTGTCCCGCAAACAATCAACGCTGCTGCCCTTGTCCCTCTCACAGGCACAGCCCCGCACGCTTGCACAGACCTCACCTTCGCACCCTGCCCACGTACCCAAGCCATGGCTTCCGCCCCTAACCAAGTCTTCGGGCCAGTCTTCGGGCCAGTCTCCGCTCCACCCGCACCGAGCAAGCGCCTAGCACGCAAGTAAACAACCCGCACCCTCGTTGCCGGGCCGATATCCTCTGGCGATGACACACGCCCAACCCAGCGCAACCACGCCCGCACACGCCCGCACCGCGCGTCGGCCTATTGCGTGCTTCGTGGCCCTCGCCCTCTTCGCACCCCTCCTAGCCGGGTGCGCCGGCCAGTCCCCGGTCCTCTCCGTCCGCGAGGCCTATGTCTATTCCGAAAACCCCCAGGCCACCGTCCTGCACGTCGTTGTCGATGCGCAGAACCCAAGCGACCGGGAGATCCCGCTCAAAGCCATCAACTACTCCTCCCGCGCCGCCGTCGGCACCTTCACCGCTCAGCGCGATGCCAAACTCGTCGTCCCCGGCGAGTCGGTCCAGCGCTTCGAGATCCCCGTCGTCCTCCCCCCCGGCGCCGACGGCCAACTCACCCTCGACGGCCAGGTCTCCTTCATCCCACAAAACCGAGTCCGCGAACTCCTCACCGACCTCTACCCACTCCCCACCGCCACCCTCGCAGGCACCACCACCATCCAGCGTGGCCAGCGCTCACCCGCCCCACCCGACCGCAACGGCACCGTCATCTTCTTCGCCGAGCGCATCAGCGCACCCTCTGCCCCGCCAGCCGACACCCTCCCACCACTCCCATCAACAAAGTAACAACCCCCGCACACGCTCATCAGAACCCCACCCCCAGATCGTTCTGGCGAAGATCGGCAGGGGCAGCTCTCAGTAGGGCAGGCTTCCAGCATGCACAGCAGATAGATTCCACCACTGAGGCACCGAGGCACCGAGAAAGACAGGGACTTTGGTCTTTGATTCTTCCCCCGCCCCTGTATTCTCTGTGCCTCCGTGCCTCTGTGGTGAACTGCCTTTGTGCGCAGGTTAAAACCCCCGCCCCGCACCCCTAGCACTCACTCAACCCCACCGTTACATTCACCGCCAGCCCACCCTCGGCGGTCTCTTTGTACTTGCTCTGCATGTCCAGCGACGTCTGCCACATCGTCCGCACCACGTCATCGAAACTCACCTTCGCGCCCGCCGGGTCGCTCTCGCATGCGATGTTCGTCGCCGTGATCGCCTTGATCGCACCCATCGTGTTCCGCTCGATGCACGGGATCTGCACCAGCCCGTTGATCGGGTCGCACGTCATCCCCAGGTGGTGCTCCATCGCGATCTCAGCGGCCATCAACACCCGCGCCGGCGTCGCCAGCTCACCCAGCGTCGCCTGCGACAGCCCCGCCGCCGCCATCGCGCTGCTCACCCCGATCTCGGCCTGGCACCCACCCATCGCCGCGCTGATCGTCGCGTTCCGCTTGAACAGCGCACCGACCTGCCCGGCCACGAGCATGAAGTCCACAATCCCCCCCGGCGTGCTCGCGCAGAACCGGTCGTAGTACATCATCACCGCCGGGATCACGCCCGCCGCCCCGTTCGTCGGTGCCGTTACCACACGCCCAAAGCAGGCGTTCTCCTCGTTGACGGCCAGCGCAAAGCAGCTCACCCACTTGTTGATCTTCGTGAAGTCCTGACCCGCCGCCCGCACCGCGTCCTTCCACGCCCCAATGTCCCCACCGGTGTGGTCCCCGGCAAACCCGGAGGCAACCCCCAGCAGCCGGCCGCTCATCTCTGCCGCTCGCCGGCGCACGTTCAGCCCGCCCGGCAGCGTCCCAAACGTGTGGCAGCCGCGCCAGATGCACTCGGTCATCGTCTGCCAGATGTGCAATAGCCCCGCACGCACCTCCGCCTCACTCCGCCACGCGCACTCGTTGGCCAGCACAATCTCCGGGATGCTCTTGCCCGTCGCCACGCACGCACGCAGCAGGTCCGCGCCCGTATGGATGATAAACGGCGGTGCAGGCCTGGCATCCCCCGCGCCCTCCGCACCCTCCTGCACCACAAAGCCCCCCCCGATGGAGTAGTAGGTCTGCGCAACCTCCACCCCATCATCCAGCGTCGCCGTGCACGTCATCGCGTTGGGGTGATAAGCGAGCGTCTCGCTGCGGAAGATGATTTCCCGTGCCGGGTCAAAGGCAAACCCCTTGCGCGTCCCCCCCAGCGTGATCTGCTTGCCCGCCCGCACCGCCGCGGTCCGCGCGTCGATGCTGGCGGTGTCGCACGTAACAGGGTCGTCCCCCGTCAGCGCCAAGATCACGGCTACATCCGTCCCGTGCCCATGCCCGGTCTTTGACAGCGACCCAAACAAATCCACCCGCACCCGCCTGACCCGCTCAAACACCCCGCAAGCGCGCAAAAACGCCAGGAACCGCTCCGTCGCACGCCACGGCCCCATCGTGTGCGACGAACTCGGCCCGACGCCGACCTTGAACATGTCAAATACTGAAAGGTGGTCCACGCCCTTAGGGTAGTCTCACGCAAGGCAAAGAGGTTCGCCGAGGGGGCGGAGCTTGGCAGAGCAACGCAGAGGAAGAAACGACGCGGATCGCGAATGTTTTTGATTCAGAACCCCTCCCCCGAGGGGAGGGGCAGGGGTGGGGTTGGCCACTTCGCACGCACGAATCCCGTGTTGATCCGTATGAGTTTGCGCTGTCTGTATTGGCGGCACCACCGGCAATCGGAAGTTGATCGGGTCTGCGTACTTCACGCCCCCATCCCCCTCCGCGAACCTCTTCTCCCTGGCCTCAAAACCCCCGCACTACCCTTGCTCATGCGTCGGCCCCTCATCACGCTCGGCATCGCACTGCTCGCACTCGCCACGCTCGGCCTGATCGCATCCCGCCGTGCCTCCACCCGTGCCGACTTCTCCTTCATCAACCGTGGCGACCTGACCACGCTCGACCTCTCGCGCATGAGCTGGGCCCAGGACCTCCGCGTCGCCGCGATGCTCTTTGAGCCGCTCGTACGCAACGACCTCTTCACCCACACCTATGCCAAAGTCCCCGGCGTTGCCGAGCGATGGGAAACCTCCGCCGACGGCCTCACCTGGACCTTCCACCTCCGCCCAGACGCCCGCTGGAGCAACGGCCAGCCCGTCGTCGCCGGCGATTTCGTCTACGCCTTCCGCCGGGGGATGCTCCCCGACACCGCCGGGGACTACGTCAAACTCTTTCACCTCATCGCCGGCGGCAAGGCCTTCACCACCTGGCGCGACGAGGCCCTCGCCCGCTTCGCCGCCGAGGGCCAGGGCCAACCACGCCCCGCCGAGGCACAGAGGCTCTACGAACAGACGCTGGCCAAGTTTGACGAGCTTGTCGCGCTCAAGGCCGTCGACGATCGAACACTGGTGCTCACCACCGAGCGCCCGGTGCCGTACATGCTCGATGTGCTCGCCTTTGAGGTCATGGCCCCGCTCTACCCCGAGTTGCTCGATGCGCACCAGGTCATCGACCCGATCACCGCGCGCGTCAACACGCGCTACGACTGGACGCGCCCCGACCGGCTGGTCAGCAACGGGCCGTACACGCTCGCGGCGTGGCGCTTCAAGCGCGACGTGCGGTTAGAGAAGAACCCGCACTACTGGGATGCCGGCAGCATCCACATGCAGACCGTCAACATCCCCAGCGTCGAGGACCGCAACGCGACGGTGCTGGCGTATCAGGCCGGGAGCGTTGATTGGGTCAGCGACGTTACCGCCGACTATCGAGGGGACCTGCTCGAGGCCAAACGGCAGTACATCCGCGAGCACCAGCAGCGGTACAACGCGCTGGTGGCCCAGGGCCTGGACCAGTTTGCTATTGACCGCCGGATGCCCAGAGATAGCAGGCAGAACATCCACGCCGTGCCCGCCTTCGGGACGTATTTTTACAACTTCAACTGCCAGGCCAAGCTCCCCGACGGGCGCGACAACCCCTTCGTCGATGCCCGCGTGCGCAGGGCCTTTGCCATGGCGATGGACCGCGACAACATCGCCAAGAACATCCGGCGGATGGACGAGCGCACCGCCAGCGTCCTGATCCCCCCCGGCTCACTGCCGGGCTATGCATCCCCCGCCGGGATTGCCTATGACCCCGAGGGCGCGCGCAAACTCCTGGCCGAGGCGGGGTATCCGGGTGGGAAGGGGATGCCGACGGTGGACATCCTCTTCAACCGCGACGCGGGGCACGACGTGATCGCCCAGGCCGTGGCGTCGGACTGGGAACGCAACCTCGGCGTCAGCGTCTCGCTCCGCCAGCGCGAGATCAAGGTCTTCCGCAACGACCTCAAGCAGAAAAACTACATGGTCAGCCGGGCCGCCTGGTTCGGCGACTACGGCGATCCGCTGACGTTCCTCGACCTCAACCGCACCGGCGACGGGAACAACGACCGCGGGTTCTCGTACAAGCCCTACGACGACCTGCTCGAAGCTGCCGACGCCGAACTCGACGCCGATAAACGCTACGACATCCTCTCGCAAGCCGAGAAAATGGTCATCGAGGAGCAGGCGCCGATGATCCCCATCTTTCACTACAACCAGGTCTATCTCTTTGACCCGCACGTGCTCTCGGGCATTTCGCCCCACCCTCGGCAAAAACAATACCTCTTCCTGGTCGATAAACTCGACCCCGCCGCCGAGCCAACCAAAGCCCTCGAAATGCCCGCACGCCCGCCGGGGGCCGTCAAGTAATCCCTCCCCAAAGAGCGTTCGTATCTCCGCGCCGTTGCGATCAAAGGTGGACATGCACCACGATCGCCCAGGAGCCGATCGGCGGGGTCGGATATACATCTGGAGCCTCCCCGACATGCACGTCCCAGCGGGGGTGTAAACGTCGCCGTAGGGGTGTGCGCAAAGTGGTGGGGATCGTCAACACCCACCCACATCATCAACCCGGCCGCACGCCCATCGCTACTTGTCGCGTGCGCTCGGCCTGTGCCTTGCGTGCGTTGTCGAGCGTTGCGCGCGAGATGCGCAGCGCATCGCCAGGCACACCCTCCCCGGCGGGCTGGGCTTGCTCAAAGTTTGTCAGCGAGCAGTGGTCCTGGATGCACTGATAGAGCAGCTTGAACGCGTCTCTGGGCTGGCGCATCTGCTCCAGCGAGTCGAGCAGGTGCTCGCGTGAGACGTCCTGTGCGAAGAGGCTCGACAGTGTGATCGGCGCCGCCTCGTGTGGCCGGCAGGCCGAGAGGCGTTGCGTCGCCAGGTCGTAGAGCGTAACGCCCGTCCATGAGAGTGCCTCGATGAGCGACTGCTTGTCCAGGCGCGCATCCTGGAAGAACGCCGCGCTCTCGCGCATCAACTGGTGGCGCAGGTCCATCGGCAGCAGGAGCTTGAAGGCGATGGCCTCCTGCTGCAAGAACCTGTTGCTCAGCAGCGGCCAGACGACGGCCTTCATGCGCTCGGGGTCCCCCTGGATGATCGGCGGCTCGTCGAGGCGGTCCATCACGACCAGCACGCTCTCATAGCCAAAGGCCCGCAGCACGCGCACCAGGCGCGAGAGCATCGCCAGGCGCACCTCTTCGGAGTCGGTCGTCGGCAGCAAGGTGCTGGCGCGCCACCCCGGCGGCAGCTGGCGGATGGCCTTGATGAACGACCATTCCGAGCGTGGCGTGGTGCGCAGTTGCCTGTAAAGCCGGCGTGCGCGGGCCCGGATGCCGAAGCGTTCGGACGCGGCGCGCTTGAGCAGGGCAACGAGCCAGAGGCCCATGGCGATGAAGAAGGCGGTAACAGCGACGGCGTCCTGCATTGCCGCGCCGCGCTTGCCGAGCATGACAAAGACGAGCGCGGGGACGACCCACCCGCCGTAGGCGAGCACGTCCTCGACGGTAACGCTCAGCGGGGTGCGTACGCCGAGGGCCTTGCGGAGTTCGCGTGTGCGTTCCGGCCCGTTCTCGGGTCGGTCGTAGGGGACTTGCAAGACGAGCAGGTCGCGTTTGAGGTTGCGGTCGAGCCTGCGGAGGGCCTTGCGTGGGCCTTCTTCGGTGCCGCCCAGGTCGATGCGTTCGCTGGTGCCGGTGGTGGCTCCGGTGCTGGTGTGCTCGAGCAGGGCATCGACGAGGTTGGGCACGACGTGCATGAGCAGGGCGTCAACGTGGTCGGCGAGTCGGATTTTTTTGAGCGAGTCAACGGCGGGGCTTTCCTTGCCTCGCTTGACGGTGCGTAGCCGGTTGTGCAGGCGTGCAAGTGGTGCGGAGAGGTCGTCGTGTATGACGAGCAGGACGCGTTTGTCGGCGTTGCCGGCGTTGTACGCCGCGGCGCTGGTGGCCAGCTGCATGCGGATGGCGGTTTTGCCTGAGCCTTTTTCGCCGAAGACGATGGAGGTGCTCGGCCGGCTGAACTCGCCGGCGATTTTGTCGTAGTCTGGGTGCCTGGGCAGGCGGCTGGGCCGCAGCGGGTTCTGTGCCGCGGCACGGACGGAGGCATCGACCATGCGGAGCAGGAGTGCATCCTGTCGTGCCTCTTCACCCCGGAACGGGTGCTCGGCGAGCTTCCAGTGTTCCAGGAAGGTGTCGATGGTCATGGGGTCTGGATCACTCGCAGTTGGTTGAGCAGCTCGGGCGTCGCGCGGAAGCCGGCGGCAACGAGCCGGTCGGCCGCGTCGGGGCCTGACGCGAGGCCTTGCCTGGCGGCCTCGGCAAGAATGCCGATGGTCCCCAGCACGGCAACGTCCATGCGGGAGGCGACCTTTCTTGCCGCACCATCGTCCAGCAGCGCGGTGATACCCAGCTCGCGGGCATGCTCAATGACGGCTATTTCACCGGCACCAAGACTGCGGAGTTGCGCCTGCTCGGTGGCGCTGATCGGGTCGGTGCGCCGGCGTGAGCCTGGGCACGTCATGGCCAACGTGCTGCCGCTCTCTAAAATGTGAACCCGGTTACTCATCGTGTTCGACCGACAGAGTGCTGAAAAAACCTGGTAGTTTGGGCCTGCCCGAAGTTCCGCGTAGACCGCGGCGGGGATCACTATGGGGCTGTATGCAACCAGCACGGCCTCTGCGAGCTGTATCTCGCACAGCGTGCTCATTACGGACGTATCGGCAACGGCACCACCACCGTGCTGATCGTTCGGGTCTGAGTCAAGCAGGATGCGGAAGGTCTCATTTCCCATCGTTTCCACCTATCTTGCGCCTCGTGGTCCGGTGCATGGCGGTGTCTAAGCCCGACCACCAGGGGCAGTCAAGCACGATTTTTTTATTTTTCCGGCAGGTCGGCCCGGCGATCACGCACCGCCCCGTTTCAGCCGGTCGATCGTCTTGCGGTCTGCCTCTAGGTCCTGCACGTCGTAGTTCAACGGCACGCCCCGGTCGGCCAGCCAGCGGTCGGCCGGTGTGGAGTTGATGCCGAGTATCTCGGCGAGTTTGCCAACGCTTAGCAGGCGCCGGCGGTAGGCCTCGATGAGCAAGGCCTCGCGTGCGGCGACGTCGATGGGCTGCCCGGTGGAGGCCGCGAGCGCGTCGGTGAGCCACGCCGGTACGTCGATGTTGACAACCATGGCGAATCCTATACACCCGTGCCCGCGTGATCCGCACAGGCGCGACGCCGGTGCCACCAATAAGTAGAGTCTTGGTGCTCTCTTAGTGATCGACCTTGTGCCCGAGCATCGGGCTGAGTTGGTTGTATATCGTGTCGAGGGTTTTGCGGTCTTTGGCCTCTAGGTTCAGGCGGAGGAGCGGCTCGGTGTTGCTTTTGCGGATGTTGGCCCACCACCCGTCCTTGGCGAAGCAGTCGATGGTTACGCCGTCGAGCTCGTCGAGGTTGCCACGCTTGGCGTAGGCCTCTTTGATTTTGGCGAGCGCGGCGTCTTTGTCCTCGATCTGGAAGTTGATCTCCCCGCTCTGGAGGTAGCGGGCGATCGGCTTGATGAGCTCGCCGAGCGTTTTGCCGGTGTTGGCCAGCACCGTCAGGATGGTGCACATGGCGATGACACCCGAGTCGGCGTTGAAGTTTTTGGAGAAGTAGAAGTGCCCGGAGAGTTCCCCGCCGAAGACGGCCTTCTGCTCGGCGAGCGCCCCCTTCATGAAGACGTGCCCGACGCGTGAGCGGACGGGCTTGCCCCCGGCCTTGACGATCTCTTCGAGCACGGCCTTGGTGCTGCGCAGGTCGTAGACGATCGCGCTGCCCGGGCTGGAGGCCAGGAAGTGCTTGGCCAGCACGGCCGTGAGCTGGTCGCAGCCGACGATGCGGCCTTTTTCATCGACGGCAACGCAGCGGTCGGCGTCGCCGTCGTAGCAGAAGCCGGCGTCGGCCTGGTGCTTGATGACGGCGTCGCAGGTTTGCTTGACGTTGGCGGCGACCAGGGGGTTTGGCTCGTGTGCGAACTCACCCTTGGAGTTGTCAAAGTTGATGGGGATGATCTCGAAGCCGCCGGTGTTGAGTTTTTTGCCGAAGAGCTTGGGGATGGTGGTGCCTGCCATGCCGTTGCTGGCGTCGATGACGACCTTGAGTTTCTTGCCCTTTTGTCTGGAGAGGTCCAGGAATGCCAGGACGTGTTTGGAGTAGGCCTCCCACAGGTCTCGTTTTTCGGTGCGACCGCCCCCCTGGGGGGGGTTGTTGGTGTAGTCGACAGTGGCGGCAAACTTGCGGATCTCGGCCAGGCCGGTGGATTCGCCAACGGGCTTGGCCTTGCGTTTGCTGACTTTCATCCCGTTGTAGTTGGGTGGGTTGTGGCTGGCCGTGACCATGACGCCGCCTGCGCAGTCGAGGTGGTTGACGGCGAAGTAGATGAAGCTCGTATCGACCATCCCGACGTCGATGACGTTCCCACCCTGGTCGTTGATCCCTTTGATAAGTTGCTCGGCCAGGGAGGGTGAGCTTTTGCGCATGTCGCGCCCGACGACGAGGTTGCGCATCATGGGCCCGTCGTCGCCGAGGGCCTTGGCCTCGGCCAGGAGGAAGCGCGAGCACCCAAAGCCGATCTGCTTGGCCATCAGCTCGTTGAGGGGGTCGGGGTATGTGCCGCGGATGTCGTAGGCCTTGAAGACTTTGCCGAGCATGATGGATTCCAGAGAGAGTGTTCGGTCTGCGTACGGACAACCAGATTGAGGGGCAAGTTTAGACCGCGATGGAGCACTTTTTTACTTTGTTAGGAACTTGCAAGGTCAAATAGTCGAGATGGCCGAGGTTGCAGCGGGAAACGGGCCTGATTGATAGAGGTCCGCCACTGAAAAGGGTGCCGGGTAGCCAGCGGGGGTGTTTATTTACTTTGCTGGAGGCGTGCGGTCAACCCGGCCTGGTTTTTGAGGGTTGCTTGGCGTGTGGGCAAGGCGAGCTCGGTGAGGAACCATCCGGGCAGGACCGGCTCGCCGACGCGGTACGCCCGGCCGTTGATAGTTACGACGAGTTCACCGCCCAGGCGCATGATCGAGGTCATCTTTAAGGCCTTGACCTCTGGGGGCAACTCCGGCTCGGTCGGGTGCGTGGCGGGGTTGGGCACGAGCGTGGGGGATCCTGGTGTGGGCTTGGCTTGTGGCTTGGGGCGGAGCAGGGGGTTGCCGACGATGGGTGTTTGGAGTTGTTCCTTCCCCCATTCGAGGGCGAGTGTTTGGGTGGGGCTGAGATTGGGCAGTGCGGGCATGAGGGGGTTGGTGCCCGGGTCTGTGCCGTCTGTGCCGTCGGTGGGGAGTGTGAGTGCCGAGGCTTGTCGTGGGCCGTGTGTGCCTGGTATGAGCCGGACCATCTGCACGGCTAGGACGGGCGCGAGCAGCGCGCAGGCGGAGATGACGGCTTCGGGGCGCAACTGGCGGCCGCGTAGGCCAGGGCCGGTTGTCCGTGATCGCAAGGGGAGTTTCATGGCTGGCCCCCCTGGTTGACTTTGTGGGCGTTTGCCTGGGCCTGGGCTTGGAGGAAGGCCTTGGTGTCGATGGCGACGTGTTCGGTCTCGATCTGGGCGAGGAGCACGCTCGGGTCGGTTGTGGGGAGGATGCGGATGGAGCGGACGACCGAGAAGCCGACGTTCTGCTCGAGGGCGTTGATGAAGCGTGCGATGGCCGGGTATGCGCCTTGGACGCTCAGGGCGTAGGCGACGCGGGTGTCGAAGGTGGGCTTGGGTGTCTGTGGCGGCGCGGCCTGTGGGGGTGCTAGTAGCGCCCTGGCACCTTGTGCGCCCCTGGGCTGTGGCGTGGGTGCGGGTGTTGCTGTGGTCTGCGCCGGCTGTGCCGGGGGCTTGGGTGGCCTGGGGGTGGAGGGCTGGAACTGGTTGACGCGCACGCCGGCATCCTCGGCTAGGTTCATCAGTGCGCTGAACATCTCCGTGCGGTCGGCGACGATCTCGCTGCGGGCTTGTATCTCCTCCAGGGCACGGTGCGCCTCTTGCACCTTTGCTTGCGCTTCGACCAGTGCGCTGGGGGAAGTCTTGAACCCGGCGACGGTGCGCTGGAGGGTGCCGACGTACTGCTGCGCATCGGCCAGGCGGCTTTGCAGGGGATCGACCAGGAGCATCATCCCGCCGCCGCAGACTGCTACGCCGATGACAAACTCGGGGAGGCACTTGCGGACGACAGCCCAGATCGTTTGCTGCTTCATGGCGCACCACCTTCGCCAGGTGCCCCGGCCACACGCTCGGTCTGGACGTTCGCGCTGTTGTTCGTGGGCATCACGGCGGTGAAGGGTGCGGGGACGTTGTAGGCGTAGGGCGTGGCGACGAGGAGGATCGCCAGGTCAAAGTTGAACTCGTTGGCCTGCGCACCGGGCGCAGCAGCCGCACGCGCGGTGCTGCCCATCTTGACGCCGCGGATGATCGGCATGGCGGTCAGGCGGTCGGTGTAGGCCTTGAGCCTTTGTGCGAAGACCGCGTCGTCCTCGGCCTGGATGGTGCACGAGAGGCGTGCGGTCGGGCCACCCTCACCCTCGCCCATATCGATCGATTTGATGAGGGTGTGTTCGGGTGTGGCGTGCACAAGCCCGGCCAGCACGGCGGACCACTGGGGCATGACGCCGAGGGCATCGTTGATGCGCACGGCGGCGAGTTTCGCGGCGTGCTGTGTGGCCAGCAGCGCCCGGCGTTGCCCGTCGAGGCGTTGGCCGGTCTCGGACTGGACTTTGAGCGAGGCGATCTCGCGTTGGGCGGCAAAGAGGGAGAGCCAGGTCCACCCGGCGTAGATGCCGACCATCGCGGCCGAGGCGGCGATCCCGGCCCAGAGGGCTCGGCGGGTCTTGCCGACCAAGCAGGCCTGCTGCATGGTGTTGGGCAGAAGGCTGAGCGTGAGTGTGTTGGCGGCAAGGAAGGCCGCGATGTTCCCGGTGCTGGCGCTGGAGTTGCCGGTGCCGGCGTTGACCACGGCCGGCGCCTCGGCGACGACCTGGGCGGCGCAGAGGTGCGTGAAGGCCTCGGCCAGCCTGGGCAGCGATGCGCCGGGGCCGATGATTGTGATCTGGATGTCGGCGCGGTCCTTCTCGACAAGCCCGAAGCGGAGGGATTGTTTGAGTTCGACGGCTGCGCGCTGCAGGACCGGCGAGAGCAGTGGGATGATGGATTGGCCCGAGAGGTCCAGGCGTGGGTCCAGCAGGTCATCGGGTCGGGGGATGCCGAACTTTTCGAGCAGTGTGCGGGCGGCGGCGCGGTCGATGGAGATCGCCTCGGCCCCGGCGGTCCTGGGCTGGATCGGGCGTTGGAGGGCCTCGACAAGGCTCTCGACACCGATGCCCATGGTGCGGAAGAGGCGCAGGCCTGCGCCGTCGCCGACGGCCAGGAAGGACTCGTGCTCACCGATCCAGAGCAGTGCGCTGGGCTGGCTGTCGGTGGGGGGGAGGGCGAGCAGGCGGGTGAGGGCGCTGGCGATCGGCGCGGCGGTGGTCGGGACGAGGCCGGCGACGGTCAGGCCGGTGGAGGTTGCCCAGCGTGCGAGCAGCTCGGCGATTTGGTCCTGTTCGACGGCGGCGAGGGCGTGGGCCATGGGCTGGCCTTGGGTGTCTCCCTCGCGTGTGCCGGGGTTGGGCTTGCTGAGGGCCTTGGTGTCGGTGCCCATGGGCTGGACATCGACGGGGTGGCCGGCGATGTCGTAGCCGGCGATCTCGCTGAGGGCCATGCGTGCGGCGCTGTCGAGGGCGGCGGGGCCAGCGCTGGCGGGGCAGGAGAAGAGCGAGCACGTCTCGGTCGTTGAACTGAAGAGTATGGTGGAGGGCCAGGAATGCAGGCCGAGCTCTTTGACCCACCCAGCGAGTGTGGCGTGGCGTGCGCGGAGGGTGTCTGCGAGGTCGGCGTCGTGTGCCGGGGGGTTGGCGCGCTCGACGCGCCCTTGCCCGATCTGACCCGAGCGCACGACGACCAGCTCTAGGCGTGTCGGGGTGATCTCCACGATGACAGAACTTCGCTTGAGCACGAACGTGTCCCTGGCCGATCGCCGTCGGCAGTTAGTCAGCAGAACGGGCGTGTCTGCCGCTGTGATATCGGGCAGAAGCCCACAACGCTTTG
Organism: Phycisphaeraceae bacterium; assembly: GCA_021299385.1. Taxonomy (GTDB): domain Bacteria; phylum Planctomycetota; class Phycisphaerae; order Phycisphaerales; family UBA1924; genus JAJTGZ01. Next base: position 5,626 of record JAJTGZ010000006.1, on the reverse strand, counting down.
GCCCAGGCTCGCGCGCGGACCATTTTGGCTCTGTGCGGGGAGCAACAAAGACGGCCCGGGGTATATCGCCCCCGGGCCGCGTGTGCTGCTGGTTGAACGGGGGCCTTAGAGGTCGTTGGCCGTCAGGAAGCCGCCCGAGCCGTCGCCGGCGGTCGTTACGTTGTTGCTGTTGCAGAAGAAGATCGCTACTGGTGGCACCGAGACGTTGTCGACAAAGTAGATCCACCCGTCGGTGCCGACGACTGTGCGAGCGTTGGCAGCGGCGAGGTCGGCGGCGGCAACGACGGTGTTGCTGTTGTTGTAGGGGTTGCGGGCCATGGCGTCCTGCATGACCGTGCCGTTGGTGGTCAGCTCCACGAGTGTGGGATAGGCCGGGGTGCCAGAGATCGACGCGTTGGCGTAGAAGTTTGCCAGCGCCGAGCGGACGTTGCCCAGGACGCCCTGGGTCGCGCCGGTGCGGGCGCGGTCGGTGTAGTCGAAGTACCGCGGCACGGCGACGCCCGCGAGGATCGCCAGCACAACGATGACGGCAACAAGTTCGATGAGGGTAAAGGCCTTGCGATTCGTTCGGGTGTTCATAAAGACTCCTTGTTCGATTGGTTCGGTCCGGTTTGCCATTGCGAGCAATCGCCCGGCCCTTCCAGATCAGCATTTCCCCCTTACGACTTGAACCCGGGCACCATGGACGAACGGTTTTGTTCACCCAGGCGCACAAACAACCCTCCCAACCGGTTATCCCGGACTGGATGACACCGCAACGGGTGCCCAGCGTCCGCGCACGGGCCGCCGAGTGGCGTCTGTGCTGGGCTGGCCGCCTGGCCGTAGACTCGGGCGTATGGCCGAGCGGGTGGATATTGCGGTTATTGGTGCTGGCGCGGCGGGATTGTTCGCGTCGATCTGGGCGGGCCGGCATGCCCGGTCCCAGGGGCGGTCGCTTTCCATCGTTGCTCTTGATGGTGCGCGGAAACTTGGGGCGAAGATTCTTGTGGCCGGGGGTGGGCGGTGCAACGTAACGCACCGGGCGGTGGAGAAGTCCGATTATGCGGGGTCTTCGCGGAACGCGATTGGCAAGGTGCTGCGTGCATTCGATGTGCCGCAAACGATCGCGTTCTTTGGTGAGCTGGGGGTAACGCTGAAGGAAGAGGAGACGGGAAAGTTATTTCCGATAACCGATGATGCGCACACCATACTTAATGCGCTCTTGGACGCCACGCGCGATGCGGGGGTGCAGTTGAGGCACCCTTGGCGTGTTGGTAGTGTTGCGCGGCTGTCTGATGGGCGGTTTGTCATCACGGGTCAGGAGCAGCCGGGCGGGGAGGAGCTACCCACGATCACCGCCCGCGTGGTGATCCTGGCCACCGGCGGGATGGCGTTGCCCAAGACAGGGAGCGACGGGACGGGGTACGGGTTTGCCAAAGCACTTGGGCACACGGTAACGCCTGTTGTGATGCCCGCGCTGGTGCCGTTGGTGCTTGATGCGCGGTCGTTTGTCCGCACGCTCTCGGGGCTGACGGTGCCAGCCCGGCTAGAAGTGCGTTCGGGGACGGGCAAGAAGCTGTGTTCCTTTACCAACAGCACGTTGTGCACGCACTTTGGGCTCAGCGGGCCGGGGCCGCTGGACATCAGCCGGTATTACTTTGATGCGTTGCTGGTGGACCCTGGGGCGGGGCTGTATATCAACTGGTCGCCGGGGGTTACGGGGGAGGAGCTGGACAGGCTGCTGATTGACAAGCGTGCGCAGTCGCCGGTGTCGGTGCTGACCTCGGTGCCGGTGTCGATCCCTGAGCGTTTGGCGCGAGCGTTGTGCTTTGAGGCGGGGGTGGAGGGGAACCTGCGAGCGGAGCACTTGCCGCGTGAGTCGAGGCGTGCGTTGGTGACGATGACGACGTCGATGCGTCTGCCGGTGGCGGAGAGCCGGGGGTATACGTACGCGGAGGTGACGGCCGGGGGGGTGCCGCTGAGCGAGTTGCACCTGGGGACGATGTGCTCGCGCGTAACGCCGGGGCTTTATATCTGTGGGGAGATCTGCGACGTGGACGGGCGGATTGGGGGTTTCAACTTTCAGTGGGCGTGGGCGTCTGGCTATTTGGCGGGCAAAGCCGCGGCGGGGGCGGTGGGCTAACGGGCGTGGCAGCGTTGTCGGTAGATGCGCCTCTGGTTGCCCCGTGGTGCAGGTGTGAACCTGCCGAAGCAGGAGATGCAAAGGCGTTTTCCCACAGAGGCACCGAGCCACAGAGAAAATCAGAAGACAGGGTTTGGTAACCGTGCACAATCACAGATTCCCTCTTCTCTGTGCCTTTGTGCCTTTGTGGTGAAAACTCTTAGTATTAGATACTCCACGCCCTCATGTCCCCCGTTTGTTCCCATACAGCTGGATGTGCAAGCGTGGGCAGAACCTCCAGCCGCGCTTGACGCACGCCTGCACGACCCACGCCAGGTGCTCAGCACTCGGCTGGACGACCCCTTCGGGCATCAGCAGTACGTCAGCCGGGGACCACCCTGTCAACTTGGTTAGCAGCCCCTCGATCTCTGGCACGTCCGCGGGCGTGCAGGCGACGAACTTGAGTTGGCGGTCGCAGGGGCGGTTGAGGAGGCTTTGCAGCGCGGGCAGGTTGATCCGGCGGGCTTCGTGCCGGGCTGACCATGCGGGCGTGCCGGCCAGGTCGATTGACCGCTGCGTGCTGGGCGCGCTGGTCGAGAGTTTCGGGCTGATCGACAGCAGGTCTGCCGGTGCGGGCAGGTCGATGGTCCCGGCGGTTTCGATCGTTACGTGCATCCCCCCGGCACGCAGGCCCGCGGCGAGATCGACCAGGGCGGCAAAGAGCATCGGCTCGCCGCCGGTGAGCACCGCGTGGCGGACGCCTGTGGTCAGGCCCTCGGCGATCAACGCTTCGACTTGTCGGGCGTTCCCTTCGGGTTTCCAACTCGCGTAGGGCGTGTCGCACCAGGCGCACCGCAGGTTGCAGCCCGAGGCCCGGCAGAACCAGCTCGGCACGCCGGAGAGTTTTCCTTCCCCTTGCAAGGAGACAAAAGTCTCGGCGATGGGCAAGGCCCCGTTGGCGGGGCGCACGTGTTCGTCTGCCCCTTGGTCTGTTCCTTGGTTGAGGATCGGCAGCGGGGGTTCCAACGCGCACCCCTTAGATGCCGAGCGTTACGGGCTGCGGGCGAACCTCATGCCCCCGGCCAGAGAGCGCAAGCCCGAGGCCCACGCGCTTGCCCCCGCTCATCCTGGGGGGTATGCCGGTGCTATCGATGATCCGCTGGATTGCCATCACGCCCTCGATAAGCTGTTCGGGCCGAGGGGGGCAGCCGGGGACGTAGACGTCTACTGGGATGAACTGGTCGACACCCTGCACGACGGCGTAGGTGTCAAAGACGCCTCCTGTGCTTGCGCACGCGCCCATGCTGATGACCCACTTGGGCTCGCTCATCTGCAGGTAGATGCGTTGGAGCACGGGCATCATTTTGACGCTCACGCGTCCGGCAACGATCATGAGGTCGGCCTGGCGTGGTGAGAAGCGCACGGCCTCGGACCCGAAGCGGGCCAGGTCGTAGCGCGAGCAGGCGGTGGCCATCAACTCGATACCGCAGCAGGCCGTGGCGAAGGGCATCGGCCAGAGGCTGTTGCGGCGGCCCCAGTTGATGATCCGGCGCAGCTGCGTGGTAACAAACCCATCGACCGGCAACGCCGCTTCAAGACCCATGGACGATCCTCCAGATTCAATCAACCTCATCATACCTCTAGAACCCCCCGCCGGAATGGTCTGGGGAAGCGGTAGGGTGAGGTTCGCATAAACCAAGACGCCCGGCTCGGAGAGCCGGGGTATCCAGAACCCATCATACTTACTACTTAAACGCTGGGGGCTGCCCCACGCTCGGCTTGACTGGCTGCACGCTGCTGCCGAAGAGCCAGTTGTCCACCTTGTAATCCTCCTGGTACGGCTTCTGAATCTGCACGCTGCTTGCGCCAGGCCCCTTCGCCTGGATCACTCGCTCGTAGCACCCACCCAGCCCCAACCCCAGCCCCAAGGCCACAACAACCAGAGCGCACCCCACCACACGCCCCCGGCTCATCGACGCAGACAAATATGCACAACGCATGGGTAACTCCGGTAACAGGTCCAACAGCCGGGCAACAGCCCTCAAGGGCGATACGCCTGGGGTTGCTGTATTGTTGCACGCCCGCAGCGTGCGTGCACGCCGGGGTTGCGGATTACTCCACTTGTACGGCCTCGGCCTCGGCGGTCATCTGGTAGCCCACGCCCCGGTGGGTCCTGATCTGGTTCCCGGCAGGCCCGAGTTTTTTGCGGATCGAGGCGATGTGCACGTCGATGGTCCGTGCCGTGACGATGATGCCCGGGCCCATGACCTGGGCGATCAGGTCAGCCCGGCTGAGGACACGCTTGGGCGATTGCATCAGGGCTACGAGGAGTTTGAACTCCGTCAGTGTCAGGCGGATGGGCTGCCCTTGGACCGAGGCGGCGTGCAGGTGCTGGTCGGCCGAGACCAGGCCGAGGGTGACGATGGCTGAGCCGTCGTCCTCGGGCATGGGCTGCGCCCGGCGGAGGAGGGCCTCGACACGCGCCAGGAGCACCTTCATGCGGAAGGGCTTGGTGATGTAGTCATCGGCCCCGACGGATAGGCCGACGAGTTCGTCGGCTTCCTCGGCACGGGCGGTGAGCATCAGGATGGGGACCTGTGCCGTGGCCGGGTTGGCCCGCAGCTGACGACAGACCTCAAGCCCCGATAACCCCGGGAGCATGACGTCCAAGAGGAGCAGGTCAGGGACCTCGGCCAGGGCGAGTTGCAACCCTTGCTGCCCGTCGCTGGAGATGGTGGGGGTGTGCCCGCCACGCTCGAGGTTGTACGCGACCATCTCGGCGATATCGCGTTCATCCTCGACGATCAGAATCCGCCGGCTTGGCTGCATGGTGGTCTCCCAAACCCCGATCCAGGTATTCTGTACGGTTTTTGTGCGTATTTTGGCGCAACAACGGCATTTTGCGGGTACCTGCCTGACGATCTTGGCAGTAGTTTAGTGCCTCCACGTGGCCGGGGATGTGAAAAGATCGTTGAGATTGTGGGTGGGGGACCGATTATCTCACCTTGGGTGTTTGCATTTGCTAAGTTACCTGGTCTAGACTATGGTTTGACGGGTTGGGGTGCTGATGGGTCCCTCCCTTTGCAGTCAACGTTCTGGTCTCCGAATCGCTTTTTCGTCGAGTATCTTGGAGTTTGTAGGGATTTGCAGGTTGAAGTTCGCTGTTTCGGGGTGTGTTGCCCCGGGAAGATTTAGAAGGAACGCGCAAGAGGCGGGCGTTCCGACCCATCGGGCCGATGCCGTGGGTAGAGCCGCCTCGAAACTGATGCAAGGAGTTTGATGATGAAGAAGACACTTTTGCTGAGCCTCCTGGCTGGTGCAGCCATGAGCAACGTGGCCCTGGCCGATGACCAGGCTGTTAGCCGCGACGAGGTCCGCGCGATGGTCGCCGACATGCTCGCCGATGCGGACACCCGCAGCAGCCTGCTCCAGGGCGGCGGCGTGGCCGGGTACGACAAGGGTTTCGTCGTCCGCAGCCCGGACGGGAACTATTCGCTGAAGATCAACGGCCTGGTGCAGTTCCGC
>JAJTGZ010000005.1 GCA_021299385.1 Phycisphaeraceae bacterium | reverse complement strand
TGTAATCCTCCATCCCTGCGCACGTCGGGATGTTTGCCACGCTCGCTGGGGTCGCCAGCCCGATCATCTCATTGACGCACGCCGCCGCGGCGTACTGCGCCACCATCAACCCGCTCTGCAACCCGGGCTGCGGGGCCAAAAACGGCTTGAGGTGGCTCTCAGGCTCGAACGCACCAGTCATCAGAAAACTCCGCCGCTCGCTCACGCCCGCGATGTGGCACAGCGCAATTGCCAGCGTGTCCAACGGGATCGCCACAGGCATGCCGTGGAAGTTCGCACCCGACCGCACCACCCCGCCGAGGATCAGCGGGTTGTCTGTAACAGCCTGCAACTCCTGCGAGATCGCCCCGGCCACACCCGCCAGCGCATCGCGCACGGCCCCCAGCACCATCGGCCCCGCCCGCAGCGAATACGGGTCTTGCACGCGCGGGTCGTTGGCTACGTGGCTCTTGACGATCAAACTCCCCGCAAGCAACCCCCGCAGCACCCCGGCCACCTCACCAGGACCGACCTGCTTGCGTGCGGCGTACAAACGAGCATCTAAAAACCCGTGCGACGCCCGGCACGCATCGATGCTCATCGCCAACCCCACCGTCGCCGCGTGCAGCAGGTGCCGGGCATCATGCACGAGCAGCGCGCCCGAGCCGGCCATCAGGTGCGTGCCGTTGATGAGCGCCAATCCCTCCTTGGGCGCCAAAGAAATGGGTTTCAACCCGGCCTTGCGCAGCGCAATCGAGCTTGACATAACCGGCAAGACCCCATTTCCCCTCACCCCACCCCGCCCGCCGACCACCCGGCACGTCCCCTCGCCGATCATCGCCAGCGCCACGGCCGAGAGCGGGGCCAGGTCCCCCGAGGCGCCGACCGACCCAACCGATGGCACCACCGGCACCACACCCGCGTTGAGCATCCCCACCAAGAGCGCAACGACCTCAGGCCGAACACCCGACAATCCCCGCGCCAGCGACGCGGCCAGGCAAAGCATCATCGCGCGCGTCGTGCCGATATCCAGAGCCTCGCAAACCCCCGCCGCGTGGGATCGCACCAGGTTGCATTGCAGGTCGGCCAGGTCCCCCATACTGATCCGCTGCTTGGCCAAGGCTCCGAAGCCGGTGTTGACCCCGTAGTGCGCGTCGCCGTCGCTGAGACATTTCTCGATCACCCGGCGCGAGTCCTTCATCGCCGAGATTGCAGCCTGGGAAATGCGTACTTCGGCACCGCCGCGGGCGACGCGGGCGACGCCGTCGATCTCTAGCCGAGTGCCCGGCCCGAGCGCGATGGGAGGCCCACCCGCGCCCAAATCCCGCCTCGGCGGGCGACCGGTGAGGGCGCGGAGTGATCGTGCCGATGGGCGTTTACTCATACGCAAGTGTTGGCCCGAATGAGCAAAGACGCCAGAGCCGACGCTCGGCAGCGTGATCGGTTCCCGATCCCCTGAACATTGCGCCGTAGAGTGGAGATGCGCCACGATCACTTAGGAGCCTCGCCGAGGGTGTGGGTGGACCCGTTGATCCTCCCGGCAGCCGTGCCCGCCAGTGCCCGCCCAGGGCCCGGCAACGGGGTGTCGTGTTTTTGGATATCCATAAATGTGCGCCCGAGCCACTTCTGGGCGAATCAAAGGAGGCCCCCACCGCTGTTTGTGCCCTGGCAATAAAGTCCGATAATGTATGTTATGTTAAATTGCAGGGGATAGGGTCGATTGGCTCGGGCCTACAAGCGTAGACGAGTCCCTCAACCCAGCCTGTGCTCGAACCAGAGCGTTGTTGGGTCCGGGTCATCGTTGTAGCGCCGGCAGCGGACGAACCCCATGGCCGTGTACAGCCCGATCGCCTCGGTCATCTCGGCGGAGGTGTCGAGTTTGAGCACCCGGTACCCCGCGCTGCGTGCGAAGGCGAACAGCGACTCCATCATCGCTCGGCCGACGCCCAGCCCGCTCGCGTGGGGTTGGACGTACATCCGCTTGACCTCGGCCACGTCGCGACCGGCGGTCGGATCGACCGCGTCGAGCGGGCGGAGAGCGGCGCACGCGACGGGGAGGGCGTCAAGCAGACCAAGGACGATCACGCCGCGCGGCGCGGCGTATTTGCCCGGCAGGCAGGCCAGTTCAGCAGCGAACCCCTGTTGGGCCAGCGACGCGCCGGCGATGGGCGCGATGCTGCGTGCATACTCGGCAAACAGGCGAGCGGCGTCTGCGAGCTGGGGGGAGCTCGTGGCCGGGGTGATCTGCGCCGGGGGCATGTGGGTGCTTACTTTTTCTTGGCTTTCTTTTGGGCGGCTTTCTTCTTCCCAGCCGGTTTGCCCTTGGGTGCTGGGGCGTGGCCTGTGGTGTCCTCGACGGCGGCGTTCTTGGCGTTCTGGATGACGAGGTGGACGTTCTTGAGGCAGTCGGCGTGCGTGTTGAACCCGCCGGCGCTGTCGGCGATCGGCTTGCCGGCGCCCTCGCGCAGCAGCCAGCGGAACTCACCCGCGGCGTCTTTGCTGATGACGAACTTTCCATTGGCCATTGGAGCATCTCCCAGATAGAGGATCGTGAACGGGGACGGACCTGCACGCACACGCGTGGATGTGTAGGTTACCTGTTCCGGTAGCGGGGTGTCAACGGGGTGCATGTGAAATAGTGCTCGGCGGAGCGTGTTCGCGGGCCGTATGCTGCGGTGTGAAGCGGACTGTTCGTAAACCTGCGAGACCAACCGGCGTGCCGCACACGAGGACGGGGGCCTGGCCGAGCGTATCGACGGAGCGGTTCGCATCGCTGGTGCGCCCTGGTTTGGCGGGGGCGGAAGTTGGTCTGCTGGGGCTTGCTGATGATCTGGGTGTTCGGCTCAACGGCGGGCGCGCCGGCGCGGCCGATGGGCCGGGGGCGATTCGCGCCGCGCTCGGGCGGTATGGCGTGGCGGAGCCTGCGGGGATCCGCTGGCCAGTCGTCGGCGATGCGGGGGACGTGGTGCCGGCGGCAGGCGCGGGTGAGGTCGCGCTGGCGCGGACGCATGACCGAGTGGTCGAGTCGGCTGCGCACGTGGCCGGGCGCGTTGCGCTGCCGATCGGGCTCGGTGGTGGGCATGATCTGACGTACCCGTTTGTACGCGGCGTGATGCAAGCGAAGGGCAAGCGTGGCGGACGGTGGGCGGGTGTGTACTTTGATGCGCACCTGGACGTCCGCCCCACTGTTGGCTCGGGGATGGCGTTCCGTAAACTCATTGACGAGTCTGGCATCGGGTCGTTGCTGGTCATTGGCGCAAACACGCTGGTGAACAAGCGCGAGCATGCGGAGTGGTTCGCCGGGCATGGCGGGGTCTATGCGGATGATGATCTGGGTGAGCGTGCGATGGCCGGGGAGTTGGATGCGGAGGGGATCACCGAGGTGCTCGGGGAGTTTGACCATCTCTTTGTGAGCTTTGATCTGGATGTGCTTGATGGATCGCACGCGCCGGGGGTCTCGGCTGTGAACCCGGCGGGTTTGTCGGTGCGTGAGGGGGCCAGGTTGCTGTCGGTGCTCTGCCAGCACCCGAAGTTGGCGTGCGTGGACATCATGGAGCTTTGCCCCACGCACGACGAGCCGGCTAGTGGGCCGGGGCGCACGGCGCGCGTGGCGGCGCACCTGCTGCTGACGGCGGTGCAGGGGTGGAAGGTCGGCCGGCTGCTGCGCGGGTAAGTGTGCCGGGGGCGGGGTGTTACACTGCCGGTGATGAGCAGTTTATCAGGCGTTATGTCAGCCGGTTCGTGGTCGGTGGTGCTCTGGGGGGGCTTTGTTGCGCTGGTGCTGCTGATTTTGTTTGTGGACCTGTTCATCTTTGCGCGCCGGCGTGAGCGGATCGCCGCGGGTAAGGCCCTGCTGATGACGGGTATCTTCATGCTGCTGGGGATCGCCTTTAGCGGGGTGATCTATGTGGTCTATGACCACCAGTTGCTCGGGGCGCTGGCGCAGGCCAACGACGGCTCGGCGATGACGGGGCGGACGGCTCTCGTGGAGTATTTCACGGTCTGGGTGCTTGAGTACATGATGAGCGTGGACAACCTGTTTGTCTTTACGCTCATCTTCGCGCACTTTGCAGTGCCTGACAGGTATCAGCACCGGGTGCTGTTCTGGGGGATTCTGGGGGCGATCGTCTTTCGCGGGTTGATGATCGGCGTGGGGACGGAGCTTGTGCACCTCTTTGAGCCGGCGTTGATCGTCTTTGGATTGGTGCTGCTGTGGACGGCCGTGAAGATGCTCAAGAGCGATGATGAGCACTTTGACCCGAGCAGGTCGATCGCGCTGCGTGTGGCAAGGTTTTTCTTCCCGGTCAGCGAGAAGATGCACGGGGACAAGTTCTTTGTTCGGCACGGGGTGGAGGGTGTGGAGGTCGGGCAGGCGGCGGGGAAAGCGCTGCGGGTGGGGGCGTGGGTTGCGACGCCGTTGTTTTTGGTGCTGTGCGTGGTGGAGGCGACGGACGTGCTCTTTGCGGTCGACAGCGTGCCGGCGGCGCTGGGGCAGAGCAAGGAGCGGTACATCATCTTCACGGCGAACGACTTTGCGATCTTGGGGCTGCGGTCGCTGTACTTTGCGATCTCGAGCCTGATGCATGCGTTTCGGTATTTGAAGGTGAGCCTGGCGGTGATTCTGATCTTTGTGGGGCTGAAGATGGTGATCTCGCCGGAGTTGCGGTTTGTGCCGATCCCGGCGGGTGTGGCGAACTTGTTTGGGATGCTGGACATGAGCGTGGACCCGGCGGTGCCGATGGGGCACTGGAAGGGTGTGCACCTGCCGACGTGGGTGAGCCTGTCGGTGATCGGGTTGTGCTTGCTGGCGGGGGTGGTGGGGAGTTTGGTGGTGCGGCCGAGGGGGAAGTCTGGAAAGACAGTTCAACAGAGAGGCACAGAGGGACAGAGATGAGAGATGCAGGGGTTGTGATGTAGAGAGTTCATTCAGGCTTCTGTCTTACTCGGTGCCTCTGTGCCTTGGTGGTGGAATCTGATTGCCGTGCAGGCTGGAAGCCTGCACCACCGGGAGAGAACCCCACCCCTGCCCCTCCCCGAGGGGGAGGGGTTCTAATGGCAAGAACAGTGCTGATTGGGGGTCTAGCCTTGGGGATGCCTGGAAAGATTCACACGAGCGTAGCTGATGCGTTTGCCGACCTGAAGGCCAAGGGCGTGCTGCGCGATGGGATGACGGTGATGGTCGGGGGGTTTGGGTTGTGCGGCATCCCTGAGCAGTTGATCCTGGCGCTGCGCGACTCGGGAGTCAAGAGCCTCACGTGCATCAGCAACAACGCCGGGGTTGATGACTGGGGGCTTGGGCTGCTGCTCAAGACCCGGCAGATCGGCAAGATGATCAGCAGTTACGTCGGCGAGAACGCCGAGTTTGAGAGGCAGTATCTGGCGGGGGAGCTGGAGATCGAGTTCAACCCGCAGGGGACGCTGGCCGAGCGGATCAGGGCGGGTGGGGCTGGGATCCCGGCGTTTTACACGGCCACCGGTGTCGGCACGCCCGTGGCGGCGGGGAAGGAGATACGCGAGTTCTGCCGACCGAGTGATGACACGCGGTGGCAGAACCGGACGCCCGTGGCAACGTCGGGGACGTACCAGCAGATGGAGCCGAGGGTGCGCCCGAGGGGGGAGGATGTGCCCAAACGCCGGGAGTATGTGCTGGAGACGGGGTTGTTTGCCGACCTTGCTCTTGTCAAGGCGCACGTCGGCGATGCGTTTGGGAACCTGGTCTATCGCAAGACGGCACGGAACTTCAACCCGATGATGGCGACGGCGGCGAGCTTTGTGATCGCGGAGGTTGAGAAGATCGTGCCGATCGGGGAGTTGGAGGCGGATATGGTGCACACGCCGGGGAGTTATGTTGACCGGCTGGTGCAGACCAAGAGTGAGAAGAGGATTGAGCAGCGGACTGTTCGGAAGGTGTGATCGGGTGTCGCGGTTGGCGGCCGGGGTTGGGAAGGCTGCGGGAAGTTGCTTATGAGTAATGATTTATTCATGATCCTTTTCATCATGCCTATTTACCTAGCGTTTTGTGGGCTGATTCTCTGGCTCTTTGTGCGGTTCGTGCGGGCCCATGAGCGACTGGGAGAGGCGGCAATGGGCATTGCCCGCATCTATGAGCGGCAACACAACCAGCAGCAGAAACTGCACAAGCATCACGATAACCCATGAAACTGACGATCGGCCTGATCCTGACAATCCTGGGCACGGCACTGGCAGTGCTGGGGATTGTGATGGCGCTGATGAGCATCGCGTCGCTTTATCAGCAGGGGCTCAATGACCCGCTGGCGACGCACTCGCCGGATGTGGACTCGAAGTTGGTGGGTGCGTCGGCGTTGCGGTGGGTGATCACGGGGGTGGTCGGGGCGGTGATGGGTGTGATCGGGTCGGTGCTGCTGGGTGGTGGTGTGCTGGCGTGGGTGAAGAAGAAGTTGTCGCCGCCGGGTGAGGAGCCGCGGGGGTCGCGGCGTGGGGCGGTGCCGCCACGGATTCGGCCGCCTGGCTCGCCACCTGTGGGGCGGTGAAGAGGTTACACTCGTGGATATGGGCAATGTATCCGCACCGTCGGCGTCGCCTGGAACGTCGCACCCCCCCACTGCCGGTGTTGCTGTCTCGATCCGGCTGGATGTTGAGCAGCTGGATCGGTCGGTGGTCTTTTATGAGCGGGTGCTGGATTTTCGTGTTGTGGCGTCTGATCGGGTGGGGATGCTGCTCGAGAGCAAGACGCTGCGGAGCGAGCGGTTTGCGGGGGTGGAGATTGTGCTGCGTGAGTCGTTTGGCAAGCGGGTGATGGGGAGCCAGGCCGGGAGCCTGACGGCGATCTCGCTGCCGGTGGATGACCTGGAGGGTGAGGTTACCCGGCTGCTGGGGATCGAGGCGGGGGTTGGGCGGGATCGGGTGCGGTGGGTGGGTGCGGTGCCGGGGGAGGCGCCTAGCCCGGACAAGGCACGAACCAGCGTGCGGGTTTTGGACCCTGATGCGTATGTGTTCGAGCTTCGGCAGAGGTGAGGGTGGAATGGGGTGGGGGTGGGGGCAGGATAGAAATCTTGACCGAGCCTTGACATTGGGGCTGAGGGGCGATCTAATGAGGTGCCGGCCTGGGAAGGGTCGGTCGTTTTCCGATCGGCACGGCCAGCCGTTTCCGGTCGTTCACAGGATGTGCACAGGCGGCGGTGCCGCGTGTGCAGCCCGCGGGAGTGGGTTCGTTGATGGTTTCCCGCGATAGATCAGCCATGTTTGACGTACGTTGTGTGTCGGCAGCCTTTGGTTTTTGTAGAATGCGGCCTGACAGGCTCCAGATGGGCGTGAGTGGTTTGGGAGCAGCCCGAATCTTTGCTGCGCGCTAGGGCGCGGGTGTGGGTTGGGTGTGTTGGGCCGGCGGGTGAGTGCTGGGTTGCCGGGGTCGTCGCGTGGATTGATTGTGGGCGACTCTGCCGGGTGTTCTGGCGGGTGGGCTGTGCGCGTTCGCAGGGCGGCTTGTACACGAGTGTGTGTACGGGCGAGCGGAGCGCGGCATGATTTTTATGTTGTCGCAAGTTGATTTGACCTCGGTGGCGTTTGGGGCGCTTGCCGGGGTTGTTGTTGGTGTGGTGATCGGGTGGTTGGTGCTTCGGCAGATCGGGCTGGGGGGTGCCAAGGAGGCTGCACGCGAGGCGGAGAGCCTCAAGGCGCGTGCGGGTGAGGAAGCGCGTTCGATCGTCGGGCGGGCGGAGCTGGAGGGGGACAAGAAACTGCTGGAGCGGAAGGAGAAGTTTGAGCGGGAGACGAGCGCCCAGCGGGAGGAGTTGCGCGAGACGGAGCGTCGCCTGGCCAAGCGCGAGGACCTGGTGGACAGGAAGCTCGATCAGTTGACGGCACGGGACGAGCAGTTGGCACGGGTGGAGGCGGGGCTGGCCGATCGGCTGGCGGGGGCTGCGGCTCGGGAGAAGGAACTCGGGGAGGTGCTCGCCGCGCAGCGTGAGAAGTTGCTGTCGGTGTCTGGGATGAGCGTGGAGCAGGCGCGGGCGATGCTGCTGGAGCGGGTTGAGCAGGAGAGCCAGGCGGAGGCGGCGAAGATTGTGCGCAGGACGATCGAGGACGCCGAGCGGGATGCGAAGGAGAAGGCGCGTGAGATCACGCTGATGGCGATCCAGCGGTGTGCCAGTGAGCACACCAGCGAGAGCACGGTGCGGTCGGTGCCGATCCCGTCGGATGACATGAAGGGGAGGATCATCGGTCGCGAGGGGCGGAACATCCGGGCGATCGAGAAGGCGACGGGTGTGGACATCATCGTTGACGACACGCCGGGGGTGATTGTGGTGTCGTGCTTTGACAAGGTTCGGCAGGCGATCGCGGTGGAGAGTTTGCAGAGGTTGATCGCCGACGGGAGGATGCACCCGTCGCGGATCGAGGAGGTTGTGGAGAAGGTGCGGTCAGAGATGGACGAGAGGATCGGCAAGTATGGCCGGGATGCGGCGGCGGAGATCAACCTGCGCGGGATGCACCCGAAGGTCGTCGAGGCGATGGGGCGGATGCACTTTAGGAGCAGTTACGGGCAGAACGTGCTGCGGCACTCGATTGAGGTTGGGTTTTTGTGCCAGCTTATTGCTGACCAGCTCGGGCTGGACGGGACGTTGGCGAGGCGGTGCGGGTACCTGCACGACATCGGCAAGTCGATGGACCACGAGGTGGAGGGGACGCACCCGAAGATCGGGTACGACTTTGCCAAGCAGTATGGTGAGCGTGAGCCGGTGCTCAACGCGATCGCTGGGCACCACGGGGACGTGCCGAGCACGAGTTTTTATACGCCGATCGTGATGGCGGCCGATGCGATCAGCAGTTCACGCCCGGGCGCTCGGCGAGAGAGCCTGGAAAAGTACATCCAGCGTCTGGAACAGCTGCAGGACATCGCGATGAAGCACGCGGGGGTTACGGAGGCGTACGCGATTCAGGCCGGTCGCGAGGTGCGGGTGATGGTGGACTGTAAACGCGTTGGGGACGACGAGGCGTATGCGGTGGCGCAGTCGATCGCCAAGCGGGTCAGTGAGGAGATGACGTTCCCGGGTGAGATCAAGGTTACGGTGCTGCGGGAGACGCGGGCGATTGAGATTGCTCGGTGAGGTGTGTGTAAAGGCAATTCACCACAGAGGCTCCGAGGCACAGAGAGAGAGATGCAGTGGTTGTGCAGGAAAGACGAACCATTCGTATTTTTTCAGTGCCTCTGTGCCTCGGTGGTTAAGTCTGTTTGCCGTGCAGGCTGGGTGCCTGCACCACCCAGAGACAACCCCACTCCTGCCCCTGCCCTCGGGGGAGGGGTTCTGTTGTGGGATGGTGGGGGTTGCCGATAGTTGGGGGCATGGTCAGGTTTGATAAGAAGTATTCGACGGTGCTGTTTGTCACGATCATGGTTTTCATCATGAGTATGGTGATATCGCTGGCGCTGACGGTGGCGCGGGGGGGCTTTGCCAGTGGGTTCTTTGGAATTTGGTTGCGCGGGTGGGCGCTGGGAGGGATCGTGGCGTGGCCGACGGCGATGCTGGTGGTGCCGGCGACGCGGCGGATCGTGGGCAAGATCACGCGGTGAGAGGGCGGAGGTTTTCAACCTGTGCGTAAAGGCAGTTTGCCACAGAGGCACCGAGGCACAGAGAAGAGGGATGCAGGGATTGTGGAGGGAAGACAAACCTAATGCATCTGTAATTCTCTGTGCCCTGTGAGTCTGTGGTGAAATCTGTTTGCTGTGCAGGCTGGAAGCCTGCACCACTGAGAATCAACCTCCACCCCCGCCCCTCCCCTCGGGAGAGGGGTTCTGGATGCACTGTTTGTTACTTGAGTTTGATGGTCAGGGGTTTGCCGTCGGTGCCCTCGGCGGTGATGATGGAGCCGGTGTCGGTGAGGATTTGGACGATGAGTTTGCGTGCGGGGCGGGGCATCTGGCCGTCGGTGCCGGTGATGTCGATGACGAGGGAGTCGCCCTGGGTGGCGGCGACGTAGCGGGTGGTGAGGAACTCACCTTTTTTGTAGCCGTAACCGTCGCCTGCGTCTTCGTAGAGTTCGCCCTTGGCGCTGCCGGCGGCGTCGAGGGAGACGATGAGTGTGAGGGGGTCGAGTGGTTTTTCGTCGGTGAACTGTTGGATCGGGCCGACGGGGAGGATCGCGCCGCCGCGGAGTTTGAGGACAGGGAGGTCTTTGTGTGCGTTGGTGGTGGTGGTGGCGTTGGTGCCGGGTGTTGTGGAGACGAGTTCGATGGTGCGCCAGGTGCCCTTTGGTTCGATGGGCCTGCGTGTGCCGTCGGGCATGAGTTGGGGGACGACCAGGAGTGCGTCGCCGAGGAGGAAGGCGTCGTCCTCGCCGCGGAGGGCGGGGTCTTTGGGGTCGGCGAAGAAGACGGGGCGAGCGACGGGCATGTTGGTGAGGCTGGCCTCGTAGAAGAGGGTGTAGAGGTAGGGCATGAGGCGGTAGCGGCGTTCGAGTGCCATTCGGCAGACGGCCTCGGTCTCGGGGCCGAAGGACCAGGGCTCTTTATCGACGTTCCCCTTGGCGGTGTGTGCGCGGCTGAAGGGGAGGAGTGCGCCGATGCCCATCCAGCGGGCGAAGTGGAGGGCGCGCTCGGCCTGGTCGCGTGGGCCGCTGCCGTTGAAGCCACCGATATCGGGGCCGCTAAAGGGCTGGCCGCTGATGCCGAGGTTGAGGACCATGGGTATGGACTGTTCGAGGTCGTTCCAATCGGCGCTGTTGTCGCCGGTCCATGTGGCGGCGTAGCGCTGGCTGCCGATGTAGCCTGCGCGGGTGAGGACGAAGGGGCGTTTTTCGGGGTTGGCGGCGGCGATGCCGGCGTAGGTTCCCTTGGCCATGAGCATGCCGTAGACGTTGTGGAAGCGAGCGTGGTTGCCTGGCTCGACTTTGCCGAAGGGTTCGAGGCCGCCGACGTGCATGTTGTCCTCGGGCATGGTTTTGCTGGCGACGTTGAAGATGGCCGGTTCGTTCATGTCGTTCCATACGCCGTCGATGCCCTGGTCCATGAAGGGCTTGTAGAGCCCGGCCCACCAGGTGCGCACGGCGGGGCTGGTGTAGTCGGGGAAGACGCACATGCCGGGCCAGACGGCACCTTGATAGACCTGGCCTTTGGCGTCCTTGACCCAGGCGTCGATGGCGTCGCCTGTGGAGCGGACGCCCTTGGCGACATCAGCCTGGGCCTGCCAGGCGGCGAGCATGGCGGGGCTGATTTTGGAGGCGGCGGATTTTTCAGCCTCGCTGAGGGAGGGGTCGTACTTCTGGCCTGGGTTGATCATCCAGATGCGCTTCCAGCCTTGCTTGCCGAGGTCTTCGTTGAGCTGCCTTGGGTTGGGGAACTGGGTGGGGTCAAAGGTCCAGGCGCGGTAGCCGGCCATGTAGTCGATATCGAACCAGAGGACGGTGGCGGGGATTTTGCGGTCGCGGAAGCCCTGCGCGATCTCGCGGACGCGGCTCTCGGGGTTGTAGGAGTATCGACACTGCTGGAAGCCGATGGCCCACTTGGGGGGCAGTGGCATGGGGTCGATGAGTTCGGTGAGGCCCTTGATGACGTCTTGGGGTGTGTCGCGCTCGATGATAAAGAGGGGGAAGGGGTTGCCCTCGGCGATGAAGTCGATGCCTGTTTCGAGGTTGATCTCGGTGCGCCAGGTGGTGTCGGCCAGGACGCCGAAGGCGGTGCCGTTGGGTCGTACGGCCAGGACCCAGGGGTGGCTCTGGTAGAGGCTGGGTGAGTCTGGCTTGTAGCCGAAGGCGTCGGTGTTCCAGAGTGTTACGGTGCGTCCGTTGCGGAGGAGTGGTCCGCCGACCTCGCCGGTGCCGTAGAGGGAGGTGCCGGGGGTGATGTCGATGCGTGCGCGGTGCCTGCCGTCGGGGAGTTTCTCGAAGGTTGGGACGATGACGCCTGGGGGGTTTTTGGCCGTGGTGGCGATGATCTTTTCGGTGGCGTAGCTGGGTACGCGGTCGGCGTCGGTGAAGTAGGGGGCGTAGAAGCGGGCGATGTTGCGTTTGACCTGCTCGCCGGTGCCCGGTGCGAGTTGTGCCAGTGCGCTGCCGGCGAGGGCGGCGAGCGCGAGTGCGCCGGTGATGGAGCGGGTGGCGTTCATGGTGGTCTCCGTGGGGTTGCCCAGGGGGTGGAGCGAAGATGTAGTGTAACCGGGTTGCGGGTTTAGGTTGAGAGGGTCTCGATGGTGCGTGCGACGACCTGGGTGAGGGGGACGTTGACGGGTTTGTCTTTGCTTTTGCGTGGCTTGAACTCGACGGCGTGCTCGGCGAGGGCCTTGTCGCCGATGGTCAGGCGGATGGGGATGCCGATGAGGTCGGCGTCCTTGAACTTGACGCCCGGGCGTTCGTCGCGGTCGTCGATGAGGACGTCTACGCCGAGGGTGGAGAGTTGGGTGGCCAGGTCGCGTGCGACGGTCATGTGGCTTGGGCTGAGTGTGGTGATGATGACGTGGTAGGGCGCGATGGGTGTGGGCCAGATGATACCGTCGGGGTCGTGGTTTTGTTCGACGCTTGCGGCCATGGTCCGGCTGACGCCGATGCCGTAGCAGCCCATGATGACGGAGCGTTTGGTTTGTTTGTCGTCGAGGATGGACATGCCCATGGCGTCGGAGTATTTGGTGCCGAGCTTGAAGATGTGCCCGACCTCGATGCCCCGGCCTGTGATGAGGGTGGAGCCTGTGGCGCGTGGTGAGGGGTCGCCGGCGAGGGCGTTGCGAACGTCGGCGACGATGAGGTTGTTGTTGGTGGCTTTGAGATTGCCGGCGGGGTGGGTGGTGGGGTTGTGTGGCGTGGCGGCGAGGGGGTCGGTGCCGAGGTCGCGTTGCCAGTTGAAGTGCTTGGCGTGGTAGTCTTTTTTGTCTGCGCCGGTCATCCAGAAGCGGGGTTTGTTGGCGGCGTCGTCGTAGCCGAGGGCGGCGTCGCGGTCGACGAGGAGGAGGACGCCCTTTTTGCCGACGGCGGCGCGGGGGGAGATGAAGCCGATGGCAAAGCCGAGCGCGGCGGCCTTGGCCGGGTCGGCCAGTTCGATGGACTTGACGCTGGCGGCTTGGCGTACTTTGCCTTCGTTGACGTCGTGGTCGCCACGGACGACGGCGAGGATGTATTCCTGGCCGGACTTGGCGAGGTCTTCAGGTGAGGACCTGACGGCAAAGAGAACGCTCTTGAGCATGTTCTGGGGCTTGACCTTGGTGAGTTTGGCGACTTCCTCGATGCCGGGGCAGTTGGGGGTGTGGACCTCGTCAAGTGCGCCGGAGGGGTCGCCGGCGAAGTAGCCTTTGCTGGGTGCGGGGCGTGGGCCGATCTCGCATTTTTCGACGTTGGCGGCGTAGTTGCTGGCGGGGCACTTGAGGATGGTGTCCTCGCCGCTGTCGGCGTTGACCATGAACTCGTGGCTGGCCGAGCCGCCGATGGGGCCTGCCTCGGCCTCGACGGCGGTGAAGTCCAGGCCGCAGCGATTGAAGATGCTGGTGTAGGCGGCGAACATTTTGTCGTAGGTTTCGTTGAGGCCGCCTGGGCCATCGATATCGAGGTGGAAGGAGTAGGCGTCCTTCATGATAAACTCACGCCCGCGGAGGATGCCCGAGCGCGGGCGGGCCTCGTCGCGGAACTTGGTCTGAATTTGGTAGAGGCTGACGGGGAGTTGCTTGTAACTGGTGATGGCGGCCTTGGCCAGTTCGGTGATCGGCTCTTCGTGGGTGGGGCCGAGGGCGTAGATGCCCTGCTTGCGGTCGGTTACTTTAAAGAGCAGGTCGCCGTAGTCGAGGTCGCGTTTGGTGCCGGCGTAGAGCTCGATGGGGAGCAGCGCGGGTAGGAGGAGCTCGCTGGAGCCGGCGGCGTCCATCTCTTGGCGGACGATCTGGCTGATCTTGCGGAGGACGCGCGTGGCCAGGGGGAGGTAGTCGTATATCCCCGCGCCGAGTTTGCGGACATACCCGCTGCGTGAGAGGAGGATGTGCGAGGGGCTCTCGGCGTCGGTGGGGGCGTCGCGCGTGGTGGGGATGATGGTGCCGGACCAGAGCTGGATCGCGCCGGTGCTTGGTGCCGTGAAGGAGTGGTTAGCCATAGTGGCGGAGGATAGGTTTGCTGGTTGGGTGTTCAGCCTGTTTGGCGTTGGCTTGGGTCGTCGGCGATGCGGTAGTCGAGGTCGGGGAAGCGTTCGCTCAGGCCCGTGATGCCGGGGGTTCGCCAGCAGCCGACCCAGTGATCGCGTGCGACCTCGACGAGGGCGTAGTCGCCGCCTGGGCCTGGGTTGGGGGCGAGGTCGGCGGGTTGCTGGTGCCAGGGCCACCAGGGGCGGAGGCCTTTGTCGTGGCCGGGCAGGCGTGCGAACTGGGCGGGGTCGTCGACGACCTCACGGATGGTGATGAGGCGGTCGGTGAGTTCGCGGGTTTTGGGGATGCTTGCCAGCAGGCCGCGCGTGTAGGGGTGCATGGGGTTGTCGAAGAGGTCAAAGACGCGTGCGTATTCGACGACGCGCCCGGCATACATGACGCAGACGACGTCGGCGTTCTCGGCGACGACGCCCAGGGCGTGGGTGATGAGCATGATGCTCATCTGCCGGGTGCGTTGGAGCTCGCGCAGGAGGTCGAGGATCTGGGCCTGGATCGTTACGTCCAGGGCGGTGGTCGGCTCGTCGGCGAGGAGGAGTTTGGGCTGGCAGGCCAGGGCCATGGCGATCATGACGCGTTGGCGCATGCCCCCTGAGAACTGATGTGGATAGGCGGCAAGGCGGTCGGCGGCCTGTGTGATGCCGACGTCGGTCATGGCGGCGATGGCGATCTGGCGTGCCTGGTCGGCGTCGACTCTTTGGTGCAGGAGGATGGCTTCGAGGATCTGGTCGCCGATGGTGTAGACTGGGTTGAGGCTGGTCATCGGCTCTTGGAAGATCATGGCGATCTCGTTGCCGCGGACGTTGCGGATTTCTTGTTCGTTGTAGGTGAGCAGGTCGCGTGGGCCGTCGTCGGTGGCGAACATCATCTGGCCACGGTCCCATCGGCCTGGTGGGCGTGGGATGAGGTGCAGTGCGCTCATGGCGGTTACGGACTTGCCGCATCCGGATTCGCCGACGACGGCGAGGGTCTGGCGTGGGTAGATGGTCATGCGCACGCCGTCAACGGCCTGGATGCGTGGGCCGTTGCGGTTGTCGAAGCTGACGGCGAGGTCTTTGACCTGGAGGAGGGGAGATTGTTCATCGAGCGCGCGGTGGAGTTTTTTCGAGAGGGGGCCTGGGGCGGGGGTGGCAGCGTGTGTAGGCATTGCGGTCAGGTTATGTCCTGTGTGGGCGTGCGGGAGCAAAGGGGGGGTGATTGCCGGGCGGGTCTCGATGGCTTATACTGCTATCCACTCAGCCCGGGTGGCGAAACTGGCAGACGCGCTACCTTGAGGTGGTAGAGCCCGCAAGGGTGTGCAGGTTCAAGTCCTGTCCCGGGCATTACAGGAAGAAGTGTGCCGAGCACGGCGAGGTTTGGGCGTGCAGGTGCGTGTTTGTAGTTGGGGGCCGATAAAAGAGCGTGTGGGTGTGCCGGCGAGGGTTTTGCCCTGGGGTTGGGGCGTGCCTGGTGGGTTTGAGTCTGCCCACCGGGATGGGTGGGTGGTGCTGGGGGGTAGTGCGTTTTGTGTGCATGGGCATGGATTTGTGTGTGGTGGGCGTCGATAAAAGCCATAGGGATCGACGCAGATCAAGCCTCACCATGTCTATGCCTCCCCCCCCCACTATCGCCGGATCGAGCACTGCGGGTGCTGGCGCGCCAAGGCAGATTGGGGTGTTGGTGGTAGATGATTCGCCGTTTTTTCGTCGGGCGTTATCAAAGTTGATCGACTCAGAGCCTGGCATGCGGGTGGTGGGTACAGCGCGGGACGGCAAGGACGGGCTGGAGAAGGTCAAGGCGTTGCGGCCGGACGTTGTAACGCTGGACGTGGAGATGCCCGGGGTGGACGGGATGACGTGCTTGCGTGCGATCAAGCGTGAGTGCAACCCACCGCCTGCGGTGCTGATGTGTTCGAGCCTGACGTCGGCGGGTAGCCACGCGGCGTTGCAGGCGTTGCGGTTCGGTGCTGCGGAGGTGATTGCCAAGGACCAGTCGACGATCTCGGACAAGGTCGAGGCGATGCGGGATGAGTTGATCGCCAAGATCAGGGCGATCGCCCCGAGTGGATCGTTCCCTTTGGAAGCTGCGGCTACGCCGGTGCGAGCGCCGTCTGGGTTGCCAAGGGTGGCACTGCCCGAGGGGCAGGTGTGGCGGATCAAGCCTGAGCACCGGTTTGATCACGACGAGTTTGGGTTGATCGTAATTGGTTCGAGCACGGGTGGGCCGCCTGTGTTGGAGGTGATCCTGTCGGCGTTGCCGGCGGATCTGAGCTGCCCGGTGGTGGTGGCCCAGCACATGCCGGTGCTGTTTACGCGGAGTTTAGCGCAGCGTCTTGATGAGATGTGCAACATGACGGTGGTGCACGCGGAGGTGGGCATGCCGCTGCACCCTGGCACGATTTATATGTGCCAGGGCGGGGTGCACACGCACCTGGTTCGGGGCGCTGGCGGGAAGGTAACGATTTCTACGTCCGAGGAGCCCAAGAGTGAGTTGTATCGCCCGAGCGTAAACGTGCTGTTCTCCACGGCGGCGAAGGTGGTGTCGGGGAAGGTGCTCGCGGTCGTGCTGACAGGGATGGGCGAGGACGGGGCCTCGGGGGCGCGTGAAATCAAGGCCAGGGGTGGGACGATCCTGACGCAGGATGCGGCCTCGTGCGTGGTCTATGGGATGCCCAAGGCGGTGGTGGCAGCGGGGGTGTGCGACGGGGTGCTGACGCCTGAGCAGATCGCCGTGATGCTCGGATCGCTGGCGGAGGTTCGCCCGGCGAGCGACGCGGCGGCGTGATGGGGGCGGAACAAAGCGGTGTGCGTGCGTACGCTGGCGCGATGGGCAGGGTGCGGCTGGGCATTTTGGGCGGTGGGCAGCTCGGGCGGATGCTCGCGCTGGCGGCGCACGAGTTGGGTGTGCAGACGCGATGCTGGGACCAGCGTGAAGACGCCGTGGCGGGGCATGTTGGGGGGTTGCATGTTGATGACTTTGAGAGGCCGGCACGGCTGGATGCTTTTCTGCGCGGCGTGGACGTGGTTACGACAGAGTGGGAGAATGTTCCCGTTGCGCTGCTAGAAGAGATCGAGCGGCGCGGCGTGCCGGTGCGCCCTGGGAGCCTTGCGCTGCGTGTGGCGCAGGACCGGGTGCTGGAGAAGAACCTGGCGAGGTCGCTGGGGATACCGACGCCGGCGTTTGTGGCGGCTAGGACGCTGGGGGAACTGGAGGGTGCGGTCAGGGAGGTGGGGCTGCCGTGCGTGGTCAAGACGAGGCGGTTTGGGTATGACGGCAAGGGGCAGGTGGTGGTGCGCAAGGCGGAGGAGGTGGCGGCGTGCTGGGGGGCGTTGGGGGCGACGGCGGGGGGGTTGATAGCGGAGGGGTTTGTGCCGTTTGCGCGGGAACTGTCGATCATCGCGGCGCGTGGGGTGGATGGGCAGACGCGGTTTTATCCGCTGGTGTGCAACGAGCATGCTGGGGGGATTTTGAGGGTGAGCACATCGCCGGCGGAGGGTGTCAGCGAGGGGGTGCGTGCGCGGGCGGAGGAATATGCCGGGGGTGTGCTTGGTGCGCTGGAGTATGTGGGGGTGCTGGCAATTGAGTTGTTTGAGGTGGGTGGGGAGCTGGTGTTCAATGAGATCGCCCCGCGGGTGCACAACAGCGGGCACTGGACGATCGATGCCTCGGCGACGAGCCAGTTTGAGAACCATGTGCGGGCGGTGCTGGGGTTGCCGCTCGGGGATGCGGGGATGGTCGCGCCGGGTGTGCACGCGGGTATGGTGAACCTGATCGGGTCGATGCCCGATGCGCGGCAGGTGCTGCGGATCGCGGGGGCGAAGTTGCACGACTATGCCAAGGAGGCGCGGGCGGGGCGGAAGCTGGGGCATGTCAACGTGCTGGCGGGCAGCCGGGGGGAATTGATGGAGCGGATCGGGCAGGTGCGTGGGCTGCTCAGGTGATTGAGCGCCCGCCGTCGACGTTGATGACCTGGCCTGTGCAGTAGTGGGCGCGGAGTGCGAGCCAGGCGACGGCCTCGGCGGCGTCGGCGGGTGTGCCAGCGCGGGCGAGGGGGACGCGGGAGAGGTAGCGGGCTTGGGCGTCGGCGTCGGATTCGCGGCCGGCTTCGGGGAAGGCGACTACGCCGGGGGCGACGGCGTTGACGCGGACGCGCGGGGCGAGTTCGCGGGCCAGGACCAGGGTCATCTCTAAGAGTGCGGCTTTGGACATGGAATAGGCGAGGTGGTCGCGCCGGGGCTGGCCGAGTGCGCCCATGGCGTGGATGTCGCACATGGTGACGATCGCGCCGCCGCCGGGGAGTTTGCTGGAGGCGAGTTTGCCGGCGAGCGTGCGTGAGAGCATCAGCGGGGCGAGGGCGTTGACGCGATAAAACCGTTGGCAGGCCTCGGGGGTGAGGCGCTGGGTGGGCGTCGGTTCGTAGAGGCTGGCGTTGTGGATGAGCACGTCTAAGCGTGGGAGTTGTTCGCTGAGTTGCGCGGCCAAGAGGTCGACGCTGTTGAGGTCTTCCAGGTCGAGCTGCTTGAGGATGATGGTGGCGCGGGGGGCGTCTATCTGCACCTGCTCGGCGGTGACCTCCGCGGCGGCCGAGGATGTGTTGTAGGTCGCGATGATGTCGCACCCTTGCTTGGCCAGGGCGACGGCGATGGCGCGACCGACGCGCTTGGCTGCGCCGGTGATGATCGCGATGGGGCGGTCGCCTTTCATGGGGTGTCTGCGCAGACGGCCGGGTCAGAAGCGGTCGGGTTCTTCTTTGATCTCGGTGTCTTCGAGTGGGATGCGGTCGGCGGACTGCTGCCAGGGGCTTGGGCCGGGGCGTTTGGGCTTGGGTTTGGGGTTGTCAGTATTGGGGAACGTGAAGCGGCGTGCGAGGGTGAGGAGGGCAGATGTCAGCACGAACAGCCCGATGAGGGAGGCGATGATCCAGATGGGCTGCACGCTGCTCGATCCGCTCGGCGGGGGTGCAGGTGGCGGGCTGGTTTGGGCCGTGCCGAGCATGGGTGAGGGTAGAGGGGGTTTGTTGATGGGTTAGGGTGTTGGCTCGCCGGTGATGCGGTCAAAGGCCTCTTGATACTTTGCAAGTGTTGCTTGGACGACATGCTCTGGGAGTGGTGGACCGGGTGGGTTTTTGTCCCACTTGCCGGCCTCGACGAGGTCTTGGAGGTATTCGCGGAGGAACTGCTTATCGAAACTGCGCTGCGCCCGGCCCGGCTCATAGGTGTCGGCGGGCCAGAAGCGGGAGCTGTCGGGGGTGAGGGCCTCGTCGATGAGGATCGGCGGTTGCCAGACGCGGGCGGCCTTGGCGAGGGCGGCTTCGGGGATGCCGAACTCGAACTTGGTGTCGGCGATGATGATGCCGCGGGCGAGGGCGTGCTCGGCGGCCTTGCTGTAGATCGTCAGCGAGAGGTCGCGGAGGGTGGTGATGGTCTCTAGCCCGACGGCGTCTGCGGCCTGCTCAAAAGTGATGTTCTCGTCGTGGCCTTGGGCGGCCTTGGTGGCGGGGGTAAAGATCGGCTCGGGGAGTTTGTCGCACTGGCTCAGGCCGGGGGGGAGGGTGATGCCGCAGACCTTGCCGGTGGCTTGGTATTCCTTCCAGCCGGAGCCTTCGAGGTAGCCACGGACAACGCACTCGATGGGAATAACGGCGCAGCGCTGGCCGATGGTGCATCGGCCTTCGAGATAGGCCTGTTGGGGTGAGCCTGGTGGGGCGATGGAGGTTGGGAGGTCGGCTGGGGTTGCGGTGAGGGTGTGGACCTCGCAGATGCGGTGGGACTTGATGAAGTCGAACCAGAAGTTGGACATCTGGGTCAGGAGGCGACCCTTGCCGGGGATGGGGGTGGGCATGACGACGTCGAAGGCGGAGATGCGGTCGGAGGCGACGAGCAGGAGGCGAGGGGTGTGGTTTGTTGCGTCGGGGGGGAGTTCGTAGACGTCGCGGACCTTGCCCGAGCGGAGCAGGGGGAGGTTGAGCGTGGTCGCGGGGGTGGGCGCAGAGGAGGGCGCGGGGGTTGACATGTGGGAGTTTAGCGTGGGGATGTGGGAAGTTGGTTGTCTACGGTTGGGGCGATGTACAGAAGCACCGGTGAGTTTGTGGCCGCGCTGGAGAGGGCTGGGGAACTGGCGCGGGTGCGGGCGTTGGTCGATCCGGTGCTGGAGATTTCGGCGATTGCCGACCGGGAGAGCAAGTCGGCGGCACCGAATGGGCCGAGCGCGTCGGCGCGGCGGAACGATCCGCGGTTCTTTGGGCGTGGTGGTCGCGCACTGCTGTTTGAGAACGTGTCGGGGAGTGATTTCCCGGTGCTGATCAACGCGATGGGTAGTTACCGGCGGATGGAGATGGCGCTGGGGTGTGAGCGGTATGCTGGGGTTGGGGGTGCGAGCGGGTTTGATGCGATCGGTGCGCGGATCGGGGGGCTGGTCAAGCCTGAGCCGCCGAGATCGCTTGGGGAGTTGATCGGTAAGGCCCGGCAGTTTTTGCCGTTGCTGCGGATACCACCCAAGCGGATGCGTGGTCGCGGGGCGTGCCAGGAGGTGGTCAAGACGGGCGATGGGATCGACCTGACGCGGCTGCCGATCCTCCGCTGCTGGCCGCATGATGGGGACTTTGCGGCACTCGGGTACCCGGCGGGCGTGAACGATGGGATCGAGGGGCTTGGGAGTGGTGCACAGTGGGATGCGAAGTTTCGGGGGCGTTACATCACGCTGGCGGGCGTGCACACGATCCACGCCGATGACATCGGGCAGGCCAAGCCGAGCAGCGCGAATATCGGGATGTACCGCGTGCAGTTGCTCGGGCCCCAGCGTGTGGCGATGCACTGGCACATGCACCACGACGGGGCGAGGCACTGGAGGTCGTGGAAGGCCAAGGGGCAGAGGATGCCCGTGGCGATTGCGCTTGGTGGTGAGAGCGTGCTGCCGTATGCGGCGACTGCGCCGCTGCCGCCTGGTATCAGCGAGTTGCTCCTGGCGGGGTTTTTCAATGGTGGCGGGATCGGGCTGGTCAAGGGGGTCACGGTGCCGTTGTGGGTGCCGGGCAACAGTGAGATCGTCATCGAGGGTTGGGTGAGCGATGAGGCGGGGTTTATTGACTATGACCCGCGGGTGGAGATGGGCAAGTGGGCCAATGGGCAGAGGCCGGCAAAGGACCCGTACGGGCTGGGGCCGGGGGGTGTCTTTGAGGGGCCGTTTGGGGACCACACGGGGTTTTATTCGTTGCCGGATCGGTACCCGATGGTGGAGGTAACAGCCATCACGCACCGGCGCGGAGCGATTTATCCAACGACGGTGGTGGGTCTGCCGCCGCAAGAGGATTACTACTTGGGCAAGGCGACGGAGCGTGTGTTTTTCCCGTTGCTCAAGACGGTGGTGCACGATATTGAGGATTATGACCTGCCGCAGTTTGGGGCGTTTCACAACTGCGCGGTTCTGGCGTGCAAGAAGGCGTACCCGTTGCAGGGGCGTAGGTTGATGCACAGCGTGTGGGGTGCGGGGCAGATGGCCTGGACCAAGACGGTCTTTGTCGTCGATGCCGACTGCGACGTGCACGACACGCTGGGGGTGCTCAGGAGAGCGGGTGAGCGTTGCCACCCGCTGCGGGATGTGGAGTTGGCCCACGGGCCGGTAGACATTTTGGACCATGCCGCGCCGTATGTGGGCGCGGGGACAAAGATCGGCTTTGACTGCACGGGTAAGCGTGCGGGGGAGGGCTTGCACGGCGTGGGGCATGAGGTCGGGCCGGTTGTCCGCGATGCGGGGCGGCTAGGGGCGTATGCGGAGGCGGTCGGCAAGATCCCGGGGGTGCGACAGGTGGCGGTGCCGGGGGAATTGGGGGGTGGGTGGATGCTGGTGGGGATTGACAAGACCAAGCCCGGGCAGGGGATCGGGGTGCTGCGGGCGATCTATGCGGTGGATCACGGTGTGCTGGGGCTGCGGGCGGAGGATTTGCCACCGTTTGTGATCGTGCTGGGGCGGGGTGTGGATGTCAGTGATATCGACCGTGCGTTTTTCTTCTGGTGCGCGCACTGCGACCCGGGACGCGATGTTCTTCGGCACCACAGCGCTGGGAGCAGTGCGCACCGGCTGGGGTTTGACGGCACGGAGAAATCGCCGAGTGATTCACGGCTGGGGGTGCCCGCGCGGCAGTGGCCACCCGTGCTGGCGATGAGCGATGAGGTGCAAGGGCGCGTTGCGCAGCGCTGGCAGGAGTATGGGCTGGGGGAGTGATGTGCGGGGTTGGGTTTGGGGTTGGTACAGTGGGGCGTGAAAAACCGATCGCTTGCCGTGCTGGTGTTGGGATTTGTTGCACTATCTCTTGCCACCCCCTGGGCGCGCGGGCAGGAGGGGGACCGCCGTCAGGAGGGGACGGCTTGGCAGTGGCGGTGGGACCCGGCGACGGGGCGGGACTTGACAAACTATCCGCCGTCGGTGGAGTTTGACCATCAGCAGATGGTGCTGGAGATCAACATTGCCGACATGGGCGTGGCGAAGTTTGACGGGGTGCTGACGCTGACGAGCGCGGCGGTGGGGCCGGCGCGGGGGACGATGACGCTCAACGCCCGAGAATCGCTAACCATCGGCGAGGTTACGGTCGATGGGATCAAGGCGGCCTTCGAGCACAAGGATGAACTGCTGACGATCACGCTGCCCAAGCCCGCGCAGCCTGGGGTGGGGGTGGTTACGCGGATCGTCTACAGCGCGGCGAACACGTCGCGCGATGGCGCGGGGCTGGTCTGGTTGACGGGGCAGCAGGGGCGGGCGGACCGCACGCCACAGATTTTTAGCCAGGGGCAGCCGAACTGGAATAGTTTCTGGTTCCCGTGCCATGACTTTCCGAACGACCAGTTGGCGTCGAGCTTGATTGTTACGGCACCGGCGGGGTTTACGGTCATCAGCAATGGGGCGCTGGAGGCAAAGGAAGAGGTGCCGGGCAAGGGTGTGCGGTGGACGTGGGTGCAGCGCAAGGGGCATGCTTCGTACCTGGTGATGCTGGCGGTCGGGAAGTTTGACGTGGTGGAGGTGGGCGGGCCGGAGTCCAAGCGGCCGGGGTTGTGGATGCCGGTCTATGGGCCGGTGGGCAAGGGGGTGCAGTTGGCAAAGGTCTTCAAGAACACGCCGGAGATGGTGGCGTTCTATGAGGGGTTGTTCGATGAGCCGTATCCGTGGGAGAAGTATGCGCAGGTGATCGTGCGCGGGTTTAATTGGGGTGGGATGGAGAACACCAGCGCAACGGTTCTTGCCGAGTATGCGGCGTCGGGCAGGGAGGGGGACCATGACGACCTGATCGCCCACGAGGTGGTGCACCAGTGGATGGGGAACTTGATCTCGTGCAAGTCTTGGGAGCACCTGTGGCTCAACGAGGGTTGGGCGACATTCGGCGAGTGGTTGTGGATTGAGCACAAGGAAGGTGAGGGGGCGTACCGCAAGGCCGTTAACGATGCGAGGCGGAAGCTGACGGTCTCGGCACGGGAGGTGCTGCCAGTGGGTGTGCCGGTGGTGAGCAAGTTGTATGGGGAGCCGGACGACACGTTTATGAAGGCGGAGGACCCATACGTGCGCGGCGGGGTGGTGCTGCACATGCTCCGGCAGCGGCTTGGGGCGGAGGTGTTTTGGAAGGGCGTGCGGGTGTATATCGATAGGTTCCAGGGTCGCTCCGCCGAGACGGATGACTTCCGCAAGGTGATGGAGGAGGTGAGCGGGCAGAGCCTGGAGCGGTTCTTTGACCAGTGGCTGCGCAGACCGGGGATGCCGACTGTCAAGGTTTCACGAAGGTTTGCAGACGAACAGATCACCCTGACGGTGCGGCAAGTGCAGGAGATGGATGGTCAGAATCCAGCCTGGGCATTTACGCTGCCGATCTGGTTGAAGTTTGAGGATGGGAGTGAGAAGTGGGTGTATGTCGAGAGCGATTCCCGCCTGGCTGAGGTGACCATCCCGAGCAAGCAGGACGTGAGCAAGATGCGTGCGGACCCGAACGCGGAGGTGTTGGCAGAAATCCAGACCGAGCCGTGATCGATGGGGTACAGACTTACTAACAAAGTCCAGTCTGGAAACTTTCTAAGCTCATGGATGGGATGATCTGCCGAGAAGGTTCTCGGGCATAACGGGGGTTGGAAATGCAACCGCCGGGGTGGTCGTATCGAATCTGCTCTTGCGTGCATGAAGCGGGCGGTCTGCCCGCCCGACGTATCCTTCGATTATGCCCGGCGGTTGTGGGCCGAGAGATAAGACGGGGCTATTTGCACGGGTTGACGATCAAACAACTTCCATAGCGGACCAGATCGGAGTATGCAGTGAGGAGTACGCGGGTGCATGGTTGTGTGGCATTGGCGAGCGTGGCTCTGGCTGGGCTGGCTGTTGGTTTGGCTGCGGGTGTCGCATCTGGCCAACCAACTGGGCAAATGCAGGCAGCGGCGTTTGATGATGGACAGCCTGGGCTGGAGGCGTTTGGCATTCCGGGGTTGCCGGTGCAGCCCGGGGCCGAGCCGGTCTTTGTGCCGTTGAGCAAGCAGTTTGGGTTGGGCGCCAGGGTTGTGCCCGTGGTCTCGCTGCCGGTGCTGGACCACGCGGCACTGCTGGCCGAGGACCTCAAGGGGGATGCAAGGAAGAGGCCGATGCGTGTGGGTGTGGCCCGCCCCTTTACGCTCGCGGGGACTGATGGCGTCTGGACGCCGCTGCCCGACGGCGGCCGGCTGTGGACGTGCGATGTGCGCAGCGAGGGTGCCTATGGCGTGCGAGCACAGCTGGTAGGGATGCAGTTGCCCGAGGGGGCGTTGCTGGTGGTCTTTGAGGCGAACAACCCGGCCGGTGGGGGCGGGGTGTATGAGGGTGCTGGGGACTTTGGCACGGGGGTGCAGTACACGCCGACGATCTGGTCGGACACCGCCCGGCTGGAGCTCTACATGCCCCCTGGCACAGGTGGGCTGGGGCTGCCGTTCGGGGTCGATACGCTGCAGCACATATACCGCGACGTGGTCAAGAGCGCGCCGGCTGATCCTGCGCCGGGGCCTGCTTCGGAGCCGGTGCCCGTCCCCACGCCGCGCGCGGGCAACTGCCACCGTGATGTTACGTGCGAGCCTGCGTGGGCGAATCAGTCGCGTGCGGTGGCGTTGTATTACTTATCGAATGGATCGGGCACGTTTGAGTGCACGGGGCAGTTGCTCTCGACGACGAGCAATGATATGACGCCGTATTTTCTGACGGCCTCTCACTGCGTCGATACCCCGGCGGTGGCGAACACGGTGGATGCCTACTGGCTGTATCAGACCGCAACTTGCAATGGCACGGTGCCGGCTCTGGCATCTGTGCCGCGGACGACCGGCGCTGTGCTGGTTGCCACGCGGTCCACGAGCGACTCGACGCTGCTTCGGCTGACGGGCCTGCTTCCCGGCGGGCTGTTTTACATGGGCTGGACGGGGACGGTGCCGGTCAACGGCACGGCGGTGGCGGGGATACACCACCCGTCGGGGTCGTGGAAGAGGATCAGTTTCGGCACCGTCTCGCGGTCGTCGACGTGCGCAGCGGCGGATGGGCAGATCAACGCCGAGTCGCTGCGGACGGACTGGACCACCGGGGTAACAGAGGGTGGTTCCTCCGGCTCGGGGATCATGACCAACGACGCCAACAAGCAACTCGTCGGCGTGCTCTCGTGCGGGAGCTCGGCCTGCGGCGCGCCGGCGAGTTTCCAGTACGACACCTACGGTCGGTTCGCACCCTTCCTGACCCAGGTCCAGACCGCCCTCAACGGGTTCCCCGATGATTCCCTAGAGCCGAACGACACGTGCGCGGCAGCGCGGTTCATCGATCTGGCGACGGCGCAGAGTTACACGGGGCTGGTCGTCAAGGCCGTGAATACGGATTGGTACCGCTTCAACCTGCCGGCTGGCGCGCAGTTGAACGCCTCGCTGAGTTTCACGGCCACGACGGGGAACATCGATATGAAGCTCTACACCACCTGCGGTGGTGCGGCGGTGACGCAGTCGATCAGCACGACAGGGGCTGAATCGATCAGTTACCTCAACAGCACGGGGGCGGCCGTGGAGGTCTATCTGAACGTCTATCTGACGGGCACGGCACCGTTGAACACGTATTCGATGAACGCCAGCCGAACGCTTGTCCCGGTCAACAACACGTGCGCCAATGCGATCGCCCTGACCGCAGGGACGACGATCACGGGGACGAACGCCTTTGCAACGATCGATGGGTCGAGCTCGTGCGTAACGACCCAGCAGCCCGACGTGTGGTACAGCTTCACCGCCCCCGCAGCCGGGGCTTTGCAGATTGATACGTGCGGCTCGGCGGTTGACACCGTGCTCTCGATCCTCAACAACGGTTGCGGGGGCACCTCGCTGGCGTGCAGCAACGACGCGGGCGCGGGCACAGGGCCGTGCGGGAGCACGACCAACAAAACCTCGTACGCCTCGGCGACGCTGACCTCTGGCCAGAGCGTGCATATCCGCGTCGCGACGGCCGTGGGGACGCCGCAGGGGACCTTCAACCTGCGGACGGACTTTGTGCCCACGGTGCCGCCGCCGAGCAATGACGCGTGCACGAGGGCGATCGCCATCGCGCCGGGTACATATTCCTTTGACACCACCGGCGCGACGACCGAGGGGACGGCCGAGGTGCTCTGCACGGCTTTCGGGCACAACGGGATCGACAAGGACATCTGGTACAGCTTCGCCGCGCCCAGCAACGGCACGCTGCTGGCTCAGACGTGCGGGACCAACTGGGACACGCGGATTGCTTCCTATGCGACGTGCCCTGGCAGCACGGACAACACGGCGACGGACTGCGATGATGACGCGTCGCCGATGTGCAGTACCGGCTCGCCGCTGGCATCACGCCTAACCGCTGCGGTTGTGCGCGGGCAGGTCGTGCTGCTGCGTGTGGGTGGGTACCGCAACAGCGTCGGGACCGTTGCCTACGGGGGTGGCACGCTGCAGCTGGCGTTCACGCCGGACCCGTGCGGATT
The DNA here is from genome assembly GCA_021299385.1 of Phycisphaeraceae bacterium. Classification (GTDB taxonomy): domain Bacteria; phylum Planctomycetota; class Phycisphaerae; order Phycisphaerales; family UBA1924; genus JAJTGZ01. The sequence continues at coordinate 26,360 of JAJTGZ010000005.1, read as the reverse complement.
GTCGGATGTTTCAGGCCCAGGGCAGGCGCCCGGTGCGGACGGCGACCTGACGGCCGACGACATCATCGTCTATCTCAACGGGTTCTTTGCGGGCAATCCTGCCGCCGATGTTGCCGGGCCTGGGCAGAGCGACGGGGCGGACGGGGATTTCACGGCCGACGACATCATCGTCTTCTTGAACCGGTTCTTTACCGGGTGCTGAGGTAGCGTGGGGCGGGTTAGCCCTTCGGCCCGGCCAGCGATGGGACGGTCGTGATAATGCCGCGTGCTTCGGCGCGGAGCATCTCCAAGGTGCTGGTGGTCTCGCGCACGAGGTTGACCGCAGCGTAGACGATTGAGAGCATCCCAAAGCTGCAGACCGCCAGCATGACCACGACGCAGAGGCGGGCTGCGCCTTCGTGCTGGAAGTAGCCGAGCGTCGCGCCGAGGATGGCGATACAGGTACCGGCGGCGAAGGACCCGACAGCAAGATAGCACGCCCGCAGCGCTCGGATAAGCACTCGGCAGCGGTGGCTTGCGGGGCGGAACTGCTCGATGGCCAGCTCGCGCGAGAGCATGGCCGGGCCGGCCTGGCCCGCCGTGATCGCCGACGCGATGCTGCGCATGCGGTCGATGCTACGGGCCAGGCGGTTGCCCGTCGAGAGGGTCATCAGCGTGCAGGCATTGGTCAGGATCGCCGGGGCGGCCAGGAAGGTGAAGATGATAAACGGGTTGTGCTCGAAGCCGTATGGGAGGGTTTGCATGTTCGCGGGTGGGGTGCGGGTGGACGGGTGGTTGCCAGCGATAGTCTGCCGGCGCTGGGGGTTTGGCAAGGATTGGCCAAAGTTTTATCCGGCGTGGTGGACGGGTGTATTGCTGTTTGCGTGCGGCGGCGCGCGGCTCGGGCGGGTGCGATCGGTCTATTATTGTCCATGGCTCACGAGACACTGCGGACATTTTTGCACGGGCTGATCGACTACGCGGGTTTGTTCCCACCCGCCGGGCTGGCGATGAACGCGGCGGTCGGTGAGTTTGCCCGGCAGCGGCGGTCGGCGCAGGCGTATGCGCTGGCGCGGTTCATCACACCGATCAGTCGGCTCGATGAGTTTGCCGAGGCCTTGGCCCCGCACCTCCGCCACGATGCGGTGCCGGGCGATGAACCGGCGCCGGAGGCGTGGGGGATCAGCGTGCTGCTGGACGTGCCCTTCGAGCAGGGGTTGCGCGCAATCGAGTCGTTCAACAAGGGCCACGCCGCCGGGGACGGGCACACGCACAAGCACGCGCACAGCGCGGTGATCGACACCATCGAGATCAAGGTACAAACGCCCGAGATCATCGACAAGGCGATCGACAAACTGCCTGAGGACCTCTTCCCGTTCTTTGAGATCCCCCCCGAGGGGGACTTCCGCTCGTTTGCCACGGCCTTGGCAGGGACGGGGTACGGGGCGAAACTTCGCACCGGTGGCGTCGCGCCGGAGATGATCCCCACGCCCGAGCGCGTGGGTGAGTTTCTGCACGTCTTTAACCAGGCGGAGGTGCCGATCAAGTGCACCGCCGGGCTGCACCACCCGGTGCGCGGGGAGCAGAGGCTGACGTACAAGCCCGACAGCCCCACTGCCGTGATGCACGGGTTTATCAACGTCTTCTTTGCAGCCGCGGCTGCCCACGCGCTCGAGGTTGATCGCGGCGTGCTGGTGAGCATCCTCAAGGAAACAACCCCCGAGGCCTTCGCGCTGGATGACTCGGGCATCAGTTGGCGGTCGCTGAAGATCAGCACAGAGCAGCTCGGCGAGGCTCGCGAGGTTTTTGCCATCTGCTTTGGATCGTGCTCCTTCGCTGAGCCGATCGACGACCTCGCCAAGCTCGGCCTGCACGCGTGAGCCGGTGCCGGGGCATAACCTCCCCCCATGCCCACCAGCACCGCCCCGGCTAGACCAACTGACCCGAGCAACCCCTCCGACCCGACCATGCACCCCGACCTGCGGAGCTGGCTCCCGTCTGCGCACGCGCCCGGGTCTGATTTTCCCATCCAGAACCTCCCGCTGGGGATCGCTTTGGATCAAGAGTCTGAAGCAGTCTTCGTGGTTGTGGCCTGCGGGGACCACGTGATCGACCTGGACATGCTCGTGCACGCCGGGGCGCTGGGCAACGACGAAACGATCGAGATTGCCCACTCTGCCCTGCACATGGCCAACACCAACTTGCTGATGGCCGAGCCGGCTGTGTGGCGTGAGTTGCGCCGCCGGGTGCAGGGTTGGCTTCTCGATGGTCCGCCCGGTGGGCAGTCCAGCCGGCGTCTGCGCGAGAAGGCAGCCCGGCCGATGGCCAGCGTGCAGATGGTCGAGCCGTGCGTGGTGGACAACTACACCGATTTTTACGCCAGCATCCACCACGCCCGTACGGTCGGGGCGATGTTCCGGCCGGATAACCCGCTGCTGCCCAACTACAAGCACGTGCCGATCGGCTACCACGGGCGGGCGTCCTCGGTTGTCGCCTCGGGCACGCCGATCACGCGCCCGATGGGCCAGACCAAGCCCGAGGGGCAGGACTCGCCGATCTTCGGTGCGTGCAAGCGCTTGGACTATGAACTGGAACTGGGCGTTGTAATCGGTAAAGAGAACGCCCTGGGCACGCGCGTGCCGATCGACGAGGTGGATGACTCGATCTTCGGCTTTGTGCTCGTCAACGACTGGTCGGCCCGCGACATCCAGGCGTGGGAGTATCAGCCGCTCGGGCCGTTCTTGTCCAAGAACTTCGCCACCTCGATCAGCCCGTGGATCGTTACGCGCCAGGCGATCGAGCCTTACCGCGTCCCCGGCCCGGCACGCCAGGGCGACGACCCGCAGCCGCTGGAGTATCTCCGCGGCCAGGCCCCGTGGGGGCTGGATATCAACCTGGAGGTGCTGCTGACCTCGTCGGCGATGCGTGCCCAGGGTGTGGAGCCGATGCGCGTCTGCCGGGGGAACTTTCTAGAGATGTACTGGACAGTTGCGCAGTTGATCGCCCACCACACCAGCAACGGGTGCCCGCTGTTGGCCGGGGATTTGCTGGCGAGCGGTACGATCTCTGGCCCGGCCCCCGACAGCCGGGGGTGTCTGCTAGAGCGCACCTGGCAGGGCAACGGTCCTGACGGCAAGCCACTGCCGCGCGTGCCCTTGGCGCTGCCAACGGGTGAGAGCCGGACGTTCCTCGAAGACGGCGACGAGGTGATCATGCGTGCGTGGTGCGAGCGGCCGGGCGCACCGAGGATCGGCTTTGGGGAGTGCCGGGGAATTATTCAACCGGCGGTGTGAGGCGTGCGTGCATGAGTGAGCCTCTCCATACTGCGCGACCGTTGCCGTGGGGGGTTTATCTTGCCTGCTCGTGGACGTGGTGCATCGGGATGTTTTTGCCCGCGCTGTTGCTGCGCGACCTGGGGGTGTGGTCGTTCGTGGCCTTTGCGCTACCGAACATCATCGGCGCGGCGGCGCTGGCGTGGGTGATGCCGACGCCCGATTCCAGCCGGCAAATGCTGCGTGAACACAGGGTTGCCGTCTGGGCGTTCTCGGCGTTGACGATCGCGTTCCAGGTTTATTTTGCCGCGTGGATCGGAAGGCTCCTGCCCACGATCTGGGGGTTGAACTTAGGGTGGGCTTTGCCAGTGCTGTTGATCCTCTCGGCGATCACGCCGGGGGCCTTGGCACGCCGGTTCCTCGTTGCCGGTTTCATCACGTGGGCGCTCTCGGCAGCGGGGATCGTCTACCTCTTGCTCACGCAGGCATTGCCCCCCCTTGCGACGCACGGCACGCTGCCGAGCAACCACCTCTGGCCGATGGCTGTTGTCTGTGCGCTCGGGTTTCTGCTCTGCCCATACCTGGATGCAACGTTCCACCGCGCCCGCATCGAGTGCGGCGGGCGGGCAACCGCCGCGTTCAGCCTCGGCTTCGGATGGTTCTTCCCGCCGATGATCCTCGGCACACTCGTCGCCTCCCCACTGCTGCTGACAATCGCCAGCGGGCAGGCGATCACGCCCGGCGGGCCGCTGCTGGTCTTCTTGCTCCTGTGCACCGGGTGGCAGTTGCTCTACACCGTACGGGCCCACGCGATGGAGCGCCCCGCTGGCAAAGCCGCGGCGTGGCGCGTGGGCCTCGCCCTGCCGGCGGCGATTGTCGCGGTGCTGACGCTGCTGGCCCCGAGCCTGAAATCAACCTATGCAGACCTCACGCTCGGCGAGATCATCTACCGCGCGTTCATGGGCCTCTACGGCCTGGTATTCCCGGCATACGTCCTCTGCTGCATGTGGCCCGTGCGAGCACGCGACGGCTTGCGCATCAGTACGCCCACCGCCGGGCGTGTGGCCTTCTGGCTCGCCGCGGTTGCTGCGGGGGCACCCTTCTATACGCTCGCATTTATCCACCGACAGACGTGGTGGGCGCTGCCCGGCGTGGCCGTGGTGCTTGTTGCTTGGCTTGGCGCGACGGCCTCGGCACGGCGCACAGCCTCGACGCATTGACCTGCACGCCGTCGTCGCTCAGCACAGACCGGCATATTCATCTAGCCCGAGCATCAAGTTGGCGTTCTGCACCGCCTGCCCGCTTGCCCCCTTGAGCAGGTTGTCGATCGCCGCGACGATCACGGCGTGGCCACCCACGACGCGGGCGTTGATATGGACAAAGTTGGTGCGTTGCACGTCGCGCAGGCTCGGTGCATCCTTGCGCACGACCACCAGCCGCTCGTGCGCATACGCCGTGGTGAGGGCCTCCGTCAGCCGGGCGGTGTCGGCGTGCGGGCTGGCCGGGACGGCGTAGATCGTTTCGAGTATCCCACGCTCAACGGGCAGCAAATGCGGCACAAACAACACCGGCGGCACACGCGACCCGCCCGGCGAGCCGACCGCGCTCGTTGATAGGTGCAGCGTCTGGATGATCTCAGGCTGGTGGCGGTGCGCCCCGATGCCGTACGCGCTGAAGTTGTCCCCCGCCTCGACGATCGTCAGGTGCGGTTTGGCCTCACGCCCCGCACCGCTGGCCCCGCTGGCGGCGTTGACGATGATCCCGCGTGGCTCGATCAGCCCGGCACGCAGCAATGGGTGCAGCGCAAGGGCCGCCGCCGTCGGGTAGCAGCCGGGGTTGGCAACCAGGCGGGCGGTGCGGATGTGCGCGCGGTTGAGTTCGGGCAGGCCGTAGACGGCCGTGGCCAGGCCAGGGGCATCGGTGTGGGGGTGGCCATAAAAACGTTCATAGGTCTTGGCATCGCGCAGGCGGTAAGCCGCGGAGAGGTCCACAACCTTGACGCCGCGTGCGAGCAGTTGCGGCACGTGCTCCATCGCCGCCTCGTGCGGGAGGCAGAGGAACGCGATCTGGCATGACCTGGCAATCGCGTCATGTTCGATCGGCTGGCACTGTGCGGTTTCGCCGGGCAGCACGCCGTGCAGGCGCGGGAACTCGGCGTCGATCCGCGGCGGGTTCTCCCGCGCGCTCGCCAGGTACGCCGGCCTGATGCGAGGGTGCCGAGAGAGAATCTCAATCAGTTCCAGTCCCGTGTAGCCGGTCGGGCCGAGGATGGCGGCATGGATATTCGGTTCGGGCATAGGGGTCATGAGAGTTTCAGTGCAGCACGCACACGGGCGAGCAGGTCAACCTTGTTGACGGGCTTGGTGAGATAGTCGGTGATGCCCAAGTCCTGGGCACGCTCGATGTCGCTGACCTCGCCGAGTGCCGTAACCATGATGATGGGGATGTGCCGGGTGGCCTCGGCGGCGCGCAACTTCTGAGCGACCTGGAAGCCGCTCATCTTGGGCATCATCACGTCCAGCAGGATCAGGTCCGGCGCCTGCTGCTGGACCGCCCGCAGTGCGGCCATCCCGTCGCCGGCGGTCTCAACCCGTGCGTGGACTTCTTCGAGATACGCCTCAAGCAACTCGACGTTCTGCTCATGGTCATCGACGATGAGGATGCGGGGGGCGTTGGCCTGAGCGTCTGCTTCAGAGAGCACCATGCGTGATCGTAAGCCCTTTGGCACGCGCACGCAGGGGCCATTGCCCGGGCACCGGGTTATCCAGACGCGGGGTGAGCGCCCAAGCCTGATCTTGCAGGCAAAGGCCCAACTTTTGCAGCCGGGCACGCCCCAGAGCCGAAGTTGCCGTTGATGCCAACCACTCTCGCTAGGATCGCGCCCCTGCCGATGTTGTGCCCCCGCAAACCGCGCCCAAGCACCCCTGCTCATTGTCGCCTGCTGCCCACGGCTGCGATGCTCCTGGCTGTGCTCACCCCGCTGCTGGCGCTGGGCCAGCAACTCGAATCGACCGTCCGCAACCTCGTGGCCAACGCCAAGATGGCCACGGGCACCGAGGTCGGCATCGCCGTCATTGACTGCCAGAGCGGCACGCCGCTGGTAACCATCGATGCCAGGCGGGCCATGATCCCCGCCAGCAACCTCAAGCTGCTCACCTCGGGTGTCGCCCTTTCGGTGCTGGGACGCGACTTTGAGTTCAAGACCCAGTTCATCATCGACGGCACACGCCTAGTCATCAAGGGTGCCGGCGACCCGGCCCTTGGGGACCCCAAACTGTTGGCCGAGAACAACTGGGACGTCCCCGGCTTCATCGGGCAGATCGTCGCCGCCGCCGAGAAGGCCGGCGTCCGCGGCGTCACCGAGATCATCGTCGATGATCGCGTCTTTGACCGCATCGCCATCAACCCAGGGTGGCCTGACAAGCAGCTGAACCTCTGGTACTGCGCCCCCGTAACAGGCCTGAACTTTCACACCAACGTGCTGGAGATCTTCCCCCGCAACGGCGACCGCATCGGCGACCCGCCCGGCGTGCAGTCGCAGCCCAGCGCGCCGTGGATACAGATCGACACCTCCGGCGCACGCACCTCACGCGACGGCTCGACAAGCCTGTGGGCGCAGCAGACGCCCTCGGACGCTGTCTTTGCCTTCCGCCTCTACGGCTCCATGCGCGTTACAAGCAAGGCCGGGCAGCGCGAGCCGATCGAGGTAACCGTCGCCGACCCGGGCCTGATGCTCGCTCGACTGCTCGCCGATGCCCTGGCCGCTAAGGGGATGCTCGCCACACCCACCGTCCCCGTCCGGCTGATCCACCCGACGGAGGACATGGGCAAGGGGACACCCTTTGCCGTCGTCAGCACACCCATCGCCACCGTGATGCGGCGGTGCAACGTCGATTCGCAGAACCTCTACGCCGAGTGCCTCAGCAAACGCATGGCCTTCGAGGTCACCGGGCAGCCCGGCTCATGGCCCAATGGCGCGACGGTCGTCCGTGGCAGGCTGCAAGAGATGCTCGGGCCGGATATCGGCTCGGTGCAAATCGCCGACGGCTCGGGCCTCAGCCGGGAGAACCAGATCCCACCGCTGACACTGGCCCGCTTCCTGGCCGCGATGCAACGCGACCCGGTGCTCTTTGACCCGTTCTACGAGTCCATGGCCGATGCCGACGAGGGAAGACTCGAGGCCCGCTTCCGCGACCGCAAACTCCAGAACGAGCTCCGCGCCAAGACAGGCTTCATCCGCGGCGTCCTCTGCCTGAGCGGCTACGTCCGCCACGAACGCGATGGGCGCATACTCGCCTTTGTCGTCATGGTCAACAACTTCGGCGGCGACGCGGGCAAGGCCCGCAAACTGCACGAGGACGTCGTCGAGGCCATCGACCGCTGGTTGACAACACAAACCCCCAAGCCCGAGCCGGCCCTCGGGGGTTGACCTCGGGCACACGCACTCTCGATGCCCATCTACCTTCGCCCCATGCCAGCCCACGCCGAAAAGCATGCCGTTGTGCTCCTCTCTGGTGGTATCGACTCGGCCGTAACGCTGGCGATCGCGCAGCAGTGGGGATTTGTCTGCCACGCGCTGACGATCGACTACCGCCAGCGCCACCACGCCGAGCTTGCTGCCGCCGCGGCCGTGGCCAGGCAACTCCGGTGCGCCAGCCACAAGGTCCTCGCGCTCGACCTGCGCGCCATCGGCGGCAGCGCACTAACGGGCGAAACGCCGGTGCCCAAGGACCGTCCCGAGGCCCAGCTCGCCGGGCACATCCCGGTTACCTATGTCCCGGCCCGCAACTTGGTCTTCCTCTCCCTCGCTGCGGGCTTTGCCGAGACCCTCGACGCGGCCGACCTCTTCGTGGGAATCAACGCGGTGGACTATTCGGGCTACCCCGACTGCCGGCCTGAGTTCATCACCTCGCTCACCGGCACGCTCAACCTGGCGACCCGCCAGGGCACCGGTGCCGGGCCTGGCAGCCCCGCCGGCCGGCCCTGGACGATCCACACACCGCTGGTCGCGCTGAACAAGGCTCAGATCATCGCCCGGGGCTACGAACTTGGTGTAAACCTCGCGCTGACGCACTCGTGCTACGACCCTGCTCCCGGCGGGGCGGCGTGCAGGCACTGCGACAGCTGCCTGATCCGCGCACGCGGCTTCGCCCAGGCCGGAGTCGCCGACCCGACCCGCTACGCGTGAACCTGCATACACCCGGCCCTCATACAGACGGTCTCAGAGCCCTGTGGCCGACTCCAAACTTGGTGGAGCGGGCTAGATATTGGTGGAGCGGGCTTCCAGCCCGCATCTTTGGCCTTCTGTATCAACCTCTTAGCCAAACCGCCCGGTTACATACTGCTCCGTCTCGGGCAGCTTGGGTTTCTGGAAGATGTCCGCCGTCGGGCCAAACTCAACAAGCCGGCCAAGGTACATAAACGCCGTGTAATCGCTCACCCGCGCGGCCTGCTGCATGTTGTGCGTAACGATCACCACCGTGATCCGACCGGCGATCTCGCGGATGAACTCCTCGACCTTCAGCGTTGCGATCGGGTCCAGCGCGCTGCACGGCTCGTCCATCAGCAGCACCTCCGGCTCGGCGGCGATCGCCCGCGCGATACAAATCCGCTGCTGCTGACCGCCCGACAGGCCCAGGGCTGATTCCTTCAGGCGGTCCTTGACCTCGTTCCACAACGCCGCGGCACGCAGGGCCTTCTCGCACGTCTGCTCCAGCACGCCCTTGCGCCGCTCGCCGTCGATGCGCAGCGAATAGACCACGTTCTCAAAGATGCTCATCGGGAATGGGTTGGACTTCTGAAAGACCATCCCGATGCGTTTGCGGATATCGATCACATCAACGTTGGGCGCATAGACACTCCGCCCCGACAGAAGCATGTCCCCCGTAACGCTCACCGAATCGATCAGGTCGTTGAGGCGGTTGATCGACCGCAGCAGCGTGCTCTTGCCGCAGCCGGATGGGCCGATCATCGCTGTAACCTTCTTGTTGGGGATCGACATGTTGATGCTGTAGAGTGCCCTGGACTGGCCGTAGAAGAGCGAAAAGTCCTGGACCTCTAGCAGGGGCTTCTCGCGCCCGAGTGCCGCGTGCACCGCCGGCGGGTAGGGGTGCCCCAGACGCACGCACTCAAGAAAATCCGTCGGCCCCGTGCGGGGGTAGAGCAGCCCGGCAGCCGGGGGCTGGGCAGCGCCAGCCGTCAGACCGCCAGCCGGTGCGGCCGCAGGCTCGGCGCTGGCGGTTTGCTTGGGTTGGTCCGTCGGCATCGTTGGGTGCTCTGTCGCAGGGGTTGGTGGGACGAAATTCGGGTGAACAATAAGCCGGTCTATCTCACGCCGGGCTTGGAACGTGTCAACCTGTTCTGTGCTTTCAAGGCTCATGGTTTCTGCTCGCGGCCAGTCGGACGCACGTGCTTCATCAGAACGCCTCCCCCAGGAACTTCCGCCGCAGGTTCGAGCGGATGCGGATGGCGGTGATGTTCAGCGCAACGACCACAACGATCAGCACCAGCGTTGTGCACCAGACCACCGGGCGTGCGGCCTCGCTGTCGGGGCTTTGGAAGCCAACGTCGTAGATATGGAACCCCAGGTGCATGAATGGGCGGTCAAGGTGCACAAACGGCACGTTGCCGTCCACTGGCAAACTCTCGGCCAGCTTGACCGCACCGACGAGCATCAGCGGGGCTACCTCGCCGGCGCCGCGCGCCATCGCCAGGATCATCCCCGTCATGATCCCCGGCATCGCCCGCGGCAGCACGATCCGCTGCATCGTCTGCCACTTGCTCGCCCCGCACCCGTAACTCCCCTCACGCATCGTCCGGGGCACCGCAGCGATCGCCTCTTCCGTTGCCACGATCACCACGGGCAGCGTCAGCAGCGCCAGCGTCGCGGCGCTCCAGAGCATCCCCTTGGATGCGAACGTCGGCGACGGGGCACGCGCCTCAAAGAACCCGCGGAAATACGGCGTGTACGCCAGCAACGCCAACGACCCCAGCGACGCCAGGCACCACGCGCCAAAGGCGATCTTCCCCACGTTCTCTTGCAGCCGCGTTGCGTGCTTGCCCGGCACGGGCGTCGCCAGGTTCCCCATCAGCACCGCACCCACCACCAGGCCACCCATCAGCAGCACGCCGACCCACCACGCCACCACCTGCCGCGTATCGACCACCCCAAGCAGCGACACACGCTCACCCGGCAGCACCCCCGAGCCGGTATCCACAAACGCACCAACCGTGTAGACAAAGAACCCCAGGCCAAAGACACCAAACACGATGCTCGGCACGCCCGCCAGGTTGTTGATCGCTATCCGGATCAGCGACGTCAGCGCGCCCTGCTTGGCATACTCACGCAGGTACAACGCCGCGATCACACCCAACGGCACCACCACGATCGAAAGCAAAATCGTCAACGCAACAGTCCCGAAGATGACCGGATAAATCCCACCCTCGGTGTTCGCCTCGCGGGGCACGTCGAACAAAAACTCACCCCACCGGCTGAGGTACACACCCAACTTGCCGAGGAAACTCATCCCGTTGGGCTGCACCGCACGCACCACCGCCGAGATGCGCATCGGCTGGTCCGGCTCGGTCTGCCGTACGGGTGCAAACCGCCCCGTGCTCGGCTCGGTAAAGACCACACGCCACTGGTCGTCCAGGGTGTCCACCTGGGCGATCTCGCGTTGCACCTCCCGGTACCGGCCGTTAAGCCGGGCGATCTCCTGCTCCGCGCTCGCCCGCACAGCCTGCACATCCTGAGCGGTAACCTTCCTTGCCGCCCACGGGTTCTCCGCATAAGCCAGCAGCCCGAGGCCCAGCCCCACCGTCAGCAGCAGCGCGTTGATCAACGCCCCGCGCCGGTCTGGCTCAGGCAAGAACCCCTGCTCAACGGGCTTCCGCGCCCGCAGGCGAGCCACCAACGCACCGATGCACACCAACGCCGTGGTGGCCGAGGCCACCACCACCACCACCCCGGCCAAACCCTCCCCCAGCAGCCCATCGGCCCCACCGAACTCCGAGCGGGCCAGCGCGATCTCCGCATCGCGCACCCGCAGGCGCTCGGCCTCCAGCCCCAGGTTGATCTGCCCGATCTCAACCTCCTTGAGCCTGGCGATCTCCGCCGCCCGCCCCACGGCCGAGGGGTGCTGGGCCAAAAACGCCTGCATCACAACCTCCGGCGTGCCCTCCCACGTGCGCTTCTCACGCACCAGCACCCTCCCCCCGGCACCCTCGCCGACTACCTCCCGCTCTACGCGAGCCCCGTCGCCCCCGGCCACCTCGGCCTTGACAACCGCCGAGGCTGGCCCGGGCACTTCCTTCTCCACGATCTGCACCGTCGCCGTCGGGAACCCGTGCCACACGCCCCAGGCCCGACGCTCCAGCAGCGTCGCGCTCGGCTCAAGGCTCGTGCTGGCGATCTGGTAGACCGGCACCCACTTGAAGGGCTGCTCACGAAACTCCTTGTTCCCAACGCGGTACAGCCGGCGTATTGGCAGCCCGTCGGAATCAACAGCATCAGGGGCCAACGCCCCGGCCTGGGCCAGAGCCTTGATCCGCGCACGCTCCGTCGGGTCGGGCGTGTAACTATCCGTCCGCACAACCGTGCCCAAGAAAACCTCACCCGGCTTCCCACCAACGCCCACAAGTTTCACCAACTCAATCGGCCTGGGCCAGAACGTACGCAGACCCCCAAAGAGCACGATCGCCAGCAGCCCCACCACCATGATCGCACAGACCGCCAGCGCCCCCCCGGTGAGCCAGACCATCGGCTCCCCACGCGCCGCCAACGGCGTCGAACGAGAGCGGGCGTTCCACTTCCCTCCCGCGGCCTGCGGCACGGCTGGATCGAGATTGCCCGGCATCCCCGTTGTCATAGCGCAGCCGACCTCCGCCGCACACGGATGCGGACAAACTCGGCCAGGGTGTTGACCACAAACGTCAACGCGAACAGGCACAACGCACCCAAGAAGAGCACGTAATAGTGCGTGCTCGCCTTAGACGCCTCGGGCATCTCAACGGCAATGTTCGCCGCCAAAGTGCGGAACCCGCTGAAGATGTTCATGCTCATCCCAGGCGTATTGCCCGTTGCCATCAGCACGATCATCGTCTCACCGGCTGCACGCCCAAGCCCGATCATCACGGCCGAGAAAATGCCCGACAGCGCGATCGGCAGCACCACCCGCGTGGCCGTCTGCCACCGCGTCGCCCCGCACCCCAGGCTCGCCGAGCGCAGCTGCCCCGGCACCGCCGAGAGGGCGTCCTCGCTGATGGTGTAAATGATCGGGATAACCGCAAAGCCCATCACGATCCCGACCACCAGCGTGTTTCGCTGCGTGTACGAGCCGAGGATCGAATCGCGCGGATCAAGCCCCGACGCCGTGACTACCCACGCCAGCACCCCGGCCACACCCAGCCCCACCACCAGCGTCCCCACGAACTTGCCCAACTCCAGCAGCGCCGCCGATATCCCCACACGCGCAAACGGCAGCGCCTGCACGAACGGATCAACAAACCGCGCCCGCAGCAGCACCGTCAGGATCAATCCCGGCGCGGTCATCACCAGTATCCACCCCGGCCACGGCCCGCCGATCACCCCGTCCAGCCACAGCCGCATATCCGCCCTGTCCAGGCCGTTGATCGCGATCAGCTGTGCCGTCGCCGGCTCGCGGATATCCCCCACCGGCCGCACCAGCCCACCATCGCGGTAATAAAAACCCTCCCCACGGAAAGGCCTCGCCTGCTCGGCGCTCAGCGACCGCACGTCCCGCAACGACTCGGGCCACTCTGCCCTGGGCACCACCCGCGTGCTCCCAGCCATCACCAACTGCTCATCAGCCGTCGGCGTAAAGAGCACCCCCTGCGCTGCCCGCCCAAGGCCGATCGACGCCACACCCGCAACCAGCACGATCACGACCACCAGCAGCAGGTGCTGCACGTTCGAGAGCCGGCTGGCCACACGGATCGGCACCAACTGCCACAGGTACGCGCCCGTCAGCACCGCCGCGGGCACCACCAGCAGCGACGTGAGCACCCCCGGCAGGATGTCGCGAAAAATCGGCGCGATCACGATCGCCGCCAAAAACCCCAGCACCACCGATGGCAACGACGCCATCATCTCGATGACGGGCTTGATCCCGTTCTTCACCCTCGGGTGCAGGAACTCGCTGGTGTACAACGCCGCCAGCAGCGCGATCGGCACCGCAAAGAGCATCGCATAGAGCGTCGCCTTGATCGTCCCAAAGATCAACGGCACCTTGGAATACTTCGTCTCGGCCGTGTCCTCCCCCGTGCTCGCCTGGTACGTAAACGCCGGTGCAGGGTCCCCCTCGTACCACACCCGCCCAAACAGCGCACGCACCGACGCCTCCGGATGCCCCACCCCCATCGCGATGCTCACCATCTTCCCCTGCGCATCGATCGCGCCCAGGCCGTCGAGTTTCGGCGCCACCGACGCCAGCGCGATCGCCCCCGGCAGTGCCCGCGCCAGGCGCACGATCTCCTTGCCGCTGGTCATGTGCCAGACGACCAGGTTCCCACCCCCATCGCCGACGACAAAGCACCGGTCGCGCATCGAGTTGCCAATAGCCGTGATCGGCAGGCCGTACCCAGTCTCAAACCGGTGGGCCACGACGAGCACCTCCCCGTCGGGCGTCCGCATCGTCCCGCTGCGGGCCGCGAACACGCCGCGCACCTCGCCGGCACTGTCGCCCAGCACCAGCGTCCTGCTCCCGAGCAGCATCCGCGCGGCGGTGATCGTCCTGCCCCCCTCCGGCAGCACGTCCGTTGTCTCGCCAAGCTGCCATTGCTCGCCCAGCGGCTTGGTATACCGCTGCACCGTCCCGTCGTTCCAGATCGCCAGCACCTGCGTCCCGCCGTCTTTGGCAAACAGGTAGTCCGGCACCGCCGGCAGACCCTTGGGCGACGCAAACGGGATCACCTCACTCTCCAGCCGGGTCCGCGGCTTCCCACCACCCAGCGGCCGAGTGATCGAGACGGTGTTGAAGACCAGCGTCCCATCACCACGCAGCACCACCAGGTATTGCGCCCCGCTGGAGGCTCGAAAGTCGATCCGCTCAACGCCACCAGACCCCGCCCCCAACTCTACCGGGGCCGTGGCTACGACCTTGGGCACTGTCCGCCGCAACTGCCGCTGCGGTGTCATCTCCACGTACCCCGCATCCAGCGTCAGCCGCTGCCCACGCTCCAGGGCCTTCATCGCGGGCGTGGCATCCTCCGGTGCAATAAAGTCGGTCTCAAACCCGAAGGTAACAACCTGCACCCTCCCGTCGCCCAGCCCGATCGCCGTGCTCCCGGCGTCGTTGACCTGACTGATGGCCGAGGCCTTCCCACCCTCAACGGCAACACCCTCGGGAGCGAACGTCGTCCAAGAGTCCGTCTGCACCCCCTGCGCCCGCCCGTCGCGCAGCATGAACAGCGTCCCGCCCCGGTACTCATCGATCACCCCCAGCACCGGCTCCCCCGCCAGTGTTACACCCCGAGTCTGCGCCGCCACCAGCCGCCCAGAGGAGAACAACGGCAGCACATTGGCGCCCAGATACACCATGATCGCCAGCACCGCCGCGACGATCCCCACACCCCCGATAGTGATCACCACACGGCTGGCCGCGTCAAGAAACCGCACACGCTGACTGGTAACACGCCGGGCCATCGCGATTGTTCCAGAACCTCCGCCGTCCCAACACCACTGGCCCACAAGCCGGGGCACACCCCCGCAGCAAAGAACCCGGCGGGCACTGGTTGTACCCGCCGGGCTTCTAGCGCTTGTCTGAATTTATCCCGCTACAGGCCCTCAATCAGAACCCGGCCTTGATGCCCAGGCTCTTGAGGTCCTCGCGGGCAATCTCAGCCGTCACCGGGATGTACCCGTCCTTGATCACCGACTCCTGCCCGGCCTGGCTGAAGATCATCTTGATGAACTCAGCGCGGGTCGGGTCCACGGCCTCGCCTGGCTTGGCGTTGACATACACCAGCAGGAACCGGGCGATCGGGTAACTCCCGTCGTAGCAGGTCTCGGCCGTCGGGTCGACCGCGGGGCTCTTGTCGTCCTTCTTGACCTTCAGGGCCTTGACGTCGGCCGTGCGGTACCCAATCCCCGAATAACCCATGGCATACTTGTCGGTGGCGATCGCCTGCACCACGGCCGATGAGCCGGGCTGCTCCTTGACCGTCGGCTTGTAGTCCTTCTTGCCCAGCACGTGCTCCTTGAAGTAGCCGTAGGTGCCCGAGGCGCTGTTGCGCCCGTACAGGCTGATCGGCTTGCTCGCCCAGTCGGCGTTCTTGACGCCCAGGTCCCCCCAGGTCATGTCCTTGCCCTCAACGGAGAAGATCGCCTTGGCCTGGTCCATCGTGATCTCGCTGACGGGCGCATCCTTGTGGACAAAGATCGCTAGCGCGTCGATCGACGTGCGGATACCCATCGGCTTGTACCCGAACTTCTTCTCAAACTTGTCCATCTCGTCATTTTTCATCGGGCGGCTCATGGGCCCGAACTGGGCCTGGCCCTCGATCAGCGCCGCCGGGGCCGTACTGCTCCCCTTGCCCTCCAGGGAGGTCTGAACGTTCGGGTAGAACTTCTTGAACTCTTCCATCCAGTGGGTCATGACGTTGTTCATGGTGTCGGAACCGACCGACTTGAGCGAGCCGGAGACCCCCTCAGCGGCCTTGTACACGGGTAAGGCCGAGTCCACAACCGGTGGTGCACCTTGGGCAGCCAACGACATACAACCAAACACCGAAAGGCCAGCAAGCAGTAACTTGTTCACAATGAACTCCATAGGCGTATGAGGAAAACTTCCCGAGCCGATTACACCCGGCCCAGAACAATACACCCTTTTGTAGACACCCCCCCCCTGCTCTGCCCTCTAACTGCGCTAATCTTCCGTGAAGATTCATCAACAAATACAGGGGAGGTGTTACCCTACATCTATGCCCAGCACGTTCCTGCTCATCCTGGCATTCCTGTTGCCCATCACCCCGCTCTACGGTCAGCCAACCACCACCCCCCCTACTACCCCCCAGGCACCCACCCCGGCTGTTCCTGCGGGGGTCGCCGGCCTGCTCACCCAGATCGAGCGGGCGGTTCTGGCCCAAGACAAACCGGCATACATGGCCCTGGTCGTCCCCGAAGCCGGCCCGCTGGGGGACCAGGTCTTCCGCACCGAGCAGGGGCGCTGGGCCGACGACTGGGTCAAGAACCGAGTCGAAGTCTACAAACTCAAGGCCACTCCAGCCGAGCCTGGCCGAGGGATTCAGGGCTCTGGCCCAGACCGCTTCGTGTGCAGGCTGAAGACGACCTGGAAACTCCCGACCTCTAAACGCACGCGATCGACCGAGTTTGACGCTGTCTTCGTCCGCACCGAGGCCGGCGCATGGCTCTACGCCGGCGAGGCGTGGTGTACCGCCGAACACCCCGCGACGGCAACCTTTGCCGGCGCACGTGTGAAGTTCAACCCCGCCGACGCCGTTGTGGCCAAGACCGCCAGCATCGCCGGCGCCGCGATGCCTGAAGTCCGGGCGCACGTCGATGACTTTCTGGGTGTCAAACCCACCGTTGTGCAGGAGATCAAACTCTACCGCTCCCTGGCCCACCTCCAGCACTCGATCTGGCTCAGCTACACCGAGCCCCTCGGCGGCTGGAACGAGCCTGGCGAGGCCATCAAGGTGCTGGTAACACCCGACAGCGTCCGCGATATCAGGGGGTACCTAGCCCACGAGTATGCCCACGTCGCCACGTTTGTACACGGGCCAAACGCGACAGACGCCCCCTGGTGGCTGCTTGAAGGGATCGCCGAACTTGCCAGTGCAAACTACCGCCCCGGCGCAACCGAGGCCCGGCAGCGCACCATCGCCGACTGGGCCGCACAAGACCAGCTCGCCCCGTGGGAGGCCATCGCACCCTTCCCCCTCAAGCCCGAGGATGAACAGTACGACCGCCACGTCTACACCCAAGGGGAAGACATGCTCGCCTGGCAGACCGAACAGTTCGGCGCACAGGCCCGCAACGCCTTCGTCGCCAGTGTCTGCAAGGGGGATTCGCTGGACGTGGCGTCAACCAAGGCCTTCGGCAAGCCGTGGGCGGCGATCGACGCTTCATGGCGCAACGCGGCGGCGCTCTTGGTCAAGCCCGAGCCTGAGAATGCCCCTTAGCGCTGCTTGGCGGGCTTTTTCCGAACGGAGTGGCTCTGCCCGTTGGCGTTGCCGCGCCGGTCGATGGCCTGGGCGCGTGCGTCTTTCTTGGCCAGGGTGGCCTTGTCGGCCTTGTCGGTGGCCATGGCCCCGGCCTCGCCCGAGAGGCGGTTGCCGAAGTGCTGGTCCTGCACGGGGACGATCTCCCTCAGCACCCTGATGAGCACTTCACCGGGCGAGTCCATCGCCTCGACCTCGGCGATCAGCGATTTGTCGTAGAACTTCAGAACCGGGTAGGTCTCTTCCTTGTAGACCTCCCACCTTTTGCGGATCACGTCCTCGCGTGCGTCGTCAAAGCGGTTCTCTTTGATGGCCCGCCGGCGGAGGCGCTCGATCATCTTGTCCTCATCCCGGCAGACCAGGTGCACGATTTTCAGGACCTTGAGGTGCTTGTCCAGCAGCCTGGCCTGGGCGGGGTTGCGCGGGATGCCGTCGAGGACCAGCAGGTCGACGTTGGGCTTGTAGATCCCCATGACCGTGCGCGCGTGCATGTGCTGGCTCCACATCTGCACCGTCGGCTCGTCGGGCACGAGCAGGCCCTTGCTGGAATACTCCACAAACGTGCGCCCCAGGGGGGTGCTGACATCCACGTTGCGGAAGACGTCCCCGCAGGAGAGGTGGTAAAACCCGGGCACATGCCCGAGGATTTTTCCTTGCGTCCCCTTGCCCGCACCGGGGGGGCCAAAGAGCAGGATCGTGCGGTAACGCGTGTGGCTCATCGGGCAGGCTCCTGGCGTGCAAAGGGGATCGATCAGAGAGATCGACCCGTGGCGGTCGTCAATACACCTTCCTTGCACAGACCGGCACGGGCACACTAGGCCCGCGCCCCGCCGGCGTGGACAAGAGGGCGCAAATGCCCGCAGGCGCACCTTATCGGCTGATGATGTTCAAGACGGCGTGGTTGGGGACCCAGATATCCCGCTTTTCGCCAATGCTGTCCAGGCCTCGGATGACGATCCAGTTGTCGTTGAAGGCCAGGACATCCCCCTGCACGCCGATGGCCCCGTTGCGAACCTCGCTCCACCCGGTGATCTGCTCGCCGGCGATGCCCAGGGCGTCGCGACGAAACTGGACGATGACCGTCTTGCCGATCAGTTCTGGGTAGGTGGTGGGGCCGGCGTAGGCCGGGGCCGAGGAGGCGAGTGTGGCGCGATAAGCCGTCCAGAGCAGGGCCAGGCCAAGGGCACAGATTGAGGCGCGTGTGATGAGTTGGTTGCGCTGCATGGGGTGCTCCGGGGGTGCGGATAGATCGAATGGATTTTGTTTGGTACTATCAAAGACCGATCATTGTTCTCTGCTGATCCATCTGGGCTTCGGTATGCTTTAGTGTGCAGATGCAACCTTCTACTCGTTCGCCCGAGCCTGGTTCCGGGCCGGCCTCCGGCGCGAGGGTGAATCTTCGGCGGAGCCAGATGGCGGCCTTGGCGCTCATCGCCGGGACGCTGGTCTTTGCCGGGGTAGCGACGATCGTGAGTCTGAGCCGATCGAGCCCGAGCGTGCCGCCGATGCTGTGGGGGTTCAACGCGTTTGTGGTGGGTGCTGGTGGGTTGTTGATCCTCTCGACGGTGCCGCTGGTGTTGATGGGTGGGGTCTTTGCCAAGCGTGCCGGGGAGGTTTGGAAAGCCCGGCAGGATGACGAGCAGGCGATCGGGGTGGTCATGCAGTTGTACCAGAAACTGGCGCTATCGCGTTTGGCGGTGTTAGAGGGGGTCGCGCTGCTGGCGTGCGTGGGGATGATGCTGACGGGGGACTGGCTGTGCTTGGGGGTGGCCGGGGTGGTGCTGGTGGGGATGGGGGTGGTGTTTCCGACGAGTTTGAGGCTGCAAAGTTTTTTGGACGAGGCGACGGGGAGGGATGGGCAAGGGTGAGGGGGAGAAATGGTCAAATGGCCAAATGCGCTGTTCGTGTCAGAGCAGCGGTGCTAGGAGTTGTGCGGAGTTGTCGCGTAGGTTCTGGGCCCAGGTGCGTTTGTCCCATTGGGGTTTGCTGACCTCGGTCGATTCGCCGAGGTATTTTTTGTGCAGGTCGCGGACGCGTTGGGCGAAGGGTGCGTCGTAGACGAGCAGGGTGCACTCAAAGTTGATCCAGAAGCTGCGCATGTCCAGGTTGGCAGAGCCGATCATTGCCAGTTCGCCGTCGACGACGGCGGCCTTGGCGTGCAGGAGGCCGCCCTGGTGGTGGAAGATGCGGACGCCCGCCTCGAGCAGTTCGGCGTAGTGCGCCCTCGCCGCGGCGGCGACGATGGCGTTGTCGAGTTGCTCGGGCAGGATCAGCGTTACCTGCACGCCCCGCAGCGACGCCGAGACGATCGCGGCTTTGATCGCGGCGTCGGGCACAAAGTAGGGCGTGGTCATCATGATCTCGCGTTGGGCGACGCTGAGCATCGTTACCAGCGACTGGTGGATGGCATCGACACGCGAGGTGGGGCCGGAGGGGACGACGTGCACGATCGAGTCGCCGCTGGGCTTGGCGACGGCGAGGTACTGCTTGATATCGGGGATCGATGCTTCGTCGGTGCTGGTGAGCCAGTCGGCCAAGAACGCGGCCTGGAGCGCGGTCGCGGCGGGGCCTTGAATGCGGCAGGTGGCGTCGATCCAGAAGCGGTAGCGAGGGGGGATGCGCCGGGTGCGGACGCGCTCGTCGGTGAGGTTCTGGCTGCCGCAGTAGGCGATGTGGCCGTCGATGACGGTGATCTTGCGGTGGTTGCGCAGGTCGATGCGGTGCAGCCTGCGGCGGAAGAGGTTGACGGGCAGCCCGGCCTGGACGTGTACGCCGGCGGCGCGCAGGCGGGCGGGCCAAGGGCCTTTGAGCCACACGCGTGAGCCGACGGCATCGGCCATCACCCGGCATGCGACGCCCCGCCCGGCGGCGCGGGCGAGGGCATCGCAGACGACCCCGGCGTGTGCTGAGTTGCCCCAGATGTAGTAGAGCATGTTGACGTGGTGCTCGGCGCGGTCGATGTCGGCGATCAGGCGGTCGAGCAGGTCTGAGGCCGAGTCGATGAGTTCGAGGGTGTTGCCGGCGACGGGTGGGATGTCGGTGAGTGTCTGGGCGGCGCGGGCGAGCTGCTGGGCCTGGCCGTGGGTCTGCCACCAGTCTTGCATGCCGGCGAGGGCGTTGGCGACGGCAGCCTTGTCGACCGAGCGTGCGATCTGCTCGTGCCTGCGGACGCGGCGCATGCCGAGTTGGCGTTCGCCCATGAAGGCGTAGAAGAAGAGGCCGAAGAAGGGGACCAGCCCGATGAGGACGATCCACCCGAGCGACTCAGGCCCCGGGCAGCGCCGGCGAACGATGCGGACGATCAACAGGACGCGGATGAGCCACTCGATCAAGAGCAGGGCAACGCCCAAGGCGTTCCACCCCCGCAGCCACGCAACGGGATCGATAATCCATGCGGGCATGGGTTGGAGCATATACGCCGTGGGGCTCGGGGTTGGTGGGCATGTGTACCCTGCGGGATGGGGCTGGTGATAGCCGGGATCGACGAGGCGGGGTATGGACCGATGCTCGGGCCGTTGGTCGTTGCGCGAGCGGTCTTTGCAGTCGAGGGTTGGGAGCCTGGGCAGGGTGCGCCGGACCTGTGGCAGGTGCTCAGCCGGGGTGTGTGCAAGAAGCCACGGGATGCACGAGGCCGCGTGGCGATTGCCGACAGCAAGAAGCTCAAGCGTGCCAACGACACGGCACACCCGCTAGAACACCTGCAAGCAGGGGTTTTGGCGATTCTCGCGGCGCGCGGGGATCGGGCGGGGACGGATGCGGAACTGCTGGGGTTGCTCGGAGCGCAGGCGGAGCCGCACGCGTGGTATGGTGGTGAGGCGATTGCGCTGGATGGGGCGGGCGCGGGTGCGGGTGTGGGGATTGCCGGGAACCTGCTGGCGGGGGTGCTGGCGGATGCGGGAGTTCGGCTGCTGGACCTGTCGGCGACGGTGATCGGCGAAGCGACGTTCAACCGGATCGTCAAGAATGCGGGGAGCAAGTCGGCGGCGACGGGGCTGGGGGTTGCCGGGCACATGCAGTGGGTGTGGGATGAGTTTGCCGTGGGTGCCTCGCGCGGGCTGGCGAGCGGGGGGCCCAGGGTGGTGTGCGACCGGCAGGGTGGACGGACGGAGTATGGGCCGGCGATTTATGAATGGATGCCGCTGTTGGCGCAGGCTGAGCGAGAGGACCGCGGTGGTGTGACGATGCTTGAGCAGACCCCCGAGCGTGCGCGGTATGAGTTGTGCGTGCAGGGGCCGGGGGGGGATGCCGAGAGTGAAGAGGCTGGCATGATGCACGCGCTGTTCCAACCGGAGGGTGAGGAGGCGTTTTTACCCATCGCCCTGGCGAGCATGGCGGCCAAACTCACGCGGGAGTTGTTGATGAGAAGGTTCAACCGCTATTGGTGCGCACGGGCAGAGCAGGCTGGGCGGACTCTCAAGCCGACGGCGGGGTACGTGCAGGACGCCCGGCGGTGGTTGCGCGACGCCAAGGGGATTTTATCGGCAGCCGAGCGGGAGGATCTGATCCGCCTGGCGTAGTGGGGTGGGCGTGGCCGTATGATTATCGGTGAACGCACCGACTAAGCCGATCTCACCGCCGAGGAACGATCCGAACTCCGCACCGGGTGCGGAGGCCTTGCCCGAGCAGCCTCTTGTCATCGGTGGCCGGCGTTTTGACAGCCGGCTGATCGTCGGAACGGGTAAGTATGCCTCGCACGAGGTGATGCGGCGGGCGCTCGAAGAGAGCGGGGCGCAGGTCGTAACCGTTGCGGTTCGGCGTGAGCGGCTGTACAACGAGAAGGGGCAGAGCCTGCTCGATGCGCTGGATTTGTCGCGTTATACCGTGTTGCCCAACACCGCCGGGTGCTTCTCGGCCGACGATGCCGTGCGCGTGGCGATGCTCGGGCGCGAGCTGCTTGAACAGATGAACAACCCCGGGGCCGGGTGGGTGAAACTTGAGGTGCTCGGCGACCGCAAGACGCTGCTGCCCGACCCGATCGCGACGGTCGAGGCGACCAGGCAACTGGTCAAAGAGGGCTTTGACGTGCTAGCGTATTGCAGCGACGACCCGATCGCGGCGTTGCGAGTCAAAGAGGCGGGGGCCACCAGCGTGATGCCCGCCGGCTCGCCGATCGGCAGCGGGCAGGGCGTGCTCAACGCCAACAACATCGTCCTGTGCCTGGAGCTACTCAAGGGTGGGGACAAGGGATACCCGGTGATCGTTGATGCGGGCGTGGGGGCGGCGAGCGACGTGGCCGAGGCGATGGAACTCGGCGCCGACGGCGTGCTGCTCAACACCGCCGTTGCGCACGCTGGCGACCCAGTGCGGATGGCCCGTGCGATGCGCCACGCGTGCATCGCCGGGCGCGAGAGTTTACTGGCCGGGCGGATTGCCAAGAAGTTGTACGCCTCGGCGAGCTCGCCGTGGGAGGGGGTTGTGAGTGTGATCCCGGGGGAGTAGGCGGGGTTACTTGGGGTTTGCTTCTGGTGCAGGTGGGGGTGGGGGTGCAATCTTGCTGAGGTCAGCGATGAGCACTGCGGCCTGTTGGTTGCCGGCCGAGAGGGCCTGGGCGGCGAGGCTCTTGGCCTTGTCGATATCCCCGCCACGCTCGGCGGCGCGGGCGGCATCGATGAACAAGGCCCCTTTGTGCTCAAACGCAGCCGCGAGAGCGGCCTGCTCTAGCAGCGCGACGGCGTCGGCGTGCCGGCCGAGCATCGAGAAGGCGTCGGCGAGTTCACGGGCCGTGGCGGGAGCAAGGCGATCAGACTGAGGCAGATTCACCAGCAGGTCCACGCTCTTGTGCGGCTGACCCATGCGCCGATAGAGGCGCGACTGCACAAGACGCCAACGCAAGAACTCGGGCTGCGCCTCGCGGGCGTGCTCGATGTGCTGCAGGGCGATGGTGGTGTTGTTCCGCCGAAGTTCGATCTCGGCCATCGTGCCCCAGGCCTCGCCGAGGTGCTCATCCAGGCGTGTAGCGCGGTAGAGGGAGGCGATGGCCGCGTCTTCCTGGCCTTGCTTGAGCTGGATCATGCCCAGAAAGAGCGGGTGGCGTGGCTCGTTAGGTTCGAAGCGTTGGGCCTCTTGATAGTGGGCCACGGCCTTGTCGAGTTCCCCGGCCTTGTTGGCCAGGGTGCCGGTTTGGACGTGCATCGAGGCCGAGGCGGGGCCAATGGAGATGGCTTCTTCCAGCTCGGCGCGTGCCTCGCTCCATCGCTGTGCACCTTGCAGGGCGTTGGCCAGTTGGATGCGCAGGGCCTGGTCGGTCGGGAAGGCCGTGGCCGCTTTGCGGAGCTCTTTGATCGCCTCGGACCACTTGGCGTTGACGATGAGTGAGTCGGCGGCCTTGAGCGCGTCGGCGGCGGTTACGACGCCCGGTGCGAGCGTCGCCCTGGCCTGCTCCATCGCTGTGCCCTGCCCGCCGTAGGTCGGCCCGCGCGCCGCTCGGCTGATGAGGACCACGGCCACCCCGCCGGCGACGAGCAGGGCCGTAACGGTGATCGCGGTGAGGATCGACTTGGCCCGCTGTTGCATGGCGTAAGCGTAGTGGGTTGGGCCAGGCGTGCGTGGCTGTGCCCGACGCCGGGGTGTGGTCTCGCCCACTATCCTGCGTGCATGTCTACGCCCGAGCCGCTGCCGCCGTTGTATATACCCGCCGAGCACGAGGCCCGCATCCGCGGGCGGTGGGATGTGGCACGCGCATTCGCGGCGGACCCATCGCGTGTGCTGCGGGGCGAGGCCGAGCCTTATTGCGTGCTGATCCCACCGCCGAACGTTACAGCGGCGTTGCACCTTGGGCACGCGCTGAACAACACGCTGCAGGATATTTTGGTGCGTGCGCATCGGATGAAGGGGTTTGAGACGCTCTGGATGGCCGGGACCGACCACGCGGGTATCGCGACGCAGGCGGTGGTCGAAAAGCGCGTGCTCAAGGAGGAGGGATTACGCCGGCAGCAGTTTTCGCGTGAGAAGTTTGTCGCCAAGATTCAGGCCTTCAAGGACGAGTATGAAGCGACGATCACCAACCAGCTCAAACTCATGGGCTGCTCGTGCGACTGGGACCGCCAGCGCTTTACGATGGACACCCAGTGCGCCTCGGCGGTCTATGAGGCGTTCTTCAGATTGTTCAAGGATGGGCTGATCTACCGCGGCAAGAGGCTGGTCAACTGGGACCCGGTGCTGCAAACCGCCGTGGCTGATGATGAGTGCTACGACGAGGAGATCGACGGGAATTTTTACTTCCTGCGCTACCCATTGGTGCACGTGCCCGAGGGTGCGAACGCGGTGCCTGTATCGTGGGGCGAACTCCGCCGGCGTGGGTGGGCTTTGCCCGAGGACGCCGCGCACGAGAACGACACACCGGCGTGGGTAACGGTTGCGACGACGCGGCCTGAGACCTACCTGGGCGACACCGCCGTGGCTATCAACCCGCACGACCCGAGGGCAAAGGCCCTGCGTGGGCTGCATGTTGAACTGCCGTTGATCGGGCGGGTGATCCCGATCATCGAGGACAGTTATGTTGTGCTTCCCGAGCGGTTCGCCCGCAGCGACGAGGAGAAGGCCGACCCGAAGGCGAAGATGGCCACGGGGTTCTTGAAGGTAACGCCGGCGCACGACCCCAACGACTGGGAGATCGGCCAGCGGCACAACCTGCCGGTGGTCAACATCTTTGCACCCGACGCGACGATCAGCGACAAGCACGGCTGGAGCGACGCGAGCGAACTCAAAGGTGCCCACAACTTCCTGGGCAAGAAGCGCGAGGAGGCCCGCAAACTCGTGGTCATGGAGTTCAAGGCCCGCGGCTGGCACGAGGGGACCAAGCCCTACCGGCACAGCGTCAAGCACAGCGACCGGAGCAAGGCGATCATCGAGCCGTACTTGAGCGACCAGTGGTATGTGAAGGTAACCGACCCGAGGCTGGCGGCCTCAGCCAACGCGGCGCTTGCTGATCACTCCTCCAACACAACAAAGGTAGGGCAGGCGTCCTTGCCTGCCATGGCAGAGGCACAAGCGTCAGCACAAGTGCGGCGGGCGGGGACGCCCGCCCCACCGGGCGTAGGGGTGGGGCAGGCATCCCAGGTGGTGGGGCAGGCGTCCCCGCCTGCCTCCAACCAACCCCAATCTCTCTCACCCCTCCCCAAGCGAGCCTTCAAAGCTGGCTCTGCAATCCCCCACACCTGGGACCAAGGCATCTCGGAAAACCTAACCATCTCCATCCGCCGCCTCCCCCACTTCGAGCGCGGCGGCAGCACCTACTTCGTAACGTTCCGGACCAGCAAAGGCACGCTCACCGAGAATGAACGCCAGGTCGTCCTCGACGCCTGTTTCCATTGGCACGGCAAGCGGGCGAGGTTCTTTGCTGTCGTGGTGATGCCGGACCATGTGCACATGCTCGTCAAGCCCACCGAGCGTGAGGATGGTGTCTGGCACACACTCGGCGAGATCATGCACAGCATCAAGTCGTTCACGGCACACGAGATCAACAAGGCCCGCGGCACAAAGGGGAGCGTGTGGCAGGATGAATGGTTCGACCGCATCGTCCGCGACGCCGAGGAGTTTGATGAGAAACTTGGGTATATTGAGAACAATGCCGTGAAGGCTGGGTTGGTGACCAAGCCGGGGGAGTATCGGTTTTTGAGGGTTGTGTTGTCGGAGGCTGCGGGCGGTGCGGCGGCGGGCGAGGACGCCCGCCCCACCGGGAGCGGACCCACGGCGGGCGAGGACGCCCGCCCCACCGATACCCCACCAAAGGTGGGGCGGGCGTCCCCGCCCGCCAACCCTTCGGGTGCTCTGGAAGCAATAGGTGATCCTGCCAACACCATCTCCTTCCAACCCGAGCGCTACGCCAAGACATTTGAGCAGTGGCACGATGGCATCAGGGATTGGTGCATCAGCCGGCAACTTTGGTGGGGACATCAGGTGCCGGTGTGG
>JAJTGZ010000099.1 GCA_021299385.1 Phycisphaeraceae bacterium | reverse complement strand
GGCGGAGGGCCAGGCGGATGTACCCACAGGACTGAACCATGCCCAAGATCGTGTTTGACCAATCTGATCCGATCGGGGACTTCCTGAGTGCGGCACGGCAGGCGTCGCAGGCGGACCTGCGCAGCCGGATCATGCAGTCTCAGGTGGACGAGCAGACCTATCGGGACGGCCAGTTTGACAAGAGGCAGGGCGCGATCATGGACCGGCAGTTGGCCGTTGAGAACCAGCGGTCGGCGAACGCCCAGAACCGGGCGCGGCAGCAGAGCATCTGGCAGCAGATGCAGCGCCAGCAGATGGCGAACCAGCAGGTTGACGCGCTGACGAAGCACTTTTCAAGCCGTGGCGAACTGACCCCCGAGATTGCCGATCTGCTGGCCTATACCCGGCAGACGGGCGATCTGAGCGGGCTGCGGAAGATGCTCGACCCCGAGGAGAAGGCGAAGCAGGCGCGGCAGCAGGAGCAGGAGCAGGCAGACCTGGACGCTCGCGCGGCGACGCTGGAGATGATGGGTGCTTCCAAGGATCAGATCGGGCGGGTCGTCAAGAGCAAGACGGCTTTTGACAACTTTGAGCGGGCGTTCCGCGAGCAGAAGGCGGCGAAGGAAAAAACCGAGCAGCGGGACGCGGCGATCAAGGCAGAGGACAAAAACGCCGTAGATAGGATGATTCGGCTTTCGCAAACCCTTGACGGGACCGTACCAGCAGATAGTGCCAACGCCGATGCCGAGTCAATCATGCGGCAGCATTTTGAGCGGACTCGGTTGATTGGAGGCGGGTTTTCGCCCGGCCAGTACGAACCTCTCCCGAGTGAGCGGCCGGTAATGGACCGTACTGAGACTGACCTGCGGCTCAGACAGGAAGAAGAGCGTCGGCGATTGACAGCCATCGCTTCGCTTATCCGCAGCCGACTACGCCGCATGGAAGAAAACGATTTGCAGTTTGATAACCCCGATTACGAAAATGGAGTCAACGAACTCATCAAGATCGAGCAGGCGCTGTTGAACATAAACGGGCCGTCAGCAATGTCTAGCCCAGCATCTATACCGTTGGCAAGGGATACGCGTCAGGTTTCTCTGCCAAGCGGTAAAACAGTGACTGTGCCGTTTGCTACTCTCCAAGATATAGCCCGGAAAACCGGCAACGACCGCGCTGCTTTCTACCGCGAGGTTGAACGGCTCTCTGTGGGCCCGTGAGTTACAACCAAGCCGCAGGCAAAGCCGATAAACGAAAGCCCAATCGCTACAAACGCAGATCCTTGATACGCGAGGTCTTGCGGGGTCGATATGTAGCCGATCTTCTCTAGTCGATCGTCGCTGTATCCAACCCAAAAACGCGATCCAGACTCGGGCCTCGCCGCCGACTGCTGAATCGCACAAGTTGCCAGACGACCGACACCTAGCCCAAAGCAGCCAAAGCCTATGGCGAGGGATGCCACAACAATGATTTTAAGGGTGATGTTCATCGGGTTGCTCTATCGAATGCGCCTGGCCTGGACAAACTCATCCTCGTCTTCGTTGACCAGAATGACTGGGAACTGAAGGTCATCTCCATCAATAGCGCAGAGCGTGGAGTACGGATTCCAGTATGTGCAGTCAATGGAGTCTAGAGGGCAAACCTCCCACAGAGAGCCGTCGGTCATTCTCAGATACTTGCAGTTGTTGATGTTTGTTGCAAGCGTGTATTCGCCGACGATCGTGACTGACGGCGGCAACGCAAATTGTTGGATGGGTGCCTGGCTGGGCCGGGCTGAAGATTTGCTGGGCTGATAGTTACCATCGCCCCACAGGGCAGAAGCCATCAATGTCCCCAAATTGAACGCGTTTCTATCTACCGACGGGGATTTGTAGGACCGCCCTGAATTGCCTTGGTTCGCTGTCTCACACCCTGCTAAAAAGGTCGCGCACACCAGTAGGGCCGATACTGGACTCTTTTTCATAGGGGTAAGTATGCCACAAGATTAGAGCCTGGACAAGGTGAACGGAACCCGACCGCGAACGCCGTGCGCAAATGTCATTGCTTTACCAAAAGCGGACGGCACGATTGGGCATGGCTACCGACGTCTTCGATGAGGTGATGGCGAGCCTAGAAGCCCCAAAGCCTCGCGGCGATGTCTTTGACGAAGTGATGTCATCCATCACCCCCCCCGGCACCGTCCGCCGTGGCGCGGCTGGCGAACTCGGTGCGGCCCTCGTCCGGGGGGCGCTCAACCTCGGCAACGTCCCCTACAACGCAGGCGCGGCCCTGACCGGCGGCGTCGCCGCCATATACGCCCCCCGCGCCGAGCGCACCCAGATGGAACAACTCCAGGCACCCCAAAGCGACCGGGAGGTTCTTGCCGGCCGCATCGACACCCAGATACGCGACCTCCAGAACCAACTCGGGGTGTTGGCCCAGCCGCCCCAAACACTCGGCTCGATGGTCAACGATCCGCAGGGGATGCAACGGTTCATGGCTACCCGCGCCCTGACACCGGATCAGACAAGGGCCCAGCGGGCGAGCATCCTCCAGAAGATCGCTGATCTCGAGAACCAGAAGCGGCAATACACCACGCTCTCACCCCCGGAGGCGTTGTCGGTGGGGTTTGCGCAGCAGGGCCAGAGCGTGCAGGCCGGGATCGACTCGATGGTCCCCCCGACGGCGCAGGCCGTTACCGGGGAGCGGCCCTGGTACTCACCCTTGAATATCGCCTCGGTTACTCTGGAGAACGCACCCCAGATTGTTGCTCAACTGGTCCTGACGCGGGGGCTGGGTGGCCTCGGGGTCGGGGGTACGGCGGCGGCACGGTTTGCGGCTTCGGGCGTGCCGATCCAGCTCTCACAGGCGATGGAAACCCAGAACAACGCCCGGCTCCAGCCCGGCCAAAGCCCGACGGCGCAGGCGGACGCGGTGCAGGCCGGGGCACCCTACGCGGTGCTGGACGCCAGCCTGAACGCCGTTATCGAGCGTTTGACGGCCAAAGGGTTGATCGGCACCGACGAAGCCAGCCAGGCGGCGGCAAGGATGACCCTGCGCCAGCGGGCGGTCGGTGCGCTGAAGGCTGCGCCCCTTGCCGGTGCTACGGGCGCGTTCCAAGAAACGGGCCAGGAGTTCACAAGCGCGGCAATCGAGGCCGGGTCGGTCAACCCAGACGCGATGAACGCGGACAAACTGCTGCCCCGGTTGGCCCTGGCGGGTATCACCGGCGGGCTGCTTGAAGGCCCGATGGGCGCGGCCAGCCAGTTTACTTCAACCGGGCTTGGATCGGGGTCAAACAATGCAAACGCCAGTGGTCGTGATCCTGTACCCAACGCACCCGCACGATTCGATCCTCGCGTGGCGCAGGAGGCTTTC
>JAJTGZ010000060.1 GCA_021299385.1 Phycisphaeraceae bacterium | reverse complement strand
TGAGCGGACCCGAGCAGGTGGTCAGGGTTGACATCGGCGGGTGGGTCGCCATGCCACCGGAACACTTTGACGAACTCATGGCCCTGCTGCCGGGCAAGAAGCCCACCCTGCCACCGGGAGGAGCGCAATGACTGCCAACGGAACGGTGAACGACAAAACGAAGGTGTCGCTAGCGATCAAGGACTACCTCATCCAGATAGGCATCCTTGTTGCGATGGTCAGTGGCTTTGTGTTCTGGGTAAGCAGCCTTGTGGCCGACGAACGCAAGGCAGACGCTATCCAGGACACGCGACTATCCCTGATCGAGTCTGACGTAAGCCGAGCGCATGTGGATGTTGAGGCCGTAAACGCGACACTGAACAAACTCAACGAACGTCTAGAAGCACTGAGCCGCGAACTTTCATCCATCTCTGCGGGCGTTGCCCGCATCGACGAACGCACACGAAGGAACACACCATGAGTATCAAGACGGGTCTGATCGGTCGGCTTTTCACTGTCATCGGTGTTGCAGCGGTGGCTTTGCTCGGGCCTGCCCGTGCCGGGGCGCAGGTGGTGGTCAACGCCAACATCGTGCCGTCGGCTTGGGCTGGTGTTGCCGACGGGACAGCCGTGAGTTCTGGGAACACGGGGTTGTTCTCCATCGCGCCGCTGTACGTCTTTGGCAGCGACAGCACATCCAAGTACATCCAGTACAACAGCAACTCCGCGGCGACGTTCCAGTTCTTGAACCCGGCCGGTGCGACGCCTCCGTTCAATGGTGCCGACGCGAACCTGATCGCCACCGAGTCGATCAACGTGATGTTCACGGCTACCCAAGCCTCGCTTGTGGCGGGCACGCACAACAACCTCGAACTTCTCCGGCTGACCGTTGGCACGTCCCCTAGGGAGGGTGTGCTGGCGTTCACTGCCCGCAAAGACGCGGTTGGCAACGTCTCAGGCGTCGCCGTAACTCTGACGGTGGGCGGGTCTGTTACGGTCGTTCTCAACGGGACCCACCAGTACGTCGGCAGCGGCACCGGTACTGCGCAGTTGGAGTTCAACCGCATCTACCGCATCACCGTCTTTGTTCGCTACACCAGCGCAGGCTACATCGGTTTTGCGATTGACGGCAGGTTTGCCGGCGCGATCACGGCGGACATCCCTAACGCGACAACCGGCTTCGGTGTGCTCGGGAACACAACAGGCAGGCTGTGGGTATGGACCGCTAACAACGCGAACAGTGTAAACGTCGGTCCTGGAACACCCCTTGGCGTCCGCATCTACCCCGCCATCACCTCGACGGTCAATGCCGGGTGGTTTGCGCGCGACACGTTCAACGGCCCACCGAGCAACCTGACAAGTTACTCCTGGGAGCCGAGCGCGCTGGCCACGACCGCCGCCCTGCCCGACGCGAGCCGCATGGGCATCGAGAACCTGAGCGGGTCGCCGACGTGGACGTACACAAACTACACGGCCAGCGGTAACAACCCCTTCCGTGCGAGGTGGCTCGCCTCTGGTGCTGCCAACGGGAACATCACTCGGACCTATACCAGCAACGGGTCTGGCGTTGAGGGTGATATCGGACAGGTGCCGAGCCTCAACGGCTGGTCGTGGGTCTGGTGGCCGATGGAGTTTGTGCCCAATACGTGCAGCGCAACTTACTCGATCATGCGGCCCGGCTCTGGCAGGAATGGCACGGTCATGGCGTCGGTGAGCGTCGTTCCCACGGGCACGACGAACGTCAGCATCCTCCAGGAAGGCCCCGCGGCTAACGCACGCTACCTCTGCGACGTTGCGGGTCTGCGAGACGCTTCGGGGGCATACCCATCACATATCAGGTTCGGCATCTATCTCGGGTTCAACAAAACCACTGGCGAGATGCGGTACGCGCTGGTTGATCTGACAAGCCTGTTTGCGCAGAATGTTGGAGGCCGGGCCATCCTTGCTGCTGGTCGCTTGAACCAGACCTGGCCAATCGGCCTGGACCCCGGCGTTGCCACGGCAACGTACACATTTGGCAGCGCGATCGCAATGGATGCCGGGCTTGTTGCCGCAGGCGTCCCGGCGGCGTTCATTGGCGACAACTACACGGAAAGCGGCAGCATCGGCGGTGGACTTACGCCCGCCGCGTCGATCCCTGGCAACTGGGCACAAGATTTCTCTGTCGGTTGGTTCGCTAACAACTTCCCCAACGGGTTTCGCAGCAGCAAGCCGGCCAACACAAACACGCCGGACATTATCTGGTGGACGCTGCTCGGTAGGGGTTCTAGCACTACTACATCAGACTTCGCTGGCTCCCACGGTCGGGTGCTGACAGAGTTGCGCGGATGGGACATATTCATACCGTGCTACTTGCACACCAACATCAGTGTCATGGGTATAAGCAATACTACACGGCAAGCGTTCCTTGACAACTGGGTTGGGTCGATGGTGAGCATCATCGGCCCCCTGATCTCTACTGGAAATAGGGTGTTTTATGCCGAACCCGTGGCCGTTCAGGGTACAACAACTGACACCTTTGCACAAGGAGGTGCGATGTGGGCTGCACTCAACGCAGGGCAGGCACTGTTGAACCGGCTTGCACAGACCTACAACCAAAACACGCTGAACAACCTCTTCTTTGCGCCGATCACGCCGCTTTCGTCCGTCGCCTTCATCGGTGCGCCCGGCACGCCTGGGACGGGCGTTGGAATTACCCTGATCCCATCTGGCAGTTACGGATCTCTGACGCTCATGCAGTCGATCTTTCCGGGCGCGGCCCGGCCCGTGCCGAGCATCCTGTTCCAGCCCAGCGGGGCGGCAATCCTGGCTGGGCAGAGGCTTGATTCCGACGTTCGATAGCACATGACGCGGCGTAGAGAAGCGGTATCTCGCTGGGTTCATAACCCAGAGGTCGTGGGTTCGATTCCCACCGTCGCTATTTCACCCAGTTGCCGGAGGCACCATGACCACACTCGAAGGCATCAACCTCATGCTGACTGAGATGAGGCTTGCCCCGGTGCTTGCGCTCGACACCGGGCAGACCAGCGATGCCGGTGAGGCCGAGTCGATCCTTGACCGTGAGCGGATCAGGATTCTCGAGCGCGGGTGGGCGCAGAATACCGACCCAGCCGTTGAGGTCTACCCGCCCACCGACTCGATCGCGTTTACCGTCGGCACTGGTCCTGGCGCGGCGTACTCCTTCCTGGTCGGCGAGAGCGTGGGCGAGTCCGTCAGCGGTGCTAAGGGCATCGTCCAGGCCGTCGTGGGATCGACGATCTTCCTGGCCAACCGTGGCACGGTGGCCTTCACCGGGGGCCAGACGCTCACCGGCTCGGCCAGCGGTGCCACCCGTGCTGGGTCGGCTCGCACAGCCTTAACCGACGGCTTCCTGCGGGTGGGCACGGACTGGATCACGGTCAGGCAGTCGTCTGATGAGCCTCTCCGCATCACGCCGCGGGGTGGTCGCTTGTTCAACGACGCCGACCGGACCTTTGTGTTCACCGGGCTGGTCAAACTGACGCTGGCGCAGACCATTTCCTTCGATCAACTCAGCAACAAACTCGCCCGGTACATCGCTATCGAGGCTGCTATGGCCTTCCAGCGTTACAAGAAGGGTTCGATCTCCAACGAGGCGACGATCACCGACAACCGCGACAAGGCCCGGATGGAGGCCGAGGACGAGGACTCTGACCTGCGCAGGTTCAACAGCCACGAGACGGCTGAGGCTCGGGCGATGCGTGGTAACCGTTCTCGCCGGGCAGGCTACTCGAACCTGGAGGAAGAACGTGGCTACTGAACAAGCACGCTTCACCTTCGACGGGATCACCGGGGGGATCAGCCGTCAGCCTGCCCGCAACCGCTACCCCGGCCAGGCCCAGGACGCCAAGAACGTCATCTACGACCCGGCTAACGGCGTCGTCAGGCGTTGGGGTTCGCGGTTCCTCGCGGTGCTGGACGAGTTTGCGGGCCTTGCTGCGGACGCTGACGTTCGGATTCACCCCATCATGCGCGACTCGGTGGAGCAGTACGGGCTGCTGTACGGCGCCGGGGTAGTCTCTATCCGCACCAAAGATGGCGTCAAGGGTGTGGTTTACGCCGGTCGGGCATCCAGTTACCTTGGAAGCAGCCCCGCAGCGTCGATCCGGTGTGTGTCGATCGGGGACTACACGCTGCTGCTGAACACAACGGTCGTACCGGCATCCAAGAGCAGCGATTCCTACACGCTCGACCGCGAGTGCCGGACATACGAGATACTCACGTCCCGGACCCCGGCACCCAACGCCACACTGCGGGCGACAGACGACTCGCCTGCTGCGGCACCGGGGTATTGGCGGTACAAGCCGGGCCTGAGCACGTTCGCAACGATGCGGATGGATGAGATGGACTCCAACTGGTCCGGGGTGGCGATCTGGCTCAACCGGGACTACAACCCGATGGGCGCTCGGGTCTTCTTCTCGACGTTCCTGAGTTCGCAGACTAACTGCACATGGGTCCAGGCCACCAAGACCCTGACCAAAACCGGGGCGTTTACCAACTGGACGTTCGAGCCTAACAAGTTCATCAACATCACAGCGGGCACGGGCTTTACCCCGACGCACGCGCGGATCACCAGCCGGGTCAACAACGACTCGATCACGCTGGAGTACGCTGTTCCCCCGGCCAACACCGGCACCGTGGCGTTCATCGACATCGGCGACTCGGTGGACTTCCGGGTAGACATGAACCAAGCCGGTGTGGCGGACCTGCAAGACGTGGCGGCTGCGCTGCAACGGGCCAT
This sequence comes from Phycisphaeraceae bacterium, assembly GCA_021299385.1. Lineage (GTDB taxonomy): Bacteria > Planctomycetota > Phycisphaerae > Phycisphaerales > UBA1924 > JAJTGZ01. The sequence continues at coordinate 9,237 of JAJTGZ010000060.1, read as the reverse complement.
CCGCAACGCTGGCGCGGTCAACGCGCTGGTGTCGTTTACCTCGATGAACACCGCTGGCGGGGCTGGTGCGGATCGTGGGTACTTCACGATCACAAGCCCGTGGTCTGGCAAGTCAGCGTCGTTTCCATCCTCTGGCGCGGTGCTGGCCCCGTTGGACCCCGAGGTCTACGCCCTGGCCACGGCACCGGCAGGGCGTCCGTTCCGGCTGACTGGCATGACGATTGCGGCTGGCACTGGCTTGTCTGACTTGGCGACCTCAACGCCCGAGGACCGCTGGGTCAGGGTTCCCCCCCCTGGTCAGGCCACGGCCCAACTCAACCCTCAGACGATGCCCGTGGCTCTGATCCGCACTGCCCTCGGTGGCGTCTGGCCCGGTGGCTGGTCAGCCATGACGATATCCATGCGACCGCTCTGGTGGTGGAGACTGGGCGATACGTCCGGCACCGTCGCCGTCGAGCAGATGAAGGGAGCCAACGGCACCTACGTCGCCGCGCCAACGCTTGGTGTTGCGGGCACGATCGCCGGGGACACCAACACCGCTGTTACTTTCAACGGCACGACCCAGAGCGTAACCCTGCCTGCCCTGGATGGGTTCGAGGCTGCGGTCGCCAACGGGTTTACCTTCGAGTGCAAGGCCAAGGTGAACACCGGCGCAATCGGCACGATTCTGGGGCTGACGGCGGTGGTGAGCCGGGGCTTCGGCGGCGTCCTCACTTCAGTGGCGTTCGCCGTCTACGCCAACAAGGGACCCTCTGGCTTTGCCAACGGGTTTATGACCGTCAGCGTCAACGGGCGCGAGTTTGCCACGGCTATCGCAACCCCGATCACCGCCGCGGGGATGCACGAGGTTGTGGTTACCCACTCAGGCCAGGGCGGGACGCTGCAACTGTCCGTTGACGGCACCGATTACCCGCTCACGGAGACCGGCGTTGGCCCGTTCTCGGTCCTATCGACGCCTGGCCAGCCGTCGGCGGGGAACATCGGCAGCACCTTCTCGGGCACCATCGACGAGGTAATCATCTGGCAGGGCGTGCTGGACGCGACTGTCCGCAACAACCGCCGTCAGTTGTACCTCAACGCTTCGTACTCCCACCCGCCGACGTTTGTGCTGCGGGAGTTGGAATGGGGGTTCCGCCCTGACGGATCGCCCGAGAGCAACCCGCTACCTGAGCTGCTGGCCTCGGGTCGCCCGATCGCCGACATTGGCTTCTTTGACAACCGGCTGTTGCTGATCGGCGGCGAGCGCGTGCTTTGCTCTGCCAACAACGACTACTACCAGTTCTTCGTCGAGAACCCGGCCAACATCACCGATGACGATCCCATCCAGCGGTCGGTGGTCGGGGACAAGGAATCGGTCGTAGACCTGGACTTCGCCGTCCCCATCCGCAGCGTGCTGACGCTGTTCAGCAAGGCCGGGCAGCAGTTTGACTTCAGCGCGGTCGGAGACCTCACGCCGTCGTCCGCCTCGATCACGATGGGCACGCGGTACAAGAGCGCCCCGGGCGTCCGGCCCGTGGCGTCTGATGCTCGGGTCTTCTTCGCTGGGGCGATGGCCTCCAGCGGGACGCTCTACGAGTACGCCTACAGCGACACCGAGACGCTCCTGTTCGCCAACAACGTCGGCTCGCATGTGCCCGGACTTCTGCTGCCGACGATCAAGTCGATCGACGTAGCACCCGGCTCCAACATGGTCCTGGTGCTGCCGACAGACGGTTCGGTGATCTACACCTACTCGTACTTCTACAACGGCTCTGAGAAACTCCAGTCGGCGTGGTCGGTCTGGGAGTTCGGCGCCGGCAACACCGTTCGGTCGATGGCGGTGCTGGACCGCACGCTGATGATGATCGTCAAGAGGGGCAGTCAGTACACCCTGGAATCGCACAGCCTGAGCGTCCCTGTGGCCGAGAACGGCACGCCCTACGTGCCGTGCCTGGACCGGGTGATGGTCATTCGCGGCGTGTTTGCGGCGGGCACGACGACGTGGACGCTGCCCGGTGGCCTGACCGACACGAGCATCACCGCGATCGTCAAGCCCGACGGGACCGAGCTGGTAGCCACCACGTCCCCGGGCACGACGGTTACACGCACGGGTGACCACAGCGCGACAGACTGCGTGCTGGGCCGGCCGATGGTGTCGTTCCATGAGCCGACACCGCCCTTTGTGCGCGACGGCAACGGGCGCGTGGTCAGCGGTTCCTACGCCCAAATACTCTCGGTGATCGTCGGGCACAAGGACTCCGGCTCTTACCGCGTGCGGTGCGTGCAGCGCAACCGTGCAGACCGTGTGCGGACGATGGTCCCCGGGCCACCCTACTCGGCATCCGGGGCACAGATCGAAGAAGAGGGCGAGTTCGAGGCCAATGTCGGCGGGGACGCGCGGGACACCCGAATCATCATCGAGAGCATCACGGCCAAGCCCATGACGATCACGTCGCTGGGTTTCCTGATCGACCGCACCATCAACTAAGGGCACACACAATGGGACCAGAAGCATCCGCCGGGGTCGGTGCGCTTGTCGGCACCGGCCTTGGTGTCGTCGGTGCCAACTCGGGCAACAGCAAGATCAAGCGACAGCAGGACAACGTGGTTGAGGCAGGGGCTATTCAGGGGGATCAGGCCGCCGCTGCGCTGAGCCTTGAGGAACTCAAAGCCGCTAGGGAGAACCGCAGGACGATCGGCAGTCTGCGCGTGGCCGCGAGCCAGGCTGGATCGTCGGACGTTGGCAGTTACGCGGCCCTGGCAAATCAGGCGACGATCAACACGGTTGAGAACAACGCCGTCGGGGTGGGGAATACGGGCCGCGGGCTTGTAAATCTGAACTCCTCGGTGAAATCTCAGTTAGACACCTTGCAGAGCCAGAAGACGGACCCGCTGATGGCTGGTGTCATGGGTGCGTTCAGTGGTGCCCAGACGGGCCTGTCGCTGGACTCGGCCATGACCGGCCCGCCGGTGTCCGAGGAAGAACTCAACGCCAAGGACGCGGCCCGTCGCAAGGCACAGTCTGTCCCCAAGCGCCGCAAGTAACCAGAACCCGGGAACCAACACATGAGCCAAGTACCCAGCACCGTGCTTGAAGGTGGCGCGCCAGCAGCCTCCACCCGTCGGCGCGGCGGTATCAGGATGCCGGATGCCGGCCTTGCCGCATCCGCAAACGCGCCGGGCGTCGCCGTTTCTCCCGGTGCCGATGGGGTCTCTTTGGCCAACCAACTCGCCACGGTTTTGGGCGTGGTGCAGAAGGGCGCCAATCTTGCCGAGAGCGTGCAGCAGAAGAAGGCTTACGAAGACGCGCAGCGCCGCGACCTAATGGCACAGACCGAGACCTACAACGCGCAGTACGAGCGCGAGGTGCGGGCTGTCGAGACTGGCGACGGCGCTCTGACCGGGGCGACCGACCTGCCCCAGATTGAGCAGGACATCGCCGCTGGCAAGTTGGCCCGGCTCCCAGGCGTCAGCGCTGCGGATCAGGCCGACCAGATCGTGCAGCAGCGGGTTTCCGCACTCCGGGCCGAGAAGGGGATGACAGAGGCCCAGGCGGAGGGGTACCGCAATCGCATCCTCGATAACGTCTCTCGCGCGTTGACCGATCGGGACGGCGTGGTCATCACCCAGGCCCGGCAGGACACCGCCGTCCGCGCCGCTACCGCCGCGACGATGGCCAAGACCCCCGAGGAACTCAACTCGGCTTACATGGCCGTCAAGGCCACGGGCGTCAGCGACGCCGTTGCTGGCAGCACGACCTACCTGGCCGCGCTGAAGGCAGCGGCGGACGCCGGCGACGGCGCACGGTTCGAGATGGTCTCCGCCGCCGTGCCCAGCGGCATGTTCGCCCCAGAGATCGCCGCCGCAAGGCTCGACCTGCTCAAGTCTCAGGACCAGCAGCAGGGCAAACGCTACGAATCAGCCCGCGACACCATCGGCTCGATCCTCTACAACGCCGAGCGGGGCGTCCCCGGGCATTCTTTCGCGTCGGCACGGTCCACGCTCGAAGAGATGCGGCCGGGATTGCGCGGCGACCAAGCCGATTCGATGCTCCAGACGATCAACAGCCGCGAGGAAGAGGCCGCACGCGCGACGATGAAGGCGACCAAAGACCTCGAAGAAAACCAGATCGTCGGCTCGGCGGTCGGGCAGGTCTTCGCCGCCGGCAACAGCGGGACGCTTGCGTTCAACATGCTGGCGGTTCGCGGCCTGGATGTGCAGACTCCCAGCGGGGCCACGGTCAAGCGCACCGGGGAGCAGTTGGTTCGCCTGGCCACGGATCAGGCGTTCGAGACCATCGCCACCGAGGAGATCGCCGCGGGCCAGAAGGGTGGTCTGGGCAACCGCCAGATCGCCCAGAACATCATCGGTCGGCAGGCTCTTTGGGCGGGCAAGAACGGCGTCCAGCCGGACACCTGGCAGTCGGTGCTCTCCGCCGGGTACGCTGGTGCCAGCGACGCCAACGTCCTCCAGCAGGGCAAGGACGGCACGTTGAACATCCCGCCGGCGGTGATCGCGGGGGTGGAACTCTACCGCAACCTGGAGGCTGCCAGCCCGCAGAACCTGCACAGCATGATCCGCGACCCGCGCCAGCGGGACTTCTACGACGCCGTGAGCGTGGCGATGAGCCTGCCGGAGATCGGCTCGCCGGAGACGGCACCTACCCCAGAGGCCCAGCAGCAGCGTCTCGCCCAGGCTGTGATCACCGCCCGCCGTGTGGTCTTCGATCAGGCCGGGCGTGCCCCGAGCAGCACGGCGATCGACGAGCAGGTCCGCACCCTGGCCAGCCGGGGCTGGTTCAGGGATGACGCCGCCAACACGGGCGACCTGTACCAGCGCGTGCAATCCGCCGCGAGGGTCTATGCCGCGATGGGGGTGAGTCCGACCGTGGCCGTCGAGCGTGCAGCCAAGAACGTGCAGAACGACAACGTCTTCATCAACGGGTACTACGTCGGCCTGCGCGGTGTGCCGATCAGCGACACGGCCAAGAGCCAACTGCCCGCGATTGCAGACCGTCTGATCGGGCGGTACGTCGCCGCCGAGCCGAACAGCGGGTTGACGGCCAGCGACCTGACGCTGGCGCACGACACCCGCACAGGGCTGTGGCGTGTAACTATCAAAGGTGCGGGGATATCCGCGCCGTCGTCAGGTGCAACCGAGGGGGCCGTCTACTTCACCCCCGCGGGCTTGGAGGCCGAGGCCCGGGCCATCGGCAAAGAAGCCGACGCGGCGATCATCGCCAGGCAGAACGCCCGCAACGCGCCCAGGCCCATCAAACTTCCGTCTGGCCGCAAACGTCCGGGGGAGATGTAACCCATGTCTGAGACCATCCTGACGGCACCGCCGACCTTCGAGGCCAACGCGGATGCCATCGCCCGCCAGCGTCAACTCGACGCCGAGGCCGAGGCCAGGAACGCCAAGATGGACCTCGGGGACAAACTCTCGGCGGCGTACTACAACGGCTTCACCGGCTCACTGGGGGCCACCCTGTTCGAGCAGACGTTTGACCGCGACCCGACGTACCAACTCACTCAGCCGGAGTTTGACCGCCTCAGCGACGGCATCCCCCCCCACTTCCGCACGGGGTTTGCCAGTGCCGTGAGTCAGAAGCACGCCGAGTACCTGCGCGTGCGTTACCTAGACCTGGCCAAGCAGGAGCAGGTTCTCAGCGACGCGGGCACGCTGGGCAAGGCCATCACGATCGGAGAGACCCTGACCAACCCGTTCATGCTGGCGGCGGGTATGCTTACTGGTGGCGCGGGCATGGCCGCGAACGTGGGCCGGGCTGGGCTTGCTGTGCGGTCTGGGCTGGTCGCCGGGGGCACCTTTGCCACTCTGGAGGGTGTTCGATCGGTCTCAGACCCCCGCGTAACCAACCGCCAGATCGCCACGGCTGGGCTGACGGGCTTCGGCTTCGGCCTCGGTGGGCACCTTGCGGGCCAGACGTTCGTCAAGCAGGCCGTCGGCATGGGCGGTGGCGGCGCTGCAGGGTCGATCGCCGCTGACTTGGGCGCTCGGGTCGCTGGTGAGGACGTTTCCAACAGCGAGCTGCTGGTCAACGCCGGCACGCAACTAGCCTTTGGCGGGCTTACGGCGGGGCTGGGGTCGATCACCCGCTACGCCCAGGCCCGCGACGCCGTGGGGCGTCGGATGGTCAAGGACGCCCAGTGGGAGGCCATCAAGAAGCAGGCCAAGGACGACGGATTCGACCCCGTTGCAATCGCCACGAAGGAAGAGCAACTCTACTTCAAGGACCAGATCGACCAGACGGCCCGCACGGCGGAGATCGAGGCGGTCAACAAGCCGGTCATCGACGAGGTTCTTGCCGACATGGCCGACGGGCCAGCCCCGGCACCCGACAAGGCCCCGGTTTCGTTTGCCGAAAGGCGGTTTACCGAGGTTCCACCCGGTGAGGACGCGCCTGCGGTGCCAGAAATCGAACTTCCGCCCAAGCAGATCGGCGACTTTGACGTCAGCAGCGTGCGGGACATGCCCAAGAGCACGCTCGGCGCTCAGCTCATGGTCCCCGGGACCGACACGGTGATGCTGACAGGACGTTTCAGCATGGGTTCTCACGTCGGCCAGTCCCCTGTCGGGGCCGTGCGCGACGTTGGGGCGATGGTTTTGACCGACCTGATCCCCCGCAAGGGCCGCGCGGTGGTTCTGGACGCCCCGCAGTGGGCTGAGGGCCGCACGCAAGGCATCGTCAGCAGGTTCTTTAGCGAGAACGACGCGACTTACGCCCGGCACATCGCCAAGGCGCGAGAGTCCGGCGTCGAACCCGTCCCGCGCGACCAGTTCATGGAGGAGGTTGGCCGCGCCGTCCGCCGCCCGCGCGGTGAATACACCGACAACGCCGAGGTCAACAACGCCGCCGACCGGCTCCGGGCACTGTTTGCCGAAAACCACAGCCTTGCGGCCCGGCACGGGGTCAAGGGGTTTGACCGCTTCGACCAGAGCGACACCTACTTCACCCGGATGGGCAGCCGCAACAAGATCGACGACGCCTACGCCCGCTTTGACGAGGACACGGTGCTGGATGTCGTGCGGAACGCCGTCATCAAGGGATACAACAAGATCGGCGGATTCCGGCTGGGCAAGAGCGACGGCATCACCGCCGACGAACTGGCCACGATCATTGCCAAGAACTGGCTCAAGAAGGTCGGCACCAAGAACACCGGCGACGCCGTGGCCGCGATTGAACTCTCTGACCCGGTGGAGATCGCCGCGATGCTCCGTGAGCAGGTCGGCGGTCAGGTCAGCGAGCGTCAAATCCTGGCGATCTCCGAGAAACTCGGGCGCGACCCCGAGAAGCGTGGGGTCATGTCGCAGGCACGGCGCCGCACGGCCCTGGACGAGACGCACAGCCAGGACGTTGTGGACCTCGCCGGGAACGAGACGACGCTGGGCATCGAGGACTTGCTGGAGAACAACGCCGAGGCGATCGCCAGCGTCTACACCCGCCGGGTGCTGGGCCAGGCTGCGGTCTCGGAGGTCTACCGCAACGCCTCGCAGATCACCGGCAAGAAGATTGAGACGACTGGCGACCTGCTCAAGGCTCTGCGCAATGAGGCCGAGGCGACGCCCGGGTACTCCGAGCGAGCAATCAACCGCGACTTGTCGAAGATCGAGATTGGCCTGAAACTCGCCCAGGGCGTGCCGCTGACAGAGAACACGGCGACTGTCCGCACGATGCGGGCGATCAGGAACCTCAACTACATCCGGCTGATGAGCAACGCGACGACAGGCATCCGCAACTCCTTCGAGATCGTCGGGGCAATGGCCGAGGTTGGCCCCGCGCTGGTCACCAAGTACATGCCCGACGTGGCGAGCATGTTCAAGCGGCTTGAGAACGGCCAACTCAAGGACCAGAGCCTTCGGGAGATGGCCTACTTCACTGGTCTGGGCGAGTCCTACTCGGCCAAGCGCGTGCTGCCGGGCTTTGCAGACGAGATGGCCCGCACCAACAAGGTCGAGGAACTCATCTCCAAGGGCACGCGGCTGGCGTCCAATGTCTCGCTGACGGCTCCAGGGCAGACGGCGATCGAGCGTGTGGCGGGCCTGTCGGTCTTGAACCGCTGGGCGGACATCGCCAGCAGCGGCAAGTACATCGAGGTTGATATAGATGGGGTGGCCACGAAGGTGTGGTCGGGCAAGAAACTCAGCACCCAGCGTCGGCTCGGGCTGGGCATCCAGGACGAGGCCATGCTCGAGCGCATCGCCGTCCAACTCCGCAAGGCCCCCCGCGACGAACTGGGCAACGTGCAGCTCGACTTCTCGACGTGGGACGACGTGGGTGCAGGGTCGGCCTTCCGCAACGCGCTACAGCTCCAAACCAGCCGGCTGGTGCAGCAGAACAACCCCGCGGCATACGCCCGCTGGATGACCACCGAGATGGGCAAGGTGATCGCCCAGTTGCGGACGTTCATCTTCGGCGCGTGGGAGGGCAAACTGCTCTACAACGTCGCCATGGCCGACAAGGCGGCGTTCATGCAGTGGGGGATCAGTTCGATCGGTGCTGCTGCTGGGTTTGCAGTGGTCGGCTACCTTCGATCGCTGGAACTCCCACCCGACAAGCGGCTGGAGTGGCAGAAGAAGTACCTCTCGGCTGAGGGCCTCATCAAAGCCGGGTTCTCGCAGGCGGCGTACTCGTCGCTGCTTCCATCGGCGGTCGATACCGTGGCCCCGATGTTCGGGTTTGACGAGGTGTTCAGTTTCGCCCGCACGACCGGGCAGCGCGGCACGCTGCTGGACAACCCGACGTTCGACTGGGCAAGGTCTGCGTGGCGTTCTAAAGACGCAATCTTTGGGCCGATCAACCCGAACTACGACTTCAGCCAGCAGAACGTCCGCGACCTCAAGGGTGCGCTGTGGGTGCCCCGCGTGATGGGTGTCGATGGAATCATCAACTACCTCACCCGAGACTTGCCCAAGCAGTCCAAGAGGGAGGAGCGGCCATGAGTTACTTCCGCCTTTCCGGGGACACTAGCCCAGGGGGGGTACAACGGCAGTTCATCTCGATCCAAGACGAGATCAACGCCAAGGAAAGGCGTCTCGCGGTGCTTGAAGGTGCGGTTCCCGCTGCTGGCGTCCTGCCCGACAACGTGGAACGGTGGGTGAAATACACGACCGCGTTCGACACGCCCAGTCTTGTTTCGCACGTCAGTGGGGTAGCGATGGTCGAGGTCGCTTCGATACCGGCGGACAGCGTCGCAACCGGGCTGCGCTTTGTTGTGCCGACGTTCTTTACTGGTGGGC
>JAJTGZ010000059.1 GCA_021299385.1 Phycisphaeraceae bacterium | reverse complement strand
CCCCAACTTCAAGGTCATGGTCAACGCCGCGTTGCTCAAGAAGAGCCACTTTAAGCGCGTCGCCCGCGGGCAATACACCACGGTGTGAGCCCGAGGGCTTGAGCGCGACTCCCTGAGCATGTTCACTCTTGCAGGCCCCGCGCACGCGGGGCCTGTTTCTTTCAAGCCGGGGGCGAAGCCCGAGTGTTGCGGACGCACGCGCCCATCGCTTCCTATCCTGCGTCATGACATCAGTTTCCACCGTTGCCGTTACGGGCGCGACCGGGTTTGTCGGCCGCGCAGTAGTCAAGGAGTTGCTCGCACGCGGCTATGCCGTGCGAGCGCTCGTCCGCGATGAGGCCAAGGCCCAGGCCGTGCTGCCCAGCAACGCGGGCCTGAGCACCGTCGCCGGCGACGTAACGTCGCCGGCGGACCTCACCCGGCTGCTGACCGGGTGCCAGGCCGTCATCCACCTCGTCGGCATTATCCGCGAGGTCCGGCGGGCGGGCAAACCCGCCGCGACGTTCCAGGGCATGCACGTCGGCGCGACCTCTGCGGTCATCAACGCCGCACGCTCGGCGGGCATCGACCGCTTCTTGCACATGTCGGCCATCGGCGTCGCGCCCGATGGGCAGGCGGAATACTCCAGGACCAAGTTCGACGGTGAGATGCTCGTCCGCCACAGCGGGCTGGCGTGGACCGTCTTCCGCCCGGGCCTTATCCACGGGCCGGAGGGTGAACTGGTGCAGACGATCGGCAAGTTGGCCAGCGGCGGCACGCCCCCCTTCTTTGTGCTGCCCTACTTCGTCCGCCTCGTCGACCACGAGGAGGGCGTGCACCTGCCACGCCTGACGCTCGAGCCTGCGATCCTCGCCCCCGTCTACGTCGACGACGTGGCGACGCTCTTCTGCGAGGCCCTCTCGCGCCCCCAGACGATCGGCGAGGTCTACAACGTCGCCGGGCCTGACCCGCTGAACTGGCGCGAGTTTACCGAACTGCTCCGCGACACGCTCCCCGGGTGCGACAAGAGCCTGCCGACGATCCCCGTCCCCGGCACCCACGCCGCGGCGATCGCCACCGTCGCCAAGCACACGGGCCTGGGCAGCCTGCTGCCATTTGATGCCGGGCAGGCGCAGATGGCAACGCTAGACACCGACGCCGACTTGCACAAGCTCCGGGCGCACTTCGGCATCGAGCCGAGACCGTTTGTGGCGACGCTCCGGGCATACGCCGGGCAGATGGCATCGTTTGCTTGAAGAAGTTGGTTCGAGCAGTGGATCGCCGGGCCGCCCTAGTTCTTCGGCGCTAAGCGCTGGCGGAGGTTGACCTTCGGCTGGCCCACCTCATCGTCCACCTGCTGCGGGGTGTTCTGCCCGCGCACGCTGTCATACGCATCAAACGGCGTGCGCGAGTCTGTCGGCGCCAGCAGCGACCGCTGGCACCCAGCCGCACAGCCCAGAGCGCACAGCAGCAGGACGCAGACGCGTGCGCCCTTGTGTGCATCAGCAAGCCAGCTCGCGTTGTTGGGCTTGGAGTTCATCAGCCGAGGATAGTTCACCCAACCGCACCCGGTGCGCCGGCCCCGCCGGCCCCCGGACCAATCCCGGCCCCCACCCCCACCCCCACCCCCACCAGCCGGCCGGAGGAGTCCAGGCGTAGTTCCCCCCGGCGGAGCATCTGGTCGATGCCCAGGTAGACCGCCGCGCACACGGCCGTCGCCAGGTTCAACGACCGCTCAGTGGGCAACATCGGCATGCTCAACACCCTCCCCGGGAACCGCTCAAGCACCTCGCCCGGCAGCCCGCGCGTTTCTTTGCCGAAGATAAGGTGGTCGCCAGGGCGCAGATCGGCCTCGTGCACGCTCGCCGTCGCGTGGGTGCTCAAGAGCCACACGCGCCCGGGCCGCTGCGATTGCAGATACGCATCCAGCGATGCATGGCGCGACGGTGCCAGCCTGGGCCAATAGTCCAACCCCGCACGCCGGCACGCCTTCTCGCTGGTGTCAAAGCCCAGCGGCTCGATCAGGTGCAACGCACACCCCGTCGCCACGCACGTCCGCCCGATGTTCCCGGTGTTGTTGGGTATCTCCGGCTCGTGCAGCACGATGTTCAGCAAAGGCCCGGCCATGTGCCCTGAGCATAAGCGCTCAGCTCAGCGGCCCACGCTCGCCGACCGACTGCGTCCCGCCGCCGGCAATCGCGCTGCGCATCAGCGTGTCGCTCTGAAGGTTCTTGACGCGGTAGTAGTCCATCACCCCCATGTTCCCCGTGTTGAACGCATGGGCGATCGCACGCGGAATCTCCGCCTCGGCCAGCACCACCAACGCCTTGTTCTCCTCGATCTTCGCACGGTTCTCCTGCTCAAGCGCACGTGCCTTGGCCGCCCGGCTCTCGGCCTCGGCCTGGGCCATCTTCTTGTCCGCGTCCGCCTGCGCCGCCTTGAGCTGCGCGCCGATGTTCTCACCGACGTCGATATCCGCGATGTCGATCGAAAGAATCTCAAAGGCCGTCCCGGCGTCTAGCCCCTTGGCCATGACGGTCTTGGAGATGTTGTCGGGGTTCTCCAGCACCTCTTTGTGGCTGCGTGCCGAGCCGATGGTCGTAACGATCCCCTCGCCGACGCGGGCGATGATCGTCTCTTCCGTCGCGCCGCCGACCAGGCGTGAGAGGTTCGTCCGCACCGTTACGCGTGCCTTGGCCTTGAGCTGGATGCCGTCCTGGGCCACCGCGTCGATGGTCGTGCGCGAGCCACTCACGGCCGGGCAGTCGATAACCTTGGGGTTCACGCTCGTCTGCACCGCGTCGAAGATATCCCGCCCGGCCAGGTCGATCGCGCACGCCGTCTTCCACGTCAGCGGGATGTTGGCGTTCTGCGCCGCGATGAGTGCCGAGACCACCGTCGGCACGCGCCCGCCCGAGAGGTAGTGCGTCTCGATCAGGCTCGTCGAAACATCCAGCCCCGCCTTGACCGCCCGGATGCGCGAGAGCACCACTGTCCGCACGTCCACCTTCCGCAGCCGCATGCCGATCAGGTCGATGATGCTCACCCGCGCGTTGCTCGTCAACGCCTGGATATAGAGGTTGAAAAACTGCCCGACGATAAACACCAGCACCAGCAGGACCAGCGCGGCAATCACAAGCAGGACCACAAAGATCGGCGATATACCACCCATAACCAAAGCCTCCAAACGCCCCCGCAGCACCGGCACGAACGCGCCGACATCCAGGGCCATCGACTATAGCAGCCACACACGCGAACCCCTCCCCCGAGGGGAGGGGCAGGGGTGAGGTTGGGCTGGCTCTGGGGCGCACAAAAACCCAAAAGCGCGGAGCGGCTTGAGAAGTGACGAAGTGACGAAGTGGCAAAGTGACGAAGTGGCAAAGTGACGAAGTGGCAAAGTGGCAAAGTGGCAAAGTGGCAAAGTGGCAAAGTGGCAAAGTTTCAGGGCCACCACCACTCTGCACCTTTGTCACTCTGAACCTATGCCACTTTTCAACCCCCCCCCACTCGTCGCTCACCACTCATCGCTCATCACTACTCATCCCCCTCCTGCAACTCCCGCGACACCACATACCCACCCGTCAACCACCGGTGCAGGTCCGCCAAACGTGCGCGTTCGCTGGCAAACGGCCAGCTCGGCGAGTCCATCGGCACCGCCACGCCCGTCGCCGGGCACGTTGTCGCCACTCTCCGGCCCGCAAGCGTCAGCAGACCGCCAAACCCCGGGCGCCTCGTCCAGTTCTCCGGCGGCGCAATCGTGATGCGCCTCGACTCCGCCCCCGTGTGCTCCAGCAACACCCGCGCAACACGCCGGGGGTCGATCTCGCCGAGCCGATCCCCAACCCGGCTAGGCCACTCCACCGCCAGCACCCCGTCGGCATCGACCACATGCTCCCACCCGACGGTCTCAAGTTCATCCCCTCCGCTCAGGCGATACGCATCCATATGCACCAGCGTGATCGCACCCTGTGCCACATACCTGTTGAGCACCACAAACGTCGGGCTAGAAACCACCCGCCGATCATGCCCCAGCCCAGCCGCAAGCCCACGCACAAACGCCGTCTTCCCCGCGCCAAGCTCCCCCTCCAGCAACAACACATCCCCAACCCCCACCACCCGCCCAACAACCTCCGCCAAACGCTCGGTCTGCTCAGCGCTGCTAGTCAGAATCGTCAACGGCCCGTGCATGGGGGAACATTAGCGGGTAGGTGCCACCCACCACTTCAATCGCCCACTCCACCACACATCCACTCCATCACTCATCCACTCCACCACTCGACCACGGCACGCCAAGCCACGCGCCATCAACCCGCAAAGCATGCCATTCACCACGCCGACCACAGAGAAAGCCACCTCTCTTCGCCCCAACGGGGCGCAGGGATGTAGCCACGGGTGGAGCGCAGCCCGCGTCCTCGCGGGCGGAGCGCAACCCGTGGAAGACTTTACTTCTTGATCCTGCCCCGGAGGGGCAGAGGATACACGACCGCGCCAAGACGGCGGCAATGCAAAATGAGCCCGCCCTCGCGTACGTCAACCCCCGAGCGACTCTTTCCCATCTTCAGGTGGGTAAACGAACAGAGCGCTCCTCCGCCCCTACCGGGGCGGGCCGATCCGTTTCACCTCTTCCACGGGTTCCGCTGCGCTCCACCCGTGGCTACACCCCTGCGCCCCGTTGGGGCGAAGACATGTCCCTTTCTCTGCCGGCAGTGCGGGCCCCCCTCACCCCCCATGCTCCCACCCCAACCCTCCACCCTCAAACTCCACGCCCCCGGCCACGATCACGCACCCCTTCCCCTCCTGCACCGTGCCGATCCGCGTGATCGCCGTGCCTGTCGTGCCGCAGGCGCTCGGCACCTCGCCGCCCGCGGCAAAGAGCAGTTCGTAATCCTCCCCGTCCCCCGCCGCGTTGCGCCAACCCGCCACGCCCTCGTGCATCGGCAGGGCCGCGGCGTCGAGCAGCAGGCGGACGCCGCTGGCGCGGGCCAGCCGTGTGCCGTCGATCCCTAGGCCGTCGGAGAGGTCCATCATCGCGTGCAGACGCGTGCCGAGCGTCTGGGCCAGCCACGCGCCCTCAACCACCCTCGGCTCAAAGCGCAGGTGCCGACCGCTCGCCAGGCTCCCGCCGAGCCGGCCTGTTACATACACGCCGTCGCCCGGCTTGGCCCCACTGCGCAACACCGCCCCGCGTGCGTGCTCGACAACGCCCACCGCTGTTACGCTCACCACCAGCGGCCCGCTGGTGCCTGTGATATCCCCGCCGACGACCGGGCAACCCCAGTGCCGGCCCCACCGGTGCACGGCCAGCAGCAGCCGCTTGGCATCATCGTGCGTCATCGCAGCGGGGATCGCACCCGTCGCCAACGCCCATCGGGGCGCGCCCCCCATCGCCGCGATGTCTGAGATGCTCCGCGCGATGCACTTGCGGGCGACCAGCTCCAGGTCCTCGCCGGGGGCAAAGTGCACACCCTCGACAACCTGATCGACCGTCGCGATCGTTACGCCACCACCCGCGCCACCACCCGCCCCCGCAAGCACGGCACAATCATCCCCAGGCCCCACCACCACGTGCCCAGGCCACGGGCCAAGCCCAGCAAGCACGTCATGCAGGTCGTTCTCTCGCACGCTACCCGGCTCCATCACGCGGCGCACACCGCCGGTGCACTAGCACCTACTTCTTCTCCTGCCCGAGCAGGATTTTCAAAAACGCGTCCTCCGCCTGCTTATAGCGGTCGTAGCTCCCGGTCAACTGCTCGCGCAGTTCGATCGCACGCTGGCGAGTCTGCGCGTCATCACCCGCGCCGGCAACCGCGTCCAGCGACGCGCTGACGCCCCGCAACTCCCCCACGGCCTGGGCATAGTTCCGGCTCGCCTCGTAGAGCAACTCCGCCTCCAGCTCCTTCTTCCCGGGCTGATACAGCAGCCGCCACGGGTTGCGACGAACCTCCGCCATCAGCAGCTTGAGCTGGTTGCTCGCCAGCGACGCGTTGGCAACAGTCAACCTCACTTCCGGTGCTGCCTCGGCCATCAGCGTATTGGCACGCTGGCCAGCCTCGGCAAACTCGCGCAAACCCCTACGCCCGTCCTCCAGCACCCCCTGCACCTGGGAATACAACTCCCCGTTCGCCTTGGCAAACAGTTCATCGGCACTCCTGATCGTGCTGTCGATCCGCGGGCGGTTGTCGCGCACCACCGCCTGTGCCGTGTCGATCAACTCACGCGCTCGGCTCAGCCCGTCGTCGAGGAGCTTGCGCGAACCCTCGATGTCAGCGGATATTTTCTCGGCGTTCGTCAGCGTGCTGGTGATCTTCGGCGACCAGTCCCCCACCCGCGCTTGGATGTCCGCGGTGATCTGCTTAACATTCGCCACCGATTCGGTGATGTCGCGCAGCAGCGGGTCGCTCTCGGCGTTCAAGCGGGTAAAGAGTCTCTGCCCATCGCTAATCAGGGCCGCCCCACCACGGATGATCTGCTGCACCTGCGCACGCTGCTCGTCGCCGAAACCCGCCTGCGACATAAACGGCGGCAACGCGATCATCCCCGTGAGCCTCCCGCCACGCTCGAGCCGCCCCGCGCCAGGCGTGCCCGTAAACGAAATATTCAGCGTGCTCACCGTCCCCAGCAGCGGCAACTCCAGCTGCGGCATCGCGTCCTTGAACAACACGATCGACGCGTCCAACCCCACCACCACGTCCACCGCCATGGGCGACTGCGTCGACGCGTCCAACACATACTGCACGCTCTGGACCGCCCCGGCCCGCTGGCCACCCACACGCACCAGCGAACCGGGCTTCAACCCCGACGCCCCCTGCTCAAGCGTGAAACGCACCGTGTACGGCACCTGCGACCCACCCCACAAACGCACCCCAGACAACAACAGCACGATGAGCACAAACCCGGCCACCCCGCCGATGACAAACAGACCGGCCACAAAGTTGTTCGACGTGTTCTTCATAACGGCCCACCCTAGCACCCACCAGCATCACCCGCACACCCTCAATCCTTCAAGGCTCCAGCAAATCCTCCGCGTAACTGCTCCCGCCGCGACGCTCCGTCAGCGGCCCTGTCGCGTCCCCACGCAGGAACTGCCGGATGATCCTCTCGCCCTCGGCCAGCCCCGCCGACTCCACCTCGGGCATCCCCCGCAACTTCTCAAACCACCCACGCTCGGCCACACGCAGCACCCGACCCTTGTCCAGCATCAGCATCCGGTCGGCGATCGTAAACGCGCTGTCCATCTCGTGCGTAACGACAATGCTCGCCACCCCAAGCCCCTTGCACAAGTCCACGATCAACCTGTCGATCTCCGCGCCCGTAACCGGGTCCAGCCCCGCGCTCGGCTCGTCATAAAACAAAATCTTCGGGTCAAGCACCATCGCCCGCGCCAGACCCGCACGCTTTTTCATCCCCCCAGACAACTGCCCCGGGAACTTGTCGGCGTGCTCACGCAACGCCACCTGCTCGAGCTTGATCTTCACGATCGTCTCGATCGTCCCCTCGTCCAAAGACGTGTGCTCACGCAACGGCAACGCCACGTTCTCACCCACCGTCATGCTGTTGTAGAGCGCACCGGACTGGAACAAAATCCCAAACTGCTTGCGCAACTCGTCAAGCCCCGCCTCGCTCTGCTTGCACAGGTCGCGCCCAAACATCTCGATCGACCCCGCGTCCGGCTTGATCGACCCGATCAGGCAACGCAACAGCGTGCTCTTGCCACACCCCGAACCACCCATGATCACCAGCGTCTCCCCAGGACCCACCTCCATATCAATCCCATCAAGCACGGCACGCCCATCAAACCGCTTGACCAACCCCCGCACACGCAGGATCGTCTCCCCCCCAGCACCAGCTCTCGATTGTGCGGCATCCGCCATCGCAAACAGTTTACCCACCACGGCAGCCAAAGCACAACCCCAAGCGTTCCGCACTCAACCCCCACGCCACACCGCGCACGAAACGCCCAATACCAAAGCCCGCAGACCCTTGACCATCGCCCCGAAACCGATTCCCCCCACCCCAGCCGAGTTATCCACAAGCCATACACAATCCCCCGAACAGGCCTCCATCTTCAATTTTGATTGTGCTTTGTACGGTATTGATCAAAGTCTGGGGCTACTAGGTTTTCTCTTTTGCCTGCAAATCCATTCCGGGCTGGAATCGTGCGCCGATATCTGTATCCTCTATCTGTTTGTTGGCACGCACTACGCGTGCTGCACAGCGCACGCTGGTATATTCCGCGGCAAATGCCGCCCCGAGATAGGCGTCCCGGTTCTCGGCCTCGCCTTCACCAAGTCCCCGTCAGAGAATAAAAAATGAAGCCCCCATGCGCCACGCACCAAGGGTGTACGCGACATGCGCAACTGGAACAACTACGCCAAGACCGCCACCCAGACCGGCAACAACTAATCCCCCCCGCTACCGGACACGCAATCCGACAACGACCACCTACAAGGGTGGTCGTTTTTTATGCCCCCTGCCGCGCGTCCACTCTACCCCGCCCTTCTCTCACCCCCGGCACCGATAACCCCCACACGCGCCCCCGGCTACCCCAACCCACCCCCAACCCCATGAAGCCCACCCCCCAAAAGTCCGATGATATCGGCGGCCTTCCCATGCGCCCCACATGCGCTCCACATGCGCCCCACTTGCGCCCCACTTGCGCCCTTGACCATGCAACCGCCCAGACCCATCAAGCCCACCCCCGGCACCCCCACACAGGGCGATGCCCTCGTCGTCCGTGCACACCAGCGCGTCCGATGCTCGCTGCTCGCCCAGGCCGAGATCGCCGCCAAGCACGCCTCGGCCATCGTCCTGGCCCCCAACGCACTCGACTCAGCCGGCGTTCTCCCCGGCACGATCACCGACATCTCCCGCGGCGGGGTCGCCTTCCGCACCAAGGTCTACCTCCCCAAGCACGCACACATCATCATCACCATCACCGACCCGCAGGCCGCCGCATCCGAACACCGCCCCGCGCTCTCCCTTGAATCAACCATCGCCCGCGTCATCATGGTCGACCGCGAGCCGACGTACGAACTCGGCACCTCGTTCATCGAACTCACCCCCGTCCAGGCCGAGGCCATGACGCGCCTAATCGCGCACATCGCCGCAATGCAACCCGCAAACGCCGCGACCGTCGGCGAAGGGGGCAGAAGGGTTGCCTGAGCAAGACGACTACATCATCGCCCTTCTGCTAGAAGAAGGCCGCCTTTCCGCCGGGGCCGTCGAACCGCTGCGCAAGGTCGCCATCGAGCAGCGGCAGAGCCTCTGCGACGTGCTCATCGAGCAGACGCTGCTGACGCCACGCGAGGTCGCCCTGGCGCGTGCGCAGATCAGCGAGGTCCCCTACGCCGACCTCGAGCACTACACCATCGACCTGGAGAACACCCACAAGGTCCCCAAGGCGATGGCCGAGTCGCTGCAGGTCATGCCCCTGTTCATCACCGACGATGTCGCAACCGTCGGCATGGCCAACCCGCTGGACCTGCACGCCGTCGACCAACTCCGCGCGCTGCTCCGCTGCGAGGTCGAGCCAGTGCTGTGCGAGGCACGCGAGCTCAAAGGCCTCATCGACCGCGCCTACACCATGGCCGGCCAGGACACCGAGGCCCCCGCCAAGGCCGCCGGCGAGGCCTTTATCGACCTCACAACCGGCAAAGAGCCGATCGTCGCCGCCGTCAACCAGATCATCGCCCAGGCCATCGACAAAAGCGCCAGCGACATCCACATCGGCGCCGACGAATCCACCTTGCACCTGCGCCTGCGCATCGACGGGCAGCTCATGGCCCAGCAAGGCCCACAACTCTCCGCGCATGCCGGCATCGTCCAGCGCCTCAAGGTCATGGCCAACCTCGACCTGACCCAGAGCCGCCGGCCCCACGACGGCAAGTTCCGCTTCAGCCACAACGGGCGCGCCGTTGACATCCGACTCTCCATCATCCCCACCGTCAGCGGCGAGAACATCGTCATGCGCCTGCTCAGCAGCGCAACAAACATCCGCGGCTACAGCGAGCTCGGCCTGCCGCCCCAGACGGCATCAGCCCTCGAACGCATACTCGACGAGCCCCACGGCATGATGCTCGTAACCGGACCCACCGGCTCGGGCAAAACCACCACCCTCTACACCTGCCTCAAAAAACTCAACCAGCCCGGCCTCAACGTCATGACCATCGAAGACCCCGTCGAAATCCGCATGCCCCTAATCCGCCAAGTGCAGGTCAACACCGAGATCGGCATGACCTTCGCCGGCGCACTGCGCAGCATGCTCCGCCAGGACCCCGACGTTGTCATGGTCGGCGAGATCCGCGACGAGGAGACCGCCCGCATCGCCATCCAGTCGGCCCTCACCGGGCACCTGGTCCTCAGTTCGCTGCACACCAACGACGCCGCCGGCGCAATCCCGCGACTGCGCGACTACGGGTGCCCACCCTTCGCCATCAACGCCGCGCTGCTGGGCGTCATGGCCCAACGCCTCCTCCGCCGGGCATGCCGGGACTGCGCCCAACCAGAGCACCCACCCGAAAGCCTCCTCAAGCACTTCGGCCAGGCCGCAAACGACGGCACCTACGTCAAAGGCCCCGGCTGTCCTCGCTGCGCCGGCACCGGGTACCAGGGCCGCCTGGGCTGCTACGAACTCCTACGCATGACCGCGCCCGTCCAGAACGCCATCGAAGAAAACGCCACCATCCAGCAACTCCGCATCATCGCCAAAAACAACGGCCTGCGCCCAATGTGGATCGACGGCGTCGAAAAAGCCAAGGTCGGCCTGACCACACTCGCCGAGGTCGCACGCGTCGTCGCCGTACTAGCCACCGAGAGCGAAACCCCCGGCACCAGCGAACCGCTCGAAACCGCGGCCCTCCCCCCGACAAGGAAGTCCGCATGAGCGCCGTCAGCTTCGAATACCGCGCCGTCGATGCCGCCGGCGCACGCCGCGCCGGCTCCGTCCTGGGACGCACCGAAAAAGAAGCCTACCGCCAGCTCACCGCCATGGGCCTCACGCCCCTGAGCATCCGCCAAGCCGGCGGCCGCAACCCCCGCGCCAGCACCATCGGCCTCCGCCAACTCGTGCAGTTCACCAGCCAACTCTCCGTCCTCGTCTCGGCCAAAATCTCCATCAGCGAAGGCCTCTACTCCATCTCAGAAGCCGAGACCGACCCAAAGGTCAAGGCCCTCGTCAAGGATATCTCCCAGCGCGTCGCCTCCGGCGAGACCATCGCCGACACACTCCTGCACCACCCACGCGTCTTTGACAGCATCTACGTCGAGACCGTCCGCGCGGCCGAGAAATCCGGCAACCTCCCCGCCGCGCTCGAGTTCCTCGCCGACATGCTCGAACGCCAGGAAGAAACACGCCGACAGATCAAGGCCGCCATGATCTACCCCGCCTGCGTGCTCGTCGCCCTCGGCCTGGCCGTCATCTTCCTGCTCACCTTCGTCGTCCCCAAGTTCGCAACCATGTTCAAGGACCGCGGCGTGCCCCTGCCCATGCTCACCACCGCCCTGCAAGAGTTCGGCTGGTCCATCCAGTCGTACTGGTACATCTACCTCGCCGTCATCGCCGGCGCACTCTTCGCCCTCCGCGCCGCCTGGGCCAACACCCTCGGCCGCAAACGCATCGACCTGCTCGTGCACAAAGTCCCCGTCCTCCGCCGCGTCCTCGTCGGCCTGGCCGTGCAACGCTTCACGCAGGTCCTGGGCGTCTCGATCCACTCGGGCCTGGGCCTCATCGAAAGCCTCGAGCTCGCCGGCCGCTCCGCAGGACGCCCCACACTCATGACCGACGTCGACAAACTCGTTACCCACGTCCGCACCGGCGGCCGCCTGGCCGAGTGCCTCCCACGATGCACCTACCTCACCCCCTTCGCACGCCGCATGCTCATCGCCGGCGAGTCCGCCGCCGAACTCCCCCGCATGTGCGGCGTCGTCACCAGGCACTACGAACGCGAGACCAGCCACCTGACCAAAAACCTCAGCATCATCATCGAGCCCATCCTCATCCTCCTCATCACCGGCGTCGTCCTCATCGTCGCCCTCGCCATCTTCATGCCCATGTGGAGCATGGTCGAACTCCTCGGCTAGTGCCCCCGCACGCTCACCCGCTCTACCCCCACCCCATCTACCCTTAGCCGATGCCGTCTACACCCGCGCAGCGGCGCGCACAAAACCCCTGTGCAACCACCCCCGACCTACCCCTGCCGGTCGTCCCCAGACCCTCCCCCACCACCTCAAACCCCCGCATAAAGCCCAGCAAGATGGGCCCCCGCCGCGCGGCGGTCCTCATCCTCATCCACCTCGTCATCATCGCGCACATCATCCAGTGGCTCACCTCCGGCATGAGCGACGGCCTCCGCCAGACCCTCTCACCCGTCGAGCCAAGCGAGAGCATGTTCACCCTCGAAACCGGCCGCGTCAACGCCGGCATGGTCATGTTCGCCGCCGCGATCCTCTCCACCCTCATCTTCGGACGCTTCTTCTGCGGGTGGGCCTGCCACGTCGTCGCCCTCCAAGACCTCTGCGGCTGGTACATGAAAAAACTCGGCATCCACCCCAAGCCCTGGCGCACACGCCTGCTCCTGTGGGCACCACTCATCCTCGCCATCTACATGTTCGTCTGGCCCACCTTCCGCCGAGAAGTCCTCATCGCACGCTGGCTCTGGAACGACACCAACGCCAACGGCCTCATCGACCTCGGCGAATACCCCCCCTGGCTCGGCGAGATCATCCCCATCCACGGCTTCACACAAGCCTTCATCGTCCAAGACTTCTGGCAGACCTTCCCACCCTGGTATGTCGCAATCCCCTTCCTCCTCATCTGCGGATTCGCCACCGTCTACTTCCTCGGCGCAAAGGCCTTCTGCACCTACGGCTGCCCCTACGGCGGCTTCTTCACCCCCATCGACAAACTCAGCCCACTCCGCATCCGCGTCGACGACAACTGCAACTCCTGCGGCCACTGCACCGCCGTCTGCACCAGCAACATCCGCGTCCACGAACAAGTCCGCGACTACGCCGCCGTCGTCGACCCAGGGTGCATGAAATGCCTCGACTGCGTCAGCGTCTGTCCCCAAAACGCACTGCACCTCTCCCTCGGCAAGCCCGCGATCCTCACCAAACCCCGCAACACCCCGGCCGCCCTCGCCAAAGCCACACTCGCACACCAACGCCGATGGGACCTCACCTGGGCTGAAGAAATCCCCATCGCTCTCCTCTTCCTCGGCCTGGTCATGGGCTATCGCAGCATGTACAACAGCGTCCCGCTGCTGATGGCCATGGGCATCGCCGCCGTCGGCTCGTTTATGGCTTACAAATCCTGGCGAATGCTCCGCGATGCCAACGTTCGCGGCCCCTTCCGCCAACTCAAACGCGACCGCCGAATCACACCCGCCGGCTACGCCTTCTTCGCCGCCACGCTCGCCGTACTCGCACTCGGCGTCCACGGCGGCGTGATGAACTACCACCTCCACCGCGGCACACTCGCCGACAGCGCAATCACCACACCCCGTCAGGTCGTCTTCACCCAAAACTACAAACCCACGCCTGCCGACCAAGCCGCCGCCACCGCCGCCATCAACCACCTCACCATGCTCCGCCCCTTCAACCAGGGGGGCATCTCACTGCTTGAACAGTGGGGCCCACTCGTCCGCCTCAGTTGGCTCTACAGCGTCGCCGGCGACTTCACCCGCGCCGAGGATGCACTCACCCGCGCCCTGATGCTCCGCGAGCCAGACGCCGAGCTGCTCGCCGGCCTCCTGCAGTTCCACACCCTCCGCCGCGCGCCAATAGCCGAGACGCAAGCAACCCTCACCAAACTCATGCACCGCTGGCACGGCACCGAACCACTCCGCCGAGCTATCGCCACCACCTACCTCCAAACCAACCAACCAACCCAAGCACGCGCCCTCTTCGAAGCCGGCCTCAAAGAGCACCCACGCGATATCCCCACCATCCGCTCGGCCGCCAACCTCATGCTCGCCCTCAACGACATCCCCGCCGGCGTCACCATCCTCCGCCAGGGCCTCGTGCAGCGCCCAACCTCACCGGACCTCCAAGAAGACCTCGCCGGCATGCTCCTGC
>JAJTGZ010000058.1 GCA_021299385.1 Phycisphaeraceae bacterium | reverse complement strand
GGGAGGCGGGCGGGGACGCCCGCCCCACCAGTGTGCCTGCACTACCAGGCTTTGGGTGTGGATCGTGCTTTGGAGGTTTGGCAATGCTCCCGATGTATATTGATGGCAATGGGGCTGGGGGGATTGCCGACAATGTTGGCGGCGTTGTCGACGCTGCCAAGACCGACAAGGCGCTGCTGACCATCCTGGTGATCCTGCTGGTCGTCTCCGTCATCTTCGCTGGGGCGGCGTGGGTGCTCAAGTCGATGGTCGTGCCGGCGATCAATGATTGGCGATCTTCGCTCGCCGACGTGGTCAACAAGTCCAACGAGGCGCGGGCGAAGTTGGAGTCTGAGGCTGCTGAGCGCGAGTTGAAACTCGAACAGCAGCGCGGGCACAACGAGGCTCTCCGCACCGAGCAGACGCGGGCGATGCAGGCTTCGGCTGAAACGCTGGAGCGCACGGCTCGGCTCTCGGCCGAGGTGACGAACCAGCAGCAGCAGGTGCTTATTGATCTTCGCCGGCACGCCGAGGAGGCCTCGGCGCATGCGGAGAGGTTGGCCCGGCATGGGTTGGTGCTGGGGATGGCGGGCGGGGACGCCCGCCCCACTGAGGCCCGGCCCGGAGGTCCGGGGTACCCAGGCGTGGCGGGCGGGGACGCCCGCCCCACTGAGGCCCGGCCCACCAGTGGTGGTACACGTGGTGGGTATGGGGGTGCCGATGGCGCGGGGTGAATATTACAACCTGACGATGACGCAGGGGGAGCGGTTCTACCTGCGCGTTGAGAGTCTGGACCCGGCGACGGGGGCCAAGCAGAGTTATGTCGGGTACACCGCCGTGCTCAAGGTGGCGACGGGGTGGAACGGGACGCAGGTGCTCTCGATCGCCGGGACGGTGGACACAACGGGTGTTGTCTTTGCCATGAGCGAGTCGCTGACGCCGACGTACCCGGCGGGGAACTACGTCTTTGATATCTTCGCCGATGGGCCGGACGGGCCGTTGCCGCTGCTGCGCGGGCCGTTTGTGCTCCAGCCGAGCGCTGTAGGGGGTGCGGTATGAGTAGTGCGCCGACGAACTTCGTTATCAATGTTGTTAGCGCGACGCGGGTGGTGGCCGTGATCGACAAGAATATCAGGGGAGAGGATGGTGCGCCGGGGCCTGCGGGCGGGCCTGCTGGCCCCGCTGGTCCTGCTGGGCCTGCTGGCCCCGCTGGTCCTCAAGGACCCGAAGGGCCCGACGGGCCTGCGGGAACACCCGGTGCAACTGGCCCCGCCGGCGCGGCTGGTGCTACGGGTGCAACTGGTCCAACCGGGGCAACTGGTCCTGCTGGGGCAACTGGCCCGGCTGGTCCACAAGGTCCACAAGGTCCAGATGGTCCTGCTGGCCCGACGGGCGCGACGGGGCCTGCTGGGGCAACTGGCCCGGCTGGTCCACAAGGTCCAGATGGCCCCGCTGGCCCGACGGGCGCGACAGGGCCTGCTGGGGCAACTGGCCCGGCTGGTCCACAAGGTCCAGATGGCCCCGCTGGCCCGACGGGCGCGACGGGGCCTGCTGGCCCGATCACCACCGTCCCCATCAACCTCGGCGGCACCGGGCAGACGGACAAGACCGCTGCCTTCAACGCCCTTGCTCCTGCAACCGATCCTCTGGTGCCTGTGCTTGACACTGGCTCAATGCTCACGCACGATGGTACAAACTGGGTGCTGATGGGAGGGAACAAAGTCCCTGGTGCGGTCCCCGCATATAACAATGAAGAAGCCGCTGCGTGGGCGCGGAATCCGAACGCGATTATGTGCGGCGACGGCAGCGACGGCGTTGTGGTGATCTCAACGAACACCACGCTTACGCGATCGATGAACTACGACAACTTGACTGTCCAAGCCGGGGCAACGTTGTTTGCCGCGGGGTTCCGCATCCACGTCAGGGGTGCCTTGGAGATCGATGCTGGCGGGGTGATCGAGAGCGGCTCAACGCTTCGTGCCGGTGGCAACGCGACTACTGCGACAGGTGGATCGGCTGGATCAGGGGAAACAGCGGGCGAGTACGAGACGGCCAGCGGTGGTAGTGCCGGTGGTGCTGGTGTTATAACCGGCAACGGCGGAAATGCTGGTGCAGTTGGCGCCGTCACCGGCGTGGCATTGCTTGGCGGGTCTGGTGGTGCCGGTGGCACTGGTACCACCGGCACTCCCGGCACCGGCGGTGCCCCGGCTAATAGCACGTTCAGGTTCATCCGCGCGGTTCACCCCTTTGCCCAGATAACCTCCTCGGCCGTTAGTCTGCGAACTGGCACCGGGGGCCGAGGCGGTGGTGGTGGGTGCGGCAACGGCACACAGGCCGGCGGCGGTGGTGGTGGTGGTGGCGGTGGTGGACGCTTCCTGTTTATTGCCGCCAACACGATACTCAACAATGGTGCTATCCGTTCCAGGGGTGGTGCTGGTGGCAACGGTGCCAACGGTCTCGGATCGGGAGCGGGCGGCGGTGGTGGCGGAGGGGGAGGCAGCGGCGGTGTAGTGCTGCTTGCATACGGGTCGTATGCCGGAACCGCACCCGACGTTTCGGGTGGTGCTGGTGGTGCTGGTGGGCTTGGCAATGGTGGTGGCGGCAACGGTGGGGCTGGAACGGCCGGTGCTTCGGGGTTGGTGCTTCGCTGGAACATGGCCAAAGGGGTGTATGAATAATGAGTTTTACGCTCTCAAAACCGTTTGATCCGCAGACGCTGGAGGCGCAGGTGCGGGCGGCTGTGCCTGGGTGCCAGGCGATCGTCTACGCCGAGTACCTTGCCGTCAGGGAGGACCTGACCACTGCTGAGCAGGCCGCTGTGCAGGCCGCGATCGACGCGCATGTGCCGCCGCCCGCGCCGGTGCCTGAGTCGATCACTCCTGCACAGTTGCGCGTTGCGGCGCGGCGGCTGTATGGGATCGCTGCGGAGCAGATTGATGGGGTTGCCGACGCCATCATCGGCTCGATACCAGACGACAACGAGCGGAACGACTCGCGGTTGATGTGGGACTATGCCGTTGTTATTGAACGTAAGAACCCGCTACTTGTACCGGCGGGTGCGCTGCTGGGGTTGACCGATGCGCAGGTGGATGAGGTGTTTCGGGTTGGGGCGTTGATCTGAGGGTCAGGGTTGGAGTTGGAGAGGCGGGCGGGGACGCCCGCCCCACCTGTTGGTGAGACGTTGGAGAGGCGGGCGGGGACGCCCGCCCCACCGGCACTGAGGCCCGGCCCGGAGGTCCGGGGTACCCAAGGCCGGGGTGGCCGAGGCTCTGTCTGCAAGGGGATTGAGGATGAAGTGGAGTGATGACTACAGAGGTGATCGGGGGCCGAGGCGGATCAAAGACCCGCTCGGGCCGGCGTGCAGCTCGCACAAACGCGTGCTCGGGGATAACTGGTTGCAGCGCCACCACCGACGCCTGGAAGCGGCGATGGAATCGCTGGGGGAACTCGGCAGGGCCGCCGCGGCGATCGGGATCAAAGTAACACTCCTGGAACCCGGCGAGACCGGCAACGGGGAACGCATCCGCTTTGACCGCGCCGAGATGGCCAACGTGCGCGGGCGCGCACTGGCGATATGGCACCCGGCTGATGCTGACCTGGTGGCTTGGAGGCCCAACCGCGTGGTCTGGCATATGCACGGTTGGAAGGAAGTGCTGGGGAAGGTGGCGTGGTTGGCGGCGGAGCAGGAGGAGGGGTTGGTGGGGGTGGGGGTGGGGGTTGGAAGGAGAGGCGGGCCGGGAGGCCCGCCCCACCTGGGAGGCCCGCCCCACCTGGGAGGCCCGCCCCACCTGGGAGGCCCGCCCCACCGTGAGTGATGAGCGATGAGTGATGCGGTTGAGCCAGTGGCGAAGGTTGGCGAGCAGCGGACGTTTACCGCTACCAGCCTCGGTGCGCTCATTGGGTTTGATCGCAGGACCGTCAACCTCTGGGCCGAGCAAGGGTGCCCGTGCGGGGAGATGACCGGCAAGGGTGGCAAGCGCAGGACGTTTAGCACCGTTGAGGTGGCGGCGTGGTTGCGGTCGACCGGGAGGGTGGTGCCCCCGGCGCTGGAAGGGTTGTTTAGTGGGGGGGGAGGTGGGGGTGGGGGAAAGGCGGGCGGGGACGCCCGCAGCACCGATGCCAGCGCCGCCGATGGTGGCACCGCGCGGAGCGTGGGGGTACCCAATGCTGGTGGCGCTGTGGACTATGGGGAGATGATCCGGTCGGCGCAGGATTCTCTTTCAACCATGCTCAAAAAGATGCCCGCCAGCGGAGATATCGGGGCGGTGGCCAAGTATTGCGGGGCAATCAAGGACCTTATCAGCGAACTGCGCGCCCTGGACAAGGACCGCGATGCCGCCGACAAGCGGGCTGAGCGCATCTTCGATGTTGCCGAGGCCGGGCAGATGCTCGAAGGGCTGGCGCAGGACTTCGTCTACGGGCTTGACTCGATCGTCGAGAGTGGTGGTGGCACCATGCTCGCCGCGCTGGATGGTGCTGGGGTGGTAGTGCCCCCCGAGCAGCGCGATGGGGCGCAGCGGTCGCTGCAGGATGGGCTGCGAAGGTTGGTGATGACTCTGCGGGGGAGGATGGTTGATGTGGTGGGTGGGGGTGCAAAGTGAGTGAGGAGGTGGGAGATTTGGGTGGGAGGGAGGCGGGCGGGGACGCCCGCCCAACCGGTGTTGCCCGCCCCACCGGTGCCCGGCCCACTGATGCCTGGCCCGGAGGTTCGGGGTGCCCAGGGGAGGCGGGCGGGGACGCCCGCCCCACCGGGGACGCCCGCCCCACCGAGGCCCGGCCGCCCCACGCGGAGCGTGGGGGTACCCGGATGCTGGCGAGGGCGGCGGGGAGGTGTGCGCGAACCAACCCGAGGGCCGTGGCGCAGGTGCTTCAGGGGGTGGCCAACGTGCTGCGCCCTGCGCCGGATGTCAAGCCCGCCGACTGGGCAGCGGCGAATATCAGTATGCCCCCAGAAGTCACCCAGCGGCCTGGGCCGGTCAACGTCGATATCAAGCCGTGGGGGCGGGCCGTGCTCAACGTTCGCGCCGACAACCCCGGCAAAAAAGGGGCGATCGGGATCAAGCCCGCACAGATCGGGTACACCACCGCCAAACTGCTGCAACTGATGGCCGGCGTCGCCCTCCAGCCAGGACCCGCGCTCTACCTCATCAGCGACCGGGATCAGGCGAGTTTCTATGGCAGCGACGTCTTCATGGCCGTGGCAATGGCCACCCCCTCGCTCCGCGAACGCTTCTACCGCGATGCCGGCGCTCGCGCGGCGAGCGTCAAAGATGACCAGACGCAGCGCGAACTGCTGAGCCAGAAGCCGTACAAAGGGGGGCGCGTTGACTTCGTCGGGGCCGGCTCCGTCGCCAAGGTCTCCAGCCGCACCTACCGCGACGTCTACATCGACGAGTACGAGACCTTCCAGGACAACTGGCCAACCGATAAGGCCGGTGATGGGTGGACCTTCGCGCACGGGCGCACACGCATGGTCGCTGCCAGCGCGTGGATCGAGACGTGGTCGCACCCGCGCCGCAAGGGGGAAGGGATCGACAAACTCTACCACGAGCAGAGCGACCAGCGGCACTGGACGTTCTGCTGCCCGCACGCCGAGTGCCGCAAACGCTTTGCCCCGCGCTGGAAGATGGTCCGCTATGCCGTGCGCGGCGTCGGGCCTGGCGGGGACGCGACCGAAGAAGGAACAATCGACCCGGCGACGGCACGCCTGCACTGCCCCCACTGCGACCGCATTATCACCGACGCCGACCGGGCGCGTGAGGTGTGGGCCAAGGGTGCCCGTGTGCCCGGTGAAGGGTCCGGCGCGCTCGTCAGCGAGCTGGAGCCGGCCAAGGCCGCCACGCGCGAGTACGTGGGCCTGTGGATACACGCACTGTGCGACCCGGACGTTACGGTCGTGGGCCTGGCGATGGGGTGGGCGAGCAAAAAAAGCGTCGCCGAACGCATGGCCTACATGAACGTGATGATCGGCGAGGGGTTCGAGGAGAGCGGCAGCGACATCACCCCCGAGGTGCTCAGCAAGATCATCGCCACCGCCGAGCGCGTCAGCGTGCCCGGTGGGCCGATGGGGTGCCAATACATGACCGTCGGCGTCGACGTGCAGGCCCCCGAGGCCAACCCGACCCTCTACGTCAAGGCGACGGCGTGGTCGGTGTCGGGGATGGGGTTCACCGTCGGCCTGGTCAAACTGCGCGGGTGGGCACAGCTCCACCGCTACTTGAGTGAACTGACCGTGCCGCTGGATGACCCCGCCGAGCGCGGGCTCGATAGGCCCGTGCTCACCGCCCACCTGTGCGCGATCGACTGCGGCTACCTGACCGGGCAGGTGCTGGACTTTTGCCGCACTCCGATCGTGCACGCCACCGGGCACCACCGGATCAAACTCCTGCCCGTGCGCTTCGCCGCGCACGTCAAGAGCACACTCCCGGCCGTCATGCCCAGCGAGGGCAAACGCACCGACCCGCGCAGGCCGCACCTGGGGCCGCTGCCATTGTGGGAACTGCACCGGCACACGTGGGTGGGCAGGACGATCAGCAGGATGCAAAACGGCGCGGAGGCGATCATCTGCGCCGTGCCCGAGGATTATGCCGCGCACGCGACGGCCAACGTCCTCATGCCCGTCGAGGATGAGCATGGGTGGAACAGCGCCCGCATGGAGTGGGGGAAAATCAAGGGGCGGCGCGATGACTGGATGATGGCCGGGGTCTATGCCGAGGCGGGGGCCGCGCTGGATGATGACCTGCGGCTGGACCGGCTGTATGAACTGGGGGCAAGCGGGGTGCTGAGCAGGGTGGAACGCCCGGTTGAGGACCGAAGGGGTGGAGATGGTGGGTTTGGCGGGGTAGGTGGTGGGGGTTGGGATGTTGGGGGGGGTGGGTGGTTGGGGGGGTAGGGGGATGGCGGGCGGGGACGCCCGCCCCACCAGTGGGCGTACCCGGAAAAGGTGCGCGCAGGGATAGTGGATTCGGTCGATGGGTGGGGATATGCCCCCTGATGCGCCCGAGGCTGGTTCGCCCGTTACCTCTGCTGAGGTTGCGCAGGCGCTGCGCGGGGCGGTGAAGGTCAAGAGGTATCAGGCCGGGGACGTGCTCGTCGAGAGGCCGAGTGTTGGTGAACTCATTGACCTACAGCGCGAGGTCAAGGCTGATGAGGCGCAAAAGAGCAGGGATGGTGGGATGTATGTGGGGTTGGAGTTTGGGAGTGGGTGAGGGGAAGCCCCACGCGGAGCGTGGGGGTACCCGGAAAGCGGGCGGGGACCCACGCGGAGCGTGGGGGTACCCAGGAGGGAGGCGGGCGGGGACGCCCGCCCCACCAGGACGCCCGCCCCACCTGGACGCCCGCCCCACCGAGATATGCACCACTGATTAGAGGGTGATACATGGCCAACAGACTGACGAATATCTTGCGATCGACGGCGGCGGCGGCGGCTGGTGCGCTGGCGTATATCGCCGGCAAGCGCGACCGGACGGACGCCGACTGGTGGCCGCGCAACACCGGGCCGAACGCGATGGCCGATGAGACGCTCGACCAGGTGCGGGCGCGCGTCAGTTACCTCATCGACAACGATGAGCACTTCCGCAACGCCGCACGCATCATCGCCAACAACGTCTGCGGGACCGTGCCCGAGCCGGCTACGCCGAGCGCGGACCTGAACGACTGGCTGGAAAAAGAGTTCCGCCTCTTCTCCTCCGCCGTTGACCCCGCACGCACGATGAGCCTGGTCGATTCGCAGGACCTGTTCATCAAAGAGATGTTCCGGTATGGGGAGGTGCTGCGCGTCGAGGCGATCGCCCCGCCGATCGGGACGCAGCCCGCCGGGCCGAGCGTTGAACTCGTCTGTGCTCTGCGCATCCCCCTGGACCTCGGGGGTGGGGCCGGGTCGAGCGCCTACATCGAACGCCGCGCGCCCAACGGGAATGTCGTCCGCCAGGGCGTCGAGCTGGACGCCTACCAGCGGCCCGTTGCCTACTGGGTGCTGCGCGAGCATCCGGGTGATACCAGCCTCGGCGGGATGGGGCTGGGGTGGCAGAACTTTGACAACTGCACGCGCGTGCCCGTCGACCGTGCGCAACTCTGCTTTACCGCGTGGAAGGCCGGGCAGAACCGTGGCGTGCCCGAGGGCGTCTCCGCCGTGCTGACCAAACGCCGCGAGGGACGATTCAATAACGCCTCGATGCTCCAGGCCGAGGCCGCGGCGAGCATCGGGCTCTTCTTCACCGGGGCGGACAGCGATACCATCGTCCCCGCTGTGCAGAAAGAGAAGGGTTCGCAGGCCAACGCGCCGGCACGCGACGGCAACGGGATGGCGATCACGCGCATCTTGCCGGGGCTGGTCGGGTTCCTGAAAAAAGGGGTCGAGCCGAAACTGCTGCAGGCGAACCTGCCGGGGCCGGGGTTTGCGCCGACCACCGAGGTGCTCCTGCGCCGCATCGCCGCTGGCCTGGGCGTGAGTTACTCCGTCCTGGCACGCGACTACACGCGGGCGAACTTCAGCGCCACGCGGGCTGAAAGCCTCGAGGACCGCAAGGGGTACAGCAAACTGCAGCAGATGGTCTGGGAGAAGCACACAAGGCCTCTCTACCGCCTCTGGCTGCGCTGGATGATCGCCGCCGGGAAAATCCCCGCCAGCATCACCGCCGAGGTCGAGCAGGCCGAGCAAGGATCGGCACGCGTTATCGAACTTTGGACGCCGAGGCTGGCGGAAATCTACGCGCGAGAGCCCGAGATGATCCTCGCCGCCGAGCCGATCCACGGCGGGTGGGAGTGGGTCAACCCGCTGCAAGAGGCCAAGGCAACCGAGACGGAACTCTCGATCGGGGCGATCAGCCCGCAGATGGTCTGCGCGGGGAAAGGTCGGAGGCTGACGGACGTCTTCCGCCAACGCCTCAACGCCGAGATCAAGTGGAACGCGATGCGGGCTGAACTTGGGTTGCCCCCCGCTCCGATGCCGGGGAGTGTGGTGGCGTCGGCTGCGCCGGGGGGTGGTGTGGGTGGTGTCGATACGCAGATTGTGGACCAAAGCGGGCAAGACCCGCAACAGCCGGGGGATGTGGTTGATCCGGCTGAGGCGGCGTAGGGAGGCGGGCGGGGACGCCCGCCCCACCCAAAGGCAGAAAGAGTGCGAGAACTATGATTCATGCGCTACAAGAGTTTGCTGGGTTGCCTTGGGCGATGATGCCCGTGCGGCTTGCTGCGCTGGCTGAAGGGTTGGTGCGGTTGGTGGTGGATCAGAGGGGGTTGGGGGGCGAGGCGTTCACCACGCGGAGCGTGGTGGTACCCGATGCGCCCGGCCTGGAAGTCCGGGGTGGCCGGGAGGCGGGCGGGGACGCCCGCCCCACCTTTGGGGGGGAGGCCCGTACACGAGAGGCGGGCGGGGACGCCCGCCCCACCGTTGTGGGGGCTGCTGCTGCTGGTACTGGTGGGGCTTCGCGGCATGGGATCGCGCAGCGGCAGGGTGGGCTCGCTGTAATCTCCGTCGGGGGGGTGATCCTTGGATCGGACCCGTGGTGGGCGCGGTTTGACCCGATGGGGTTTACCAACACCGGGACGCTGGCGGCGACGCTTGGCGAACTGCGGGCGGACCCGTCGGTGCGCGGGGTGCTGCTGCAGGTCGATTCGCCAGGTGGCTCCGTTGCTGGCGTCGCCGAGGCGCACAGCGCCGTGTCTGACCTCGTTGCCGCCGGAAAACCCGTGCACGTACACGCCGGGAACCTGATGGCCTCGGCCGCCTACTGGATCGCCTCGGCAGCGTCGGCGATCACCGTGGGGAGGTCGGCCTCCGTCGGCTCCATCGGCGTCTACACCGTCGTCTATGACTACTCGGCGAACCTGGCTAAGTACGGGATCACCGCCCACCTGGTCAAGGCCGGACGCGACAAAGGGGCCGGGCAGGGGGACGTGCCGGTAACCGCCGAGCAGCTCGCCGTGATCCAACGCGAGATCGACGGCATCTACTCCGTCTTCACCGCCGACGTAGGAAAGGCCAGGAAGATGACCGCGCAGGACGTGGCGGCCAGCGCGACAGGGGAAGTCTTTGTCGGCGGGGAGGCCGTCAAGAGGAAACTGGCCGATCGGGTGGCCGATGCGCCGGCGCTGCGGGCGGAACTGGCGGCGAGATTCGGTGCCGCTGGGCGCGCAGGGATAGTGGATTTAGTCGAAGGACAAACGGGTAAGGGCCGCGATGCAAACAAACCGCCACGGGCCGTGGCAAAGAACGTTGTTGAAAACAGGAGCAAAGATATGGACACGAAGATTCTGGCGGCGATTGTGGCAGGGCTTGGAACCATCGCCGCGCCGCGCGGGCATGAGGGGGTGAGCGGTGGGGCCTTTGGGCGGACACTGCATAGCCCGGATGGGGATGATGGGGCTGGTGGAGGCATGGCGGGCGGGGACGCCCGCCCCACCGGGGGTGGTGCTGCTGGCACCATCGACGCTGAGGCGATTGCCCAGGGTGTGCTGGCGAAGATCGGGCCGGGGATCAACAAGTTGGTTACCGATGCTGTCAACGCCGCCGCGCCCAGGGCCGTCGGTGATGCGGTGGCCGCAACGAACAAGGCTCGCGCTGAGCGCGAAAAGGCGATCCGCTCGGCCGGGGCCGGGTTTGCCCACCTTGAAGGTGTGCGTGAGGCCGTTGAGGCCGCCGTCGCCACCGAGGGGCTGACCGTTGAGGGTGCGCAGCAGAAGATCATCGAGGCCGCCGCCAAGGGGTTGACGCCCGTTGGTGGGGGTGTCGTCTCCGTCGGTGCCGAGGGCAAGGATAAGCGCCTGGCCGCGATCGGGCTGAGCCTGATGGAGCGGGTGATGGGGTCGAGCAAACTCGACGCGATCGCCAACGGCGGCGACAAGACAATCGAGGCGGTGAACAAACTCGGCTTTGCGACGCACGCGGACCTGCGGGCGGCTCGGGCCGAGGCCGGGCGGTCGGACATGAGCCACATGAGCCTGCGCCGCGCCGTGGCTGTTGCCAGCCATGACCGGACGATCCACCATAGCGAGAACGCCGACCGGATCATGGCGAGCCTGGGCAACCACACCACCAGCGACTTTCCCAACCTGCTCGCCGGCGTCATCAACAAGAGCGTGCTGGCGACGATGACGCTGATCCCGACGACCTTCGAGCAGTGGTGCTCGATCGGCAGCGCCCAGGACTTCCGCACGCAGAACATCGTCGAGATCGGACCCGGCGGGGACCTGCGCGAGCTGACGCCCGGCGCGACGATCGAGAACGGGACGATCGACGACCGTGGCACGACGGCACGCGTCAGGACCTTTGGCCGCAAGATCAGCATTACGCGCGAGATGATCGTCAACGACGACGTTGACGCCGTCAACCGGATCATCCAGAACTGGGCGAGCACGGCCCGGCTGCTGCCGGAAATCCTGGCGATGAACCTGCTCAAGCGCGGCGCGGCGACGGCCTTCCCCGGCACCGGCTTCAACTTCCTGAGCGCTACCGGCTCGAGCGGGCACGGCAACCTGGCTACGGGCACGCTGCTCACGATGGACAGCCTCGACGCGCTCTTCACCCGTCTGCGGTCGATGAAGTGGACCGCTGGCAGCAACAACCGCTACCCGTCGCTGAACTCCGCCGACCTCTTCATGCAGGACATCGGCCTGGTGCTTGGCGGCGAGAGCCTCCGCAGCAAACTCGCCACGCTGCAGCGGGCGCAGAACGACCCGGACAACGCCACGACCAAGGTCAACATCGTTCAGGGGCAGTTCGAGTTCCGCACCAGCAAACTGCTGGACACCAAGACCGACGGCTCGGCGAGCAACCAGTTCTACGTCGTCGCCAGCCCATCCGGCGGGCGTGCGCCGATCCGCGTTACGTTCCTGAACGGCCGCCGCGAGCCGATCTTCAACCCCGTCAACATCGGCTCGATCCTCGGCCAAGAGATCGAGGTGATCTACGACGCCAACGCTGACTACGAGACGCCCGAGGCGGTTGTGGCAAACCCTGGGACGCTGTAAGAAATATTTTTCTGAGGTGGAGGCCCGTCCCGTGCCTTGACTGGCGCGGGACGGTTTGGAAGGGAAAGGTTGGCTTAGGAAAGGCGGGCGGGGACGCCCGCCCCACCGACGCCCGCCCCACCATTGGCTAGAAATACACGCCTTCAAGGATGGAGTAGCACATGAAGAATCAAGTCAAAGATTATGTCGCGTCGCTGACAAGCCCCGTTACTTCTGCGGCCGCGTCCGTAGCGCTGGTCGCTGGAGACTGCGTGGTGACCGACAGCGGTTACCTTGGCGTGCTCGTTGCCGACACGCCCGTCGGCGGCAGCGGTGTTGCGGACCTGGCGGGGATCTTCCGGCTCGCCAAGGCGGCCGGCGCGAGCATGTTTCTGAGGCAGCGCGTCTATTGGGACAACGTCAACAGGCGTGTGACGACGGCACGCCCTGCGGGGGCGGTCAACTACGTGATGGTCGTTGAGATTGGCCCCGCTGCGGCCGACACGCAGGTTACCGTGCGGCTGCTGCCCCCGCTTTCTCTGGGTGCCTACGCCGTTCAGGCAGTCGGAAACGCCTCTGGTGCTGGGCTGACGATTGACACTGGCCTTGGGTTTATACCCACGGCCGTCGTTCCGTTCAGCCGGGACACTGCCGGGATCGTGCGCGTAACCACCAGCATCGCCTACCTCAGCGGCGGCAACTCGGGACAGGTTACGCTCGTGACGGGCGCTGGTGCGGGCACCGACGTTCACACGCTGATTGTGTATCCATGAGTGGGCCAGGCCCGCTTGTTGCAAGCCAAGACGCACGCCGACGGGCATAGTCGCACGGACGCGGCCGTGCCCGTCGGTTTGTTTGAGGACGTAATCGGAGGAACGCATGACGCTGCTGGGCGACGCATTCGGGGCCGATGTGCTGCAAATCTTCGATGATGAGGCCGTCTCGGCGCTTTACAACGCGCAGGATAAGGCCGGGGCCGCGGGGATCACACTGCGGGCGTTCGTGCGACCGATGGCCCCGAAGGAAAAAGGGACGCCCGAGGGGAAGTTTGCAAGCACCGCCGGGGGTGTTCGCAACACACAAAGACTCCGCGTCTGGGTCCTGCCGGGGGAACTGAAAAACTCGTCGGGGGTGCTGATTACCCCGCAGTCGGGGGACTTTTTGACCGTCGCTGGATCGGCTGTGGGGTCGAACAAGGCCGTCGAGGTGATTGGTTTGGGTAAGCCGATGCTCAGGGAAAAAAGTGTTTGGGAGTTTGTGGGGAGTTTGTAGGTGGGGGTGCCCAAGGCGCACGGCCCGGAGGTCCGGGGTACCCAGGAGAGGCGGGCGGGGACGCCCGCCCCACCAAGACGGAGAGGCGGGCGGGGACGCCCGCCCCACCAAGACGCCCGCCCCACCGAGAGTGAATACGTATGGCTGTGCCGATTGATATCACGGCGAGGGTTGGGGAGGTGGTGGCCACGCTTGGCTATCTGCCGCCCGCGCTCGCCGCTGCGCTGCGGACGCGGTTTTCTGACTATGTCTCGCACCACAAACTCGCCGTCGTCAAGAGGGCGGGGGAGAAGTTTGAGGCCAAGGACCGGGCGCGGCGGATGGTGGCCAGCCGGATGTTCGGGTACGGCTCGCGCAAACGCGATAGCCTGATGCTCGAAGACGTCAACGGGGAGAGTTTCTTTGCCAGCCGCGACGGCGTCGCGCAACTGAGCCGGGACGCCATCCTGACAATGGAGAAGGGGGGCCGCGTCGTCGGCAGTGGCCTGATGGCCATACCGATCGGGCAGGGGCCTGGAACCGGGAGGCCCTTCTCGGGCGTCTTTGCCAACCGGGCCGTATGGACGGGCAAAGGGAACAAGTCGCTGCTGGACCCCGAGAAGTACGCCGTCATCAAGGGGCCCAATGGTGCCCTGCTGATCGTCAAGAAGGCCAAGGGGCGCAGGGGTGGTGCCGATGGGGCCGAGGCCCCCGTCGTCGGTGTGCTGCTGCCGAGCAGGGATGCCAAGGCGAGGCTCGGGAAGGGGCCAGCGCCGCGTTCAAGCAGTTTCTGGACCGCAATCCGGGGAAGTTTGCAAGGGCAAGGGCCGTCGGTGCCGCGGCGGCGAGGGCCGTGCGGGCGAGGAACAAGGTGAGAGGGTAAGGGTGGGAGGGAGGCGGGCGGGGACGCCCGCCCCACCTGGACGTAGGAAGGCGGGCGGGGACGCCCGCCCCACCGATGCCAGGCCCGCCGGTATTGAACAGAGGAGATATCTATGAGTGTTCGCCAGCAGATTGTTGACAAAGTCTTTGCCCTCTTTGCCGGGTTGCCGGGCGTTGGGCTCGTGATCGACTGCGCCGACCCGAGGCAGGATAACCGCCTGGGGGAAGTGCTCGCGTCCGGGCAGGCGCACGTGCAGCTCGTCATCGGGGCCGATGAAAGCACTGATGGCGATGGGAGCCGAGATGTTATGAACACGCAAGAGTTCCGCTTTGCCGTTGTGGCGTTTGTAACCTTCCCCCAGTCGCTGCTCGGCACGCTCGGTGAAGGGATCACCCCGACGAAGCAGGCCACACGCTGGTATGACGCCGTCAAGGCCGCTATCTGGGGGCAAGGGCGCGGTGGGCAGTGGGATGACATGGCCATGCGAACCGTCATGCTCGGAGGTGGTGGGGTGAGTTACGACACCACCGAAGGGGCGAATCTGATTGTTACAGAGATTGCCTTTGAGGTAACGCACCGGCACCTGCTTGGGGAGCCGGGGGTGGTGAAGTAGGGAGTGAAACACCACGCGGAGCGTCGGGGTACGCAGGGGAGGCGGGCGGGGACGCCCGCCCCACCGATGACCGCCCCACCGACGACCGGCCCGGAGGTCCGGGGTGCCCGGAAAAGGGCGCGCGCAGCGATCGGGGATTCGGTCGATGGGGGGTGGCATGAACACCTACACGACTCAGGTTGGGCTCAAAGAGCAGACCGGCGCAGATATCGACGCGGCTGAGGCGGCTGTGGCGACGCTCGCTGCCGCTGATTATGCCGGTAACCGCAAAGACGTCAGCAACCGCATCTCGGCGGCACGCTATGAGCGCGGGCTGCAACGCGGCACGCTGACGCCCCAGGCCAACTTGCCCAGCCAGCACCAAGGGATGATCTCCTGGACCGAGGAAATGGTCGGCACGCCCGCCGCCGCGCTCTGGCCGCGCACGCTGATGGGAATGGGCTTTGTGCTCCCCCCTTCGCCGGGAACCTACCTGCCAGGTGCGATCTACGCGATCGCCGTAACCGGCACGCCGACGGTCTACCCCGGCTTTGTCGTGCAGACCGCAGGTGGCACCAAGAGGCTCCTGGTCGCTGGCGTGACGGCTGGCTTTGTCTACGCGCACGTGCTGACGGCCGCAACGGACGTTCTCGCCGCCGACGCCTTCACCAGCCTTGCCGGTGAGCCGACGCAGTCGTTCACTGTGATTGCCCCCGGCATCGCCGATAAGGAGGTCTTCAACGGGACCGTCTCGATCGCATCGCCGGCGTACACCGTCGAGCGCAGGCTCGGCGGACAGCTCCACCGCATCTTTGCCGCACGCGGCACCGGTGGCCTGAGTTTCAAGGCCGGTGAGCCGATGCTGCTCAACACTGAGTTTACCGGCATCCCCGTCTTTCAGGGTGGCGGATTCTCGCCGATCTCCGCCGGGTTCCTCTCTGGCGTTACACCGTACACCAGCGCGCCCAGGGTCGTGCAGGGGATGGGCCTGACGCTGTCGAACTATGCCGCCACGCCCACGGTCACCACGCCGCTGGCAACCGAATGCACCATCGACTTTGGCAACAGCGTGGACTTGCGCCCGAGCGTCGCCAACGTCAACGGGTTTGTCTCCGCCAGGATCACCGGGCGCAAGATCGTTGGCCGCATCGACCCCGAGCACATCCTGCCCGGCACCGGCAGGCTCGACTGGATCAACGAGACGCTCAACTCTGACCGGCTCGTCTCGCTCTTTGCCTCCGTCGGTGCGCCGGCGGACCCGTATGGGCGAATCACCGTCTGTGGGCCGAAGGTGCGGCTGAGCGGGGATGTCGAGCCGGGTGATCGCAATGGCCGGGTGACGATGCCGCTGAACTTGGAGTTCATCGGTGATGCGGATGATGAGTTGTTTGTCTTCCATGTGAAGGTGTGAGTGTGGGGGTAGCCAGGGAGGCGGGCGGGGACGCCCGCCCCACCGACGCCCGGCCCGGAGGTCCGGGGTACCCAATAAGCCCGCCCCACCGGATGGTGTGTTGTTGGAGTTTCGGCCGTGTGCCAGAGTGGATGATGGGGCGGATTGCAAATCCGTTCAACGCAGGTTCGATTCCTGCCTCGGCCTTTCACTATTTATGCAAGGAGGTTTGGATATGAGTATTCGGATCGTCAACACGCCTGTGAATGTTCGGCTCAGTGGTGGGTTCCATGCCAGCGTCAAGCGGCTTGGGAACGTTGCGCGGGAGAAGTGCGCGACGCAGGCCCGGCTCGTCGACGGGGATACCGCCAGCCAGTTGCGGTTCCAGGGCCTGGCCGTGCGCGTCTGTGTTACCAACATCACCGACGAGGCCAACAAGAGCGTCTACGAGGCGGTCAATGACCGAGCGCTGGGCAAGATTCTCTGTGAGCGCGTCTATGACGACCTGAACGATGAGGACCTCGCGGCGATCATGGCCGCGTGCCTGGCCGGGTCGCTGAGTGAAGAGCAGGGAAAAGCGCAGCCCGGCTCGCCGGGCTGATCCATGACTTTCGGCGGCGTGCCGCCCGCATGGCCGACCCAACGCAAGAGCCTGTACCAATGGACCTCTGCCCTGAATGCGGCGAGGACGGGAAGGACGCGGAGGGTCGGCCTTGCCGCACGTGCGGGGGACTCGGGGCCGTGCCCGAACCCGAGCCGGACCTGCCCGAAGAGATCGCAATCGAGTTTGCCGCAGTGCTGGATGTGCTCGGAATCTTTGAGGCCAATGGGCCGTCGGCAGTTCTGGACCTGGTCGGTGGAAGGCGGGATGGGTTTGACCCAGTAGGGCTCGCGGCGATCAGGGCGGTGCAGGGTGAACTGAACAGGCTGGAGCAGGTGGATAGGCAGGTGGAGGCGGAAGAGCAGAGGCGGAAGATGAGGGTGAAGAAGTAGAGAGGGGAGGACCCCACGCGGAGCGTGGGGGTACCCGAGGCGGGGAGAGGCGGGCGGGGACGCCCGCCCCACCAGTGGGAGGAGTCAGGGGAGGCGGGCGGGGACGCCCGCCCCACCTGGACGCCCGCCCCACCAGTGGGGGGAGTCAGGGGAGGCGGGCGGGGACGCCCGCCCCACCAGTACGCCAGCCCCACCGGTGGGTTGGTTGAAAGGGGATAGGCATGAGCACGAAGGTACTTTCCATCACGCTCAAGACGATCGACCAGTCGACCGCGCCGATCCGGGGGGTCATTAGCCAGGTCGCTAAACTGACCAGCTCGATCACCTCGGCGATGACCAGCGTGCGGACGGTGGTGGGTGTCTTTGCCGCCAGTGTGGTCGGTGG
>JAJTGZ010000057.1 GCA_021299385.1 Phycisphaeraceae bacterium | reverse complement strand
AGAAGCCGTGGCTGAGTATTCGTGTGCAGGACACGGGGCCGGGGCTGTCGCCGGAGGTCATCGGGAGGCTCTTTGAGCCGTTCGCGAGCACCCGGCTGGACGCGCGGGGGACGGGGCTTGGGCTGGCGGTGAGCCAGGGGATCATCCAGGAGCACGCCGGGGTGCTGACCGCACGCAACCGGGTGGATGGGCCGGGGGCGGAGTTTGAGATTTTGCTGCCGATGGGGGGTGGGGCGGGGGTATAGGGCGGGTTGGGTGCCTGCAACGCGGGGGGTTTATACGACAGAGTTTTTGCCACAGAGACACAGAGGCACTGAGAAGAGAGAGGCTGGATTTTTTGGGGTCCAGCTGCTCGGGTTCTTCGTGTTGCTCGGTGAGGCTGTGCTTTGGTGGTGAATGCAGTTTGTTGTGCAGGGTGGAAGCCTGCATCGCCGTGAGAGAACCCCACCCCTGCCCCTCCCCTCGGGGGAGGGGTTCCAGATTGTCCGCTCC
This sequence comes from Phycisphaeraceae bacterium, assembly GCA_021299385.1. Classification (GTDB taxonomy): domain Bacteria; phylum Planctomycetota; class Phycisphaerae; order Phycisphaerales; family UBA1924; genus JAJTGZ01. The sequence continues at coordinate 27,351 of JAJTGZ010000057.1, read as the reverse complement.
GGCGGGTTACTCGGTCTCGGCGGGGATGTTTTTCTTGGTTTTGGTCAGGCCGGCGGTGCGGCGTTTGAGTTTTTTGGTTTGGTTCTTGGGGGTGCGGTCTTCGCTGTTGCGGTCGATGCCGCGGGTCATGTCCTTGCGTGTGCCGGACTCGGCGACGGAGCCGCCCGAGTCGATGACCATTTTGCGGACGGACGCGCTGACGCGTTCGGCGTTGATGGTGAGTTTGGCGGAGACCTTTTGGCCCTTGGGCAGCCCGCCGAGGACTTTGAGGGGGCGGCTGTCATCGCGGACGAGGCCGGCTTTGATGAGGGTGGCGGTGTCGATGGTGCCGCCGTTTTTGAAGGAGGGGTGGGTGAGGATTTGGCCGAGGTTGACGGTCCAGAACTCGGTGCGGAACTTGGCGTTGCTGAAGCCGTACTTGCGGAGCCGGCGGAAGAGTGGCATCTGGCCACCTTCGAAGGCAGCGCGGCGTGTGGTGCCCGAGCGTGAGCCTGCGCCCTTGTTACCGCGGCCGGACTGTTTGCCGCGGCCGCCACCCTCGCCGCGCCCGACGCGGAGGCGCTTCTTGTAACGTCCTGCTTTGGCGGTGATGTCGTGGATCATCATGGTCGGTTCGTCCTTGTAGCTGAATCGCTCATCTGGGGTGCACGTGTGGTGCGGATGTCTGTTGCGTGGGCGGTTGGCGGGGGGCGTGTGAGGTGATCAGGGTGCGGGGGCCGGGGGTGCGTCGGGTGCGGGTGCTGCGGGTGTGCCGGTGGCGTTCTCGGCGGCGCGGTCGCGGCGTGTGCCGCCACGGTTGCCGCCGGGGCCGCCACGGCCGCCACGGCGTTCGCGTGCGAGCGTGTTGACGGGGCCTTTAGCGGTTTTTTCGCCGGTGCGGGCGGCGGGCATGAAGGCCTTGCCCTTTTCGATTTTGTCTTCGATGATGGTGCGGGCCAGGTCGGTGCCACGGAGCTCTTTGACGAGCACGGGTGGGCGGACCATCTTCAACGCGGCGAAGGTGGCCTTGATGACGTTCTCGGGATTGGTGCTGCCGAAGCACTTGGTCAGGCAGTCTTGGATGCCGGCGAGCTCAAGGACGGCACGGACGACGGTGCCTGCGACGACGCCTGTGCCCGGCGCGGCTGGTATGAGCCTGACCTTGGAAGCGCCGAAGTTCCCCTCGACCTCGTGGTGGATGGTGGTGCCGACGCGGGATACGTTGATGAGCGCCCGCTGCCCGTATTTTTGGGCCTTCTCGACGGCCTGCGGGACCTCGCCCCCCTTGGCGTAGCCGAAGCCAACGCGGCCGTTGCGGTCGCCGACGACGACGAGGCCGCCGAAGGTGAAGCGACGCCCACCCTTGACGGTGGCGGAGGTGCGGTAGACGCCGATGGTCGTGGACTCGATCTGCTGTTTTTCGTCAAGAAGCTCGGGCATGGTGGTCGCCTTGGGGTGGGCTGGGGAAGGGGTTGGGTTTTAGGTGTTGGGTGTGAGGGGGGAGATTGTTAGAACTTGAGGCCTTCTTTGCGGGCCGCATCGGCGAGGGCCTTGACGCGGCCGTGGAACTTGAAACCGCCACGGTCGAAGGCGACGGTGCTGATGCCGGCGGCCTTGGCGCGCTTGGCCAGGAGCGCACCGACGGCGGCGGCGGCGTCGCTGTTGCCGGTTTTGTCGAGCTTGAGCTCGCCGTCGCGTGTGCTGGCCGAGGCGATGGTCTTGCCGGCGAGGTCGTCGATGACCTGCGCGTACATGTGGTTGAGGGACTTGTAAACGCTCAGGCGCGGGCGCGTGGGCAGACCCTCGACGCGCTTGCGGATGCCGATGTGCCGGCGTGTGCGGCGGACGGTCTTGTGCTTGGCCTTGTCCATGGTGGAGCCTCTCAAACGATGCGGGGCAAAGCCCGTGTGTGTTCTAAACTTCTAACTACCAACTACTACTCTTACTACTCTGCTCAAACCTAACACCTAACACCTAACCCCTGCTCAAGCCGACCCGAACGCCTTGCCGGCCTTCTTCTTGATGGTCTCGGTGGTGTATTTGATCCCCTTGCCGTTGTACGGCTCGGGCTTGCGGTTCTGCCGCATGGTGCTGGCGAACATGCCGACGGCTTGTTTGTCGGGGCCGCCGACTTTGACGAACTGCTTATCGACGGTGACCTTGACGCCCTTGGGGATCGTCATGATGATCGGGTTGGCAAAGCCAACGACCAGTTTGAGTTTGTCGCCCGTAACGGCGGCGGTCCAACCCACGCCGACGACTTCCATGGTCTTTTCGTAGCCTTTGGTCACGCCGACGACGGCGGAGGCGATGAGGGCGCGAGTGGTGCCCCAGAGTGCGCGGACTTGGCGGTTGTCGCCATGTTTGGCCTCGTCGATGGAGACACTGATGGTGTTCTCCTTGGCGTCGTGCGCGACGTTGACTTGTGGCTTGAAGGGGACGGTGAGTGTGCCGATGGGGCCGGCGACCTCGACGAGATTCCCCTTGATGGCGACCTTGACGTTGGCCGGGATGGTGATGGGCTTGATGCCGATGCGGGACATGGTGTGCTGCCTTGTGCTGGGGGCTTTGTGTGCCGTGTGTATTACTGGACGATGCAGAGGAGTTCGCCGCCGACGCGTTCGGTGCGGCACTTGCGGTCGCTCATAACGCCCTTGCTGGTGCTGACGACGGCGATGCCCAGGCCCTGGACGGGGCGTGGGAGTTGCTCGACGGAGTTGTAAACCCGGCGGCCGGGCTTGGACTCGCGCTTGACGTGGGTGATGATCTGCTCGCCGCGTGGGCCGTACTTGAGCTTGAGCTTGAGCTTGCCGCCACGCGGGTCGGTGACGACCTCGAAGGAGTCGATGTACCCTTCGTCCTTGAGGACCTGGGCGATCCCTCGGCAGACGTTGCTGTTGAGGCAGTCAACGGCCTTGGCCTTGTTGTCCAGGGCGTTGCGGATGCGGGTGAGCATGTCGGAGATGGGGTCTGAAACGGCCATGTTCTGTTCTCGTCTGTCGGGTCGGGTCGGGCTGGGTCTGGCTGGGTCTGGGTGCGGCGTGCGGAGTGGTTTACCAACTGGACTTGCGCATGCCGGGGATTTTGCCTTCGAGGGCGAGTTTGCGGAGCATGATGCGGCTGATGCGGAACTTGCGGTAGACGCCGTGGGAGCGGCCGGTGAGCTGGCAGCGGCGGACGATGCGTGAGCTGAACTTGGGCTTGCGCCGGCTGCGTGCTTCCTGTGCTTTGGTGGCCATGGTCTTTCCTAGGGGGTCGTGTGGTGCGGGGGTCTGTTTGTGCGGGGTTATGAGCGGCGGCGGTTTTCTTCGGGCTTGCGGAAGGGCATGCCCAGCTCCGTCAGCACCGCCCGGCTGAGTTCGGGTGTGCTGTTCTTGAAGCAGAGGTTGATGTTCATGCCGTGCGTGAACGTTGCCTCGGCCATGTTGATCTCGGGGAAGACGCCCTGCTCGGTGAGCCCGAAGGCGTAGTTGCCCTGCTTGTCAAAGGCCTTTTCGCTGACGCCACGGAAGTCTTTGATACGCGGCGCGGCAAGGTTGAGTAGACGGTCGAGGAAGTGCCACATGCGGTCCCGGCGGAGCGTTACCATCGCGGCAGACTCAAGCCCCTCGCGGACCTTGAAGTTCGAGACGCTCTTCTTGGCCTTGACAACAACGGGCTTCTGACCCGTTACGCGGATGAGCGTGTCGAGCACGGTGCTGCGGACATTGGCGGGGATTTTGGTGCCTTCGAGGTGGCGGCCCATGTTGACGTTGAGCACGATCTTGTCGAGGCGGGGCTGGCGCATCGGGTTGCTGATGCCGTGCTTCTCGGCCAGGAGCTTGCGGACCTGGGTTTTGAAGCGTGCCTGCAGGCGCGGCTCGACGCGTTCACCCTCGGGCTTGTAGACGCCCTCGTCGGTCTTGATCGCGCCGGACTTGCCCTTGGACTTGGCGGCGGCGGCCTTGGCCTCACCCTTGGCCTTGGCGGCGATGTCCTTGGCTGCCGGTGCGGGCTTGGCGGGCTTGTCCTGGTTGGTGTCTTTCTCTGCCATGTGTGTGCTCAGTCGGGGTGGTGCAGGTGATTAGTTGGCCTTGGCGGCCCGAGTGGTTTTGGTGGTTTTGGTGGCAGGCTTGGTGCCTGGGGCTTTGCGGATGATCCCGAGCTCTTTGTTGCCACGCACGGCCAGGCGGATCTTGGTGCCGTCGGCCTTGGTGGGGAAGCGGACGCGTGTCGCCTTGCCGTCGACGACGGGTGAGACCTTGCTGATGTGCAGGGGTGCCTCGCGTGAGACCTGCCCGCCCTGGGGCTGGGCCTTGCTCGGCTTGATGTTGCGGGTTACGAGGTTGATGCCCTTGACGATGACGTGGTCGTGCTTGGGGACCACGCGGAGGACCTCGCCGGTTTTACCCTTAAAGTCGCCGCTGGTTACGATGACGACATCACCTTTACGTACGTGCTTGCTGGACATGAGTTAGATAACCTCCGGCGCGAGTGAGACGATCTTCATATAGTTCTTCTCGCGCAGTTCGCGGGCGACTGGGCCGAAGATGCGGGTGCCCTTGGGGTTCCCGTCGTCCTGGATCAGGACCACGGCGTTGCTGTCAAACTTGACATACGAGCCGTCAAGCCGGCGGAGTGCCTTGGTGGTGCGGACGACGACGGCCTTGTGCTTGTCGCCGGCCTTGACCTCGGCACCGGGGTCGGCCTTCTTGATGGAGACGAAGACCTTGTCGCCAACGGAGGCCGTCCGGCGTGTGAACTTGCCGGTTGCCGTCGAGCCGCCATAGACGCGGATGACATAGGCGATCTTCGCCCCGCTGTTGTCAGCGACTACACACCTTGTTTCTTGCTGGAGCATTGGTGGTTCTCGTGTTCGTCAGGGCCGGGTTGCCGGGCCTGGGGGTGGTCGGGGGTCTAGTAGGTCGGGGGTCGGGGTCTGCGGTCGGGGATTACTTCTTCTTGGCGGGGTTCTGCGACTTTTTCGCGCCCGGCTTGGCGGGTGCCTTGGCGGCGGGCTTGGTGCCTGGCTTGACGGGGGCCTTGGCCGGGGTTGCGGGGGCGGGTGCGTTGCCGTCGGTGTCGGGGGCCTGGACGCCCTCGAACTTCATCCCGACGCCCTTCTGGACGATGCGGATGAGTTTCCAGCGCTTGGTCTTGCTGATCGGCTTGCACGCGGCGACTTCGACGAGGTCGCCGAAGGAGGACTCGTTCTTCTCGTCGTGAATGTGCAGGATCGTGCGTGAACGCATGATCTTGCCATACTTGGGGTGCGTCGAGAGCGTCTGAACAATCACCCGGCGTGTGTTGGGGCGCTTGTCGCTATCGACCAGGCCGGTGCGCGTGGCAATCTTCTTCTTGGCCTCGGACTTGGCTGGTTTCGTGCTGGTGGTCGCTGCTGGCATGGTCGGTTCTCGTGTGCGTGGCTAGGTCGGCGGGCTGGTTGATTTACTTCGTCTTGGCCTTGTCGGCGGCTGCGGTGCGGGTCTTCTTGGGGGCCTTGGCGAGCCGGCGGGCGTTCATCTCCGTCAGTGTGCGGGCGATGTCGGCACGCTTCTTCTTGAAGACCGAGTTGTCGGCGACCTTCTCGCTGACGGCCTTCTGCTTGAGCGCGAAGAGTTCATCTCGACCCTCGCGGAGCAGTGCGGTCAGCTGCTCGTCGCTGGACTTCTTGAGCTGGGCGTTGGTGTCGTGCTTGGTCTGAAGGGCGGGCATAGGTACCTCGGTCTCGTCGGCGGGTGAATAACTCGGTGATTGGCTTAGACAGCAATACGGCGTGTGACCATCCTCGTGCGGCAGGGCATTTTGTTGGCCACGCGGGCGAAGGCCGAACGCGCCGTCGCCTCGCTGACGCCGGCGATCTCAAAGAGCATCGTCCCGGCCTTGACGCGGGCCGCCCAGTAATCAACATCCGCCTTGCCGGTGCCCATTCGGGTCTCCAGCGGCTTCTTGCTGATCGGCTTGTCGGGGAAGACGCGGATGAAGAGTTTCCCCTCGCGCTTGAGGAAGTGCTGGCAGGCAACGCGACCGGCCTCGATCACCTTGCCCGGCAGCCACAGGCCGTCGAGGGCCTGCAGGCCATAGTCGCCGTAGGCGACGTAGTTGCCCTTGGTCGCCTTGCGGTCGCGCACCCGGCGGAACTCTTTGCGGAACTTGACTCGTTTGGGCATCAGGGCCATCGGACAGACTCCAGAACGATCGGAGGTGGATTCGGAACAAGAAAACGCAACTCAGGAACAAACCAACAACGCGGGACAAAAGAACTCAGCGCCGGCCACGGCCTTTCAGGCGCGTGCCAACGGCCTCGGGGACGCCCTGCTCTTCTTGCTTCTGATAGAAGCCCTTGAAGATCCAGCACTTGACGCCGATGGTGCCATAGGACATGAACGACTCAGCCGTGCCGTAGTCGATCTGGGCCTGCAAGGTCGTCAGAGGCAACGCGCCCAGACGCATCTTGAGCACGCGGGACATCTCGGCCCCGCCCAGGCGGCCGCTGCAAACAATCCAAACGCCCTTGGCGCCCGCGGCCATCACCTGCTCGCACTTCATCTTCACAGCCCGGCGGAAGGCGACACGCTTACGCAACTGCTCGGCCACGCCCTCGGCGGCAAGGGTCGCGTTCAGGTCGGGGCTCTTGATCTCCATGATCGAGATGCCCACCTTGCGGCCGGTCATGTACTGCAACTCCTCGGTCAGACGCTCGACCTCGGCACCCTTGGGGCCGATGACCAGCCCCGGACGGGCGCTGCTGATGATGACCTTGAGCTCCTCACGCGTGCGCTCGATCTCGACGCCAGCCACCGCCGCGAAGGGGGGCTTGCGGTTGAGGCGCTTGTCGATGAAAGCGCGGATCTTGTAGTCCTCGACGAGCAGCTCGCCGTAGAGGGCTTTGGGTGCGTACCACCGGCTCTTGTGAGGCTCGGTGATGCCGACGCGGAGGCCGTATGGATGTGTCTTCTGTCCCATTGTGTATGCTCGTGTGCGTGTGTGCTCGTGAGGGCGTGTGCGGTGTGTTCGGTTTAGGGATTAGTCTTTCTGAACCAGGGCGATCTTGATGTGGCTCATGCGTTTGAGGATGCGGTGTGCGCGCCCGCGGTCCTTGGGCTGGAAGCGCTTCATCATCGGCCCCTCGTCGCTGACGCTCTCGGCCACGACCAGCTTGCCGACGTCCGCGCCGCCCTGCTCGGCGTCGGCGAGGGCGGACATCAGGGCCTGCTTGACATCCACCGCTGCGCGCTTGCTGGTGAAGGTTACGAGGTTCAGTGCCGTCTCATACCCCTTGCCACGGATGAGGTCGGTGATGAGGCTGATCTTGCGGGGGCTGCCACGGTGGAAGTAGAAGGTGCACTCAAACTTGGCGATCGCGGGCACCTCAACGCCCAGCGCCCCGGCCAGCCGGCGAACGTCCTGCGCTTTGCAGCGCGGGTGGTCCCGGCCTTGCATCCAGTTGCTGATCGCGCTGGGGGCATCGCTGGCCTTGAGGCCCGGGCGGACGACGGCGGCGGCGAGCTGCTCGGCCGAGATGCCGCGCGACCGGGCGAGTTTCTTGAAGTTGTCTGAGTGGATTCGCACGTGTGAACCTCGCTTGTGCGCTGCCAAGGTGGCGGGCGCGTCGGATGCTGGAAACTGTCGAACGGGGAACGGGTGTTGCTTGTCTTTGCCTTACTTACTTGGTCGGTGCCGCGGTCTTGGCCCCGTCGGCGAGGCCTTCTTTCTTGTTGGTGTGGCCCTTGAAGGTGCGTGTAGGGCTGAACTCGCCGAGCTTGTGCCCGACCATGTCCTCGGTGATGAAGACATCGATGAACGCGCGCCCGTTGTGCACCTTGAAGGTGTGCCCGACGAACTCCGGGACGATCGTGCAGGCGCGTCGCCACGTCTTGAGCGGCTCACGCTTGTTGGTCTGGTTGAGGCGCTCGACCCTGCGGTAGAGGCGCTCATCGACGAACGGACCTTTCTTCAGACTGCGGCTCATGGTGTGCTCTTGTGCTGGTGAATCTGCTGGGGACTGTTAGAAAAAACTTCCTTCACTCGACCTTACTTGACCTGCCCATACCGCTGGCTCACACGCCGGCGGATAATCAGTTTGCTGCTCGCCTTACGCGGGTTGCGCGTCCGCCCACCCTTAGCCAAGACGCCCGTCGGCCCGCACGGCGGGCGGTTGCCCTTGCTCCGGCCCGAACCACCACCCAGCGGGTGGGCGTTGTGGCTCTTGGCCATGCCACGCGTGATGGGCCGGCGCCCAAGATGCCGCATACGACCGGCCTTGCCCCAGCGGACGTTCTGCTGGTCCGCGTTGCCGACCTGCCCGATCGTCGCCCGGCAGTCAATATGCACGCGACGCTGCTCCCCCGATGGGAGCACCAGCGTGGCATAGTGCCCTTCCTTGTTCGTCAGGCGGGCATACATCCCCGCACCCCGGCACAACTGCCCACCCTTGCCAGGCTGCAACTCCACGCAGTGCACCGACAGGCCCGTCGGGATGAACTTCAGGCTCATCGCGTTGCCGACCTTCGGCTCGACGGCCTCGGTGGAACTGGTAACGATCTGCTCGCCGACCTTCAAGCCCAGGGGGGCCAAAATATAACGCTTGACCTTGTCGGAATACTGCACCAGCGCGATGTGGGCCGTGCGGTTGGGATCGTACTCGATAGACGTAACCGTCCCGACGATCCCGTCGCGGTCAAGCCGGCGGAAGTCGATGACGCGGTAGAGCCGCTTGGCCCCGCCGCCACGCCCGCGCGTGGTGATCTTGCCGTGGTGGTTGCGCCCGGCGCTCTTGGTCAGCGCACGTGTCAGCGACTTCTCCGGCTCCTTCTTGGTCACCTCGGTGTTGAGGTTGACGGAACTAAAGCGGCGGCCGGCGCTGGTCTTCTTGTAGATGCGGATGGGCATGGGTGCCTCACTGTCCAATCAGCGGCATTGCCGCGGTTGTTGACCTGACTCGTACGGACCTGTTTCTCAACTTCTGCTAATACCTAAAACCTAAAACCTAACCACTTCCTACTAGAACATCTCGATCTTGTCGCCATCCTTGAGCCTCACGACAGCCTTCTTCGTGTGCTCGCCGCCGATGATCCCGAACTTGGTCGGGCGCTTCTTCGCCTTGTGGATCATCGTGTTGACCGAAACGACCGAGACCTTATAAAGCTTCTCCACAGCGTTCTTGATCTCGTCCTTGCTCGCCTTCTTGTCAACGACGAACGCATACGCACCCAGCTCGCTCGATGCGATCGTGCTCTTCTCAGTCAGGACCGGACGCTTGATGATGTAGGTGTAATCCATGGATTACTTCGCCTCCTTCTTGACGGCCGGCTTGGCCGGCTTGGCTGCCTTGGCGGGTTTGTCTGCTTTCGGGGCCTTCAGGGCTTTGGGGGCCTTGACCGCCTCGCCGGCGGTCGCCGCGCCCAGCGGGGCCGACTTGGCCTCCTTGCCGATCTGCGAGGAGGGGCCGTTCAGCCATGCCTCGAGTTCCGCCTTGCCGATGACCAGGAACTTGTTGTTGAGAATCTGGAACGCGTTGAGGCTCTCGGCCTTGCACAGCTCGATGCTCTCAACGTTGCGTGCCGCCAGGCGTGCGGCCTCTTGTGTCTGGTGCAGCGCGACCAGCGCCGTCTTGTCCACCTTGATCGCCGCGAGGAAGTCGACAAACGCCGTGGTCTTGGGCTTGTCCATCGAGAGGTTGTCGATGACCTTGACCTCGTTGTCGATCAACTTGGCCAGCAGGGCGTTGCGGTTGGCCTTGCGGCGCATCTTCTTGGGCATGTCCAGGCGGAAGTCTTCACGCGTGCGCTTCTTGGCGTGCGCGTGCCCACCACCCTTGAACTGCGGCACCTTTTTGTCGCCGTGGCGGGCGTTGCCCGTGCCCTTCTGCTTGTACATCTTCTTGGTCGTCCCCTCGACCTCGTGCCGGTTTTTCGTCCGCGACGAGCCCTGGCGGAGGTTGGCGTGATAGCGGACATACGCCTGCTTGAGCAGGGCATAGTTGACCGACCCGCCGAGGGTCTGTTCATCGATGGTAAAGGTGCCCACCTGGGAGCCTTGCATGTTCAAGACGGGGACTTGCATAAGTCTTCCTTCGTCGGACGCCTCGTGCTGGGCCGGTAAACCGGGGTATCCCTGCACGGCTCTGCCTATCCGCGTCGGTGCTTGCGCAACGCTCGGGGAATCGACTCGGCATCAACCCCAACCAAGGCACTGGCCGGGGCACGCTGGTTTGTACGCACCGGGTGGTTGTCGTTGGGGGCACCCTCCAGGGCACCCTTGACCGACCCTTCCCGGCTCGCAGATGGCATTGCCTTGCCAACGGCGAATGAAACTCTTCCGAAACCTCGATCCAACTGCCGGGTTCAACCCACCCCGGCTCCAAACAAAGCAAGGCCCAACGTGGGCCTTGTATCAATCACTACCTACTTCTTACCCCCGGCCAGACGCTTGGCCTTGCTCTTATAAAGACGCGTGGACGTGCGGACCATGACCATCTGCCGTGCGCCACCGGGGACCGGGCCCTTGACCAGCAGCAAACCCTTGCCCTCATCAATGCGGACAATGTCGAGGCTGCGGATGGTTACACGCTCATCACCCATGTGCCCGGCCATGCGCTTGCCCTTCTTCAACCCGCCGCCGAAGCCGCGGTTGGAGCAAAGCCCACCGATCGAGCCAGGCGAGCGGTGCTTACGCTCGGTGCCGTGGCTGGCGCAGACACCCTTGAAGTTGTGCCGCTTCATCACGCCCTGGAACCCCTTGCCCTTGCTGGTCCCGGTTACGTCAACAAACATCGTCCCCTCAAAGTCCTTGACGGTGAGCGTCTGGCCCAGGGTGAACTTAGCCAGCTCCTCAGCCGTGCAGCGGAACTCGCGGTGGTAACGCTTCGGCGTCGTCCCAGCCTTCGAGTCGTGCACCATCACAGGGATCGTGCTCCGGCTCGGCTTGGCCTCGCCAAAGCCCAGTTGCACGGCTGTGTACCCGTCCTTTTCCATCGTCCGCAGCTGCGTAACCACGCACGGCCCGAGCTGGATCACCGTAACAGGAACGCTCACACCCTTGGGGGTATAGACGCGTGTCATGCCGAGTTTGGTGCCGAGGAGTGTAAAGGGCATTGATTCGTATCCTTACTTGAGTTCACCGGAGATTCACCCCGGCGGGATCAAGCCTGTTGTGCGTGCTGAAAAAAAGCTATTCCCTGCTCTCTGCGTGCCTGATGCTCCCTGCTCAGGCCTTGATCTTGATGAAAACACCGGCGGGCACAACCAGGCGGTTGAGCGCCTCGACCGTCCGCGCGTTCGGCTCGATGATGTCGATCACACGCTTGTACGTGCGGATCTCAAACTGCTCCCGGCTCTTCTTATCAATAAACGGCGACCGCAAAACCGTGTACCGCTCGATCCGCGTCGGCAGCGGGATCGGCCCGGCAACTTTCGCGTTGGTGCGCTTGGCGTTGTCGACGATCTCCTTGGCCGAGGCATCAAGAGCGACGTGGTCGTAGGCTTCCATTCGGATGCGGATCTTGCCACCTGTCATGCGATTGCTTCCTGGACCTACGCCGAACACCCCCTGCGCACAACAGAACGCCTGCTCCGCGTGGGGGGAGGGAAAGGTAGACGTGCCGAAGGCAAAGTCAACGGGGGTGGAGAGGTGTTTTTTTATCCACCCAAGCCCTAACATAAATAAAACCAGCAACACCACCAAACCAGCTCTGGTGTCGAGCCAGCATGGCAGATTCAGCGGGCACCACTGAATATGTTCCGATCTCGAACCGGCCGCCCATCCGGTCGCAACTCGGCTGGGCGCAGCAGCAGGGATACGTCGGGCCTTGCTGTGGGATCATCCCGAGGCGTGGCTATCATCACCCCTTCCCTTTCCTCCCCACCCCCAATACCGCATCAAACCCCATGAGCAACCCGAACCTGACCATCGCCGCGGACATCATGGGCATCAGTTACTCCCAGTTCGGCGTCGGACTGCTCATGGCCGGGCTGGTCATCGTCTCACTGCTGCTGATCCTCATCGTCCTGATCCAAAAACCCCAGGGCGGCGGCCTCTCCGGCGCCTTCGGCTCAGGCTCAGGCTCAGGCCAAACCGCCTTTGGCACACGCACAGGTGATGCCCTGACTTGGCTGACGATCACCTTCTTTGTCCTCTACATCGCCTCGGCCATCGGGATGAACTATGCCTCGCGCCCATCCAAGCCCGCCGAGCCCGCACCGGCCGGGGAAACGACCCCAGCCCCCCCCACCACCACGCCCGGCACGACGCCCGCCGAACCCGCTCCCGCAATCCCCCCCGAGCCAGACGCAACCACCCCCCCCGCACCCCCCACTGCTCCCCCCACTACCCCAAGCGTGCCAGATGAGACCGCACCGGGCGCACAGACGCCAACTGATCCCGGCGTCGCACCAATCCCCGCACCCACACCGGCCCCCGCCCCCACACCCGCCCCGGCCCCTTCCAACGTGCCCTGAGCGCGTGGGGCCTAGCACACCGCACCCCGCGCGGCGTGCGGCAGCCGACCAGCACGGGCCGGATGTTCACGTTACCCCCAAGGACCTTGCATGATCCGCAGCATGACCGGCTATGGCGAGGCCTCGATCCAGCACCAAGGCACCCACTACTTCCTCGAAATCCGCTCCCTCAACAACCGCTACTTCAAAGGCACCATCAGGCTCCCCGAAGTGTTCCAAGGCCTCGAAGCAGAGATCGAAGCCACACTCCGCCAGAAACTCACACGCGGCAGCATAACCGTCACCGCCTCCTGCTCCGACGCCACCGCAAGCGCGGCATACACCATCAACAGCCACGCACTGGGCAGCTACATCGAGCAACTCCGCAAGACCCCCCAAGTCGCCGGCGGCGAGGTCAAAATCGAGATCGGCCCCCTCCTCGCCCTCCCCGGCGTGCTCCAGCCCCCAGCCGATGAGGAGGCACGCCTCACCCGCGCCCGCAACGCCTTCTTGCAACTGCTCACCCGCGCGTGCGCCGAACTGGAAAAAATGCGCATCAGCGAGGGCGCACTGCTCAAGGCCGACCTGCTCAACCAGCGCACCGTCATCGCCGAGCAACTCAAAGCCGTCTCCGCACGCGTCCCTTCCGTCGTCGGCGACTACACCACCCGGCTGCGCACGCGCATCGACCAACTCCTCCGCGAGAGCGGGCAGTCATCGCCCGAGAAGACGGCAAGCCAATCGGCCGAACCCTCGACTTCATGGCCCAGGAGATGCTCCGCGAGGCCAACACCATGGCCAGCAAAAGCAACGACGTAGAAATCAGCCGGGCCGTCGTCGAGATCAAGAGCGCCATCGACCGGATCAAGGAGCAGGCGGCCAACGTGGAGTGACCCGACTCGCGATGGTTCCCTCATAGAACCCCTCCCCCGAGGGGAGGGGCAGGGGTGGGGTTCGCCACTTCGCACGCGCGACATGCAGTGGAGTTCCATATCAGTGATATTCGTAACCCGCCTGCCCGGCCTACTTCGCCGCGGCCTTCACCCGCTCGATAAGCTCGGCATCAACCCCCTTGGCCGCGGGGTCGCTAACAAGCTCGACATGCCGGGGTGAGACCACCTTGGCCTCCAGGGCCACTTCTGCAAAGACCGTGCGCGTCAGCGGTGAGTCGTTCGCCGCCAGCACGTCGGCGACGACCTTCCACGCCTCCTCCTCTCGCGCCGCCGCGAGAAGCCCGGCGTGCAACTGCGCCAGCGGCGTCATGGAAATCCGCTCAAAAGTTTCACTCAACCCTCCTGGCTGGGCGCCGACAAAAATCTTGCTTCTTGCATACGACCTGAGCCGATCGGCAACAAAGAACTGCGGCTGCTTGAGCATCTGCCCCACATCCTTCCATCGCCCGGCCTCGACCAGCAGCGGCAGGATGTTGTCGGCAAAACGCCGGATCGTCTCATAGCTGTCCGCGTCCCCCCTGATCCGGTCATACCAGGCCAGGACCGCGCCGTTCTCCTCGAGCACGCGGGTATTGAGCACGATCCAGTCCGAGAGGTCCTCCCAGTCTGGGCTGGTTTTCAGCCGCGTCGCGGTCTCGTCGCGCAGAGCTGTAAACGCGGCACGGGCTGGGGCGTGCTTCTTGGCCAGTTCTTGCATCTCCCCGGCCATGAAACTCACCCTCACGCCTCTCATCGATTCCTGATGCTCGAGCATGTTCTCCCAGAGCCAGAGGTACTCATCGGTCGCGGCCTTGAGGTCCTCCTCCTTGTCGCTCCCGGCCAGTTCACGTGCGAGATCCTTCCGGGCATCGACATCGACCCTGCCGCCCTTGTCGGCACGCTTGCCCGCCCGGCGTTGCAACTCCGCCGCCCGCGTTTCGCCCCGTTCGATCGCACCGAGCCAGGCCAACATCTGCTCAGCCGACTGGTACCCAACGACACGATCAAACTCCTTGCCGTCCTTGAAAACGATGATCGTCGGCATCGCCTCGACGCGCAGTTCCTTGGCAAGCGCCGGCTCCTTGTCCACATCGAGATAAACCGCCACGCCCTTGTCGTTGATCCACTTGATCAGGCCCTCATCGAGCCAGGTGGTCCGGTCCATCTGCTTGCACGGCGGGCACCATCCCGCGGTCGCCTTGACCACCGCATACCGCGACTGCGCCTTGGCCTGGGCCATCGCCTCGCTATACACCTTGTCGGTAAACACCGGCGGCTTGGCAGCCGCACGCCCCGCTAATGAGCACAACAGCCAGAGTGCCACAAGGGTCAGAAAAAACACGCGCTGAGCCATAGGTAATCCTCCGCTAAAGAATCGTAGCGGCCCAAACAACCCACCCTGTAGAACCCCACCCCCCACTCCCCCACTCCCCCCACTCCCCTCACCCCTATAAAACAAGAACGCCCCGCGCGCTAGCGACGGGGCGTTCTAGAAGGAGAGAGTTCGTATCAGGGCCACCGGCACCCCGCGTCATCACCCCGGCAAATCACAGCGTTTGTTCAACCAGACTCAGGCTCTTCCACTTCTTGAGCTTCAACCCCAGCGTCCGAACACCAATCCCCAGCGCGTGGGCCGTCTTCTGCCGGTGCCCACCGAACTTTTTGAGCGTGTTGACGATCGCGTCGCGCTCGATGTCCTCGAGCACGCGGTTGTTGATCGCCACCGTCTCGCCCGTCGCCGCTGGGTGCACAACGCTCTGCTTGGCCTCGATCTGGCTGCCCGGATAGGTTCCCGCAAACCCACGACCCTGCCCCGGCAGGCTCAGCGTGTGCCCGTTTGTGCCGGGGTTGTGCTGGCCGTTGGCACTTGACAGATGCCCCGCAGCATGAGCGTGCACTTGGCCCCCCGCGTGCCCGCCGGGGTGCCCCCCAGCGTGCCCATTGCTCCCACCGGCCCCTGCCAGCTGCATCCCCACCTCGTGCTCGCCGTCGCGGTGAATCTGCTGCGCCGGCCCGCCGAGCATCACAAACCCTTGCCCCAGCCACGGGCGGATCAACTCTGGCCCGATCGCCTCGCTCCGGCACAGCACCGCCGCACGCTCGGCAATGTTCTGCAGCTCTCTGACATTCCCAGGCCAGGTGTAGTTCTGCATCGCCGAGAGGGCCTCCTCGTTGACGTGCAACAACGGCTTGCCGTCGCGCAGGGCGATCTGCCGCAGGAAGTGCTCGCACAACGCCGGGATGTCCTCCAGCCTGTCCCGCAACGGCGGCAGATGAATCGGCAGCACGTTGAGCCTGAAGAACAAGTCCTGCCTGAACTCACCCTTGGCCACGCTCTTGGGCAGGTCCCGGTTGCTCGACGCGATCACCCGCACATCCACCCCGATCGGCTGGCTCGCGCCCACACGCTCGAGCACCCGCTCTTGCAGCACACGCAGCAGCTTCGCCTGCACACGCGCGGGAACCTCGCTGATCTCATCAAGGAGCAGCGTCCCCCGGTCGGCCAGCTCAAAGCGGCCCTTACGCAGCTTGTCCGCGCCTGTAAACGACCCGCGCTCGTGCCCAAACAGTTCGCTCTCCAGCAGGCTCTCTGACAGGGCCGCACAGTTGACGCCCAAGAACGCCTGACCGTCGCGGGGGGAGAGCTCGTGGATCGCACGGGCGATCACCTCCTTGCCCGTCCCACTCTCGCCACAGATCAGCACCGTCCCGGCAGACTCGGCCACCGCCAGCACCTGCTCCTTCACCCGCCGCATCGCCGCCGACTCACCGACCAGCCGGTGCAGCCCGACCAGGGCCGCCCCGCTCGCCGCCCGTGGCGCATCGCTGGGTTTATCGCTCTTGAGCACCGCGTTCTCACGCACCAGCGCACCGTGCCTGATCGCCCGCTTGACCGTGATCAGGATTTCGTCCCCCTCAAACGGCTTGGTTACATAGTCAAACGCCCCGAGTTTCATCGCCTTGACGGCTGTCTCGATGGTCCCGAACGCCGTCATCAGCACCACGGGCAGGTCGTCGTCGAGCTTGCGGATCTCCTCGATCAGACGCAACCCGTCCATCCCAGGCATCTTCAGGTCCGTTACCACGCAGTCGGGGCGTTCCTTGGCGATCAGGGCGATGGCCGCCTCCCCCCCGTCGGCCGTCAGGACGGTCAGCCCGGCCCGGGTGAGGGTGGTGCCCACACTGTCGCGGAGCATTTCCTTATCATCAACAACCAGCACCGTGCCGTGCGTGCCCATGCGGTTTTCCTTGGGTGTTCCACTCATCTGATCGGTATCGGTCGGTTCTGACAAAAAACGTCAAAACTGCGCGATCCAAGTCGGTTGACAGGCCGTAGGTCTGCCGATGTTCCACACGGAACATCGCCCAAACCTGGAGATGCTGCAACCGAGAACGCCAGGGGATCGAACGGGTGAGGGGGGGATCCCACCGGCGGGAAAAAATCGGTTGCTTGGGCGCAACGCCCCGGGTTTGTCGGACTTACACTCTCCACCCGAGACCGGGTGGCCGGGTTGGTTTGCCCGGATAGTCCCCTCGGGGTATCGGTTTGGTGTTGGCGTGTTCGGTTGGTGTCGGTTTCAACAACGAGGTATCCATGGCCAGTCGCGGCTCATCCGGTTTGATCGTTCTGACTTCGGTTCTTGGTATCCTCGCCGCCGGCGGGCTGGGCGTCGGCCTGTGGGGGTACACGCAGAGCCAGAGCCTGCAAAAGCAGCTCGACGACCAACGCAAGGAGGTGGGCGACTACGTCCGCGATGGTGAGAAGAACAACGACGCGGTGCGCGAACTGGTCAACGAGGCCAAGCGGGGCACGCCGCCACAATCGCTCGTCGGGTACCTGTCGGGGAACTTCCAGAACCTCTCAGAGAAAATCTCCGGCCAGCGCAACGAGACGCCGGCAAGCCTGGTCAAGAAGATCGATGCGGTGCTGACGCCCCTGGGCAAGAGCAACCTGGTGGCGGGTGTATCCGAGCTGGGCGCCGAGTTGATCAAGGCCCGAGCAGAGATCAAAGCCGCCGAGGCGTCCCGCCAAGAGTCGATCGACACGCTGCGGAGCAGCCAGGAGCGGATCAAGGCCCTCGAAGAGGCGCACCAGGCGGCCATCGCCTCGCTCTCTTCGGGCGTGGACACCTACAAGGGTCAGATCGACACCTACCGCGAGGACCTGAACAAGCGCGTCTCGGAGATGCAGGCCTCGGTCGACAAGATCAAGCGCGACGCGGCCGACGAGGCCACCCGGCTCAACGACCGGATCGCCAAGCTCAACGAGGAACTGCTCATCGCGCAGGGGAAGGTGCGGTCGCTGCAGGGCGCGCGCAACGGGGCGGTGCTCAAGCCGGGCGATGAGGCCGCACTTGTTGATGGTGAGGTCGTGGCCCTGGTCGACGCGGACAACACGGTCTTTATCAACCGTGGGCGCAACCAGCGCGTGGTGCTGGGGATGAGCTTTGAGGTCTACAGCGACGCGACGCAGATCAAGTCTGATGCCGGGCGTGGCAAGGGGGCCGTCGAGGTCATCAGCGTTGACGACAACTCGTCGGTGGCCCGGGTGGTGCGTGCAACACGCGGCAACCCGATCTCCCGCGGCGATGTGATCGTCAACCCCGTCTACGACCCGAGCAAGAAGTACAAGTTTGTCGTCGCGGGCCTCTTTGACACCACCGGCGACGGGCGCGCAACGCCGGGTGAGGCCGAGGACATCAGGGCGTTGATCGCCGGGTGGGGCGCACTGACGGTCGACGCGCTGGCCGGGGACGTTGACTTTGTGGTGCTGGGTTCGCGGCCGATCGTCCCCCCGACGCCGCCGAGCGATGCGCCGGCGGCTCTGGTGGACCAGTTCGTGCGCGCCAAGCGTGCCGCGGCGGAGTACGACGCGCTCTTCGCAGCGGCCACGGCCGCGGGGATACCTGTGCTGAACCAGAACCGCCTGCTGACGCTGATGGGCAAGTAAGCCCGGCCCGGAGGTCCGGGGCGGGTACCGCCACGCTCCGCGTGGCGCTCCCCCACGCGGAACGTGGGGGTACCCAAGTCAGTCCGGGGTACCTGAAGAGGTCGGGTACCGCCACGCTCCGCGTGGCGATCCCCCACGCGGAGCGTGGGGGTACCCAAGTCAGTCTGGGGTACCCGAGTCAAGACAGAAACTGTAATGCCGTCGGTGTCCGGCGGGGCACCGGTCGGCAGGTCACTCTCCATCATTCGCGCTGGCGGTGCCCGCCAGTGGGTCGCGGTAGAAGCGGCTGGGCTTGTCGTCGGCGAGTTGGTCGTTGAGTTTCTTGAGCGCCTCGTCGGCGATCTGGCGGACGCGCTCGCGTGAGATGCCCACCGCCGCGGCGATCTCCTTGAGCGTCAACGGCTCGTGCCCGTCGAACCCAAACCGCATCCGCAGGATCGTCGCCTCGCGTTCGTCGATCGCATCGAGCAGCTTGCGGATCGTTTCGAGTTCATCGTGGCGGACCATGTCGCTCTCGGGGGGCATCGCGCCCGGGTCGGCGACGAGCTCGCCCATCCCCAGCGACTGCCCGTTGTCGTCGGCCAGGCCGGGTGCCGGGGCACGCACCGCGCGGACGGCCCTGCGGATGATGCGGAGTTTCTTCAGCGGCAGCTCCATCTCGTCGGCAAGCTCTTGCAGGCTGGGCTGGCGGCCGAGCTGCCCTTCGAGCCTTCGGCTGGACTGTTTCCAGCGTGCGACGAGCTCGACCATGTACGCTGGGACGTGGATGGGCTGCACGGCGTTGATCAGCGCACGCTTGATGGCCTGCTTGATCCACCAGCTCGCATAGGTGCTAAAGCGTGCGCCCTGGGCGGGGTCAAACCCTTCGACGGCGCGGAGCAGCCCGACGTTCCCTTCCTCAATAAGGTCCTGGATTTGCAGGCCGCGGTTGGAGTAGTTTTTGGCGATGGAGACGACCAGGCGCAGGTTGGCGCGGATCATCCGTTCGCGTGCGATGGGGCAGTTGTCGTTGATGATGGCCCAGCCGAGCTGGCGCTCATCCTCGGCTGAGAGGAGTGGGATCTCGTTGATCTGGCGCAGGTAAATCTGTAGCGAGCCTTGCAGGCCCGCACCGGCGGATGATCGTTGTGTTCGAGTGGCGGACAAACCCATAACCCTTTCGTGGCCCCTTGCCTGTTGCGACCAGAACGGCCGCGTGCATAGTTCCCGGAACCGGGACGGGGCAGAACCCCATTCCATACGCCGGTGCACGCACCGGGATGCAATCGGTTGGATATCGAATCTGCTTCAGTACGCACGAACCTGCGCGGTGTTCTCGGAGCGGCGTGGGCCGGGCGCAACCGGCACGTTCGTCTGTTGCGGGGCTGGCAAGGGTAGCCGGGGCGTGCGGAGGGGTTAGAGGGATGGGGTCTGATAATGGTTTCTTCACACGCCGCGAACAGGAGGGCGTGCGGGCCGGTATAGTCCGGTATAGGAGGAAGTACCCATGGCCAAAAAGAACGGCAAATCAGATGGAACCCCGCCCGGGGGGCCAAGATCGGGAGGGGCAGGGTCGGGTAGGGATGCTGATGGTCTACGCCCGGGTGGTAATGAGGGTAACAACGAGGGTGGGGAGCAGTTTCTTTCAGCGGACTTGTCGCGTTTGCTCAGCGACTGGCCGTATGAATCGGGGAAGATCGCCGCCCGTTTTATCATGGGCGACGACAACGAGCCGAGGTTGCAGATTCGCCTTGACCTTGGGCTGCTGCAGATGCAGCTGGAAGGCCGGCCCGACGGGCTTCGCCCGCGCGGCTTTGAGAGCGTGCTGGAGTATCAGGAAGCGCGTCTGGACGAGGCGCTCGCCGCGGGGGGTGAGGGCTTTGAGTTGGGTGCTGAGGACTGCCGGGAGCTGCGTGAAGAAGCGGTGCAGTACTACCAGCGCTACACGGGCCTGCTGGTGCTCGAAGACTACGACGGCGTGGTGCGCGACACGACGCGGAACCTGCGGCTGCTTGACTTCTGCAAGAAGCACGCCGCCAGCGAGGAGGACCGCGATGCGCTGGAGCAGTTCCGCCCGTTCATCATGATGACGCGTGCGCGGGCGCTGGCAAGCCAGGCGATGAAGGACAACGAGCCCAAGGCCGCGCTGCTGGCGGTTGAAGAGGGGCTTGAGGCCTTGCGTAGGCACTTTGAGGATATCGGGCAGGGGTCGTTGTTCGAGCAGAGCAGCGAGGCGAAAATGCTCGGGCGGATGCGTGAGGAGTTGCTGCCGCAGCAGCCCGTGAGCAAGCGGGATCAACTCAAGAGCCGGCTGGCCGAGGCGATCGCCGGGGAGCGGTACGAGCAGGCGGCGAAGCTGCGCGATGAACTCAAGGGGCTGGTGGACTGAGTGTTTCTTTCAGAGGTCTGGCACTGTGGCAGAGGCCTCTGGCCTGCACACAAAGGCCTGTAGATTTAGTGGAGCAGGCCTCTGGCCTGCACACAAAGGCCCGAGTCAGCCGTGCGGGCGGGACGCCCGCACCACCGGTTCTCATAACCCGCGCGGGTAGGACGCCCGCACCACCAATATGAGGAGTCTCCGAGGCCAAGAAATCTGTCTACCTCTGCCGGCGTATGGTGTTACGTGCTGGTGCTGAACATCATCCAGGGGCCTGACAAGGGGCGGGTCTTTGAGCTGCCCGACAACGAGCCGCAGCTGCTGGGGCGGTCCAGCGAGGCGTTGCCGATCACGGACAACACAGTCTCGCGCCGGCATGCGGAGCTGACACCCGACGCGGGTGAGTGGTACATCCGCGACCTGGGGAGCCAGAACGGCACGCAGGTCAACGGCGTGCGTATCGACGAGCGTGTGCGCCTCAAGGCCGGGGACCAGGTGCGCGTCGGGGTAACGCTCTTGACGTTTGGGCGCACCGAGCGCAAGCCCGCTTCGCCGGTGCGCCTGCTGGCCGGGGACAAGATGGACACGTCCATCGAGCGGTCGATTTTGAGCAACGAAGACTCGGTGATCTTGGTGCTCGACAAGGCGCTGGAGGGGTCCTCGGCCGGGGGTTTGAGTTCCGGTGGTGGCACGGCTGGTGGCTCGGCGGCGACGAGCCTGCGCGCGTTGTACCGCCTGAGCGCCCTCGTCAGCACGCTTCCTGAAAAAGAGCAACTCCTCGAAGGGGTGCTCGAACTGGTCTTTGCCGAGCTTGCCCCAGAGCGCGGGTGCATCGTGCTCGTCGAAGACGGCGTCCCCGTGCCGGCGGTGGTCCGGTTCGCCAGCGCCAGGGGGGTGGGCAAAAGGATCAGCAAGGGGGACGAAAAACGCACCCCCGAGACGATAGACATTAGCACGACGATCCTGCAGCACGCGCTGGGGCGCGGCGAGGGTGTCCTGTCCACCAACGCGATGAGCGACCCACGCTTCCGCAAAGGGGACAGCGTCCAACGCCTGAGCATCCGCAGCGCCATGTGCGTGCCCGTCCGCTCCGGCCAGCGCACCTTCGGGGCGATCTACATCGACTCATCCGTCGGCTCGGCAAACTTCACCGCAGAACGCCTGGCGCTGATGAACGCCATCGGCCAGCAGACCGCCCTGGCGCTAGTCATCGGCGAACTGATGGGACAGAAACTCCAGACCGAACGCCTGGCGACCATGGGCGAGACCGTCGCGATGCTCAGCCACAGCATTAAAAACATCCTCCAGGGCCTCCGCGGCGGGGCCGACGTCGTCGAGATGGGCCTCCGCAAGGACGACCTGAAAGTCTCCCGTGGCGGCTGGCCGATCCTCAAGCGGAACCTCGACAGGATCATCGGCCTGACGATGAACATGCTTGCATACTCGCGCCCGCGCACGCTGGAACTCGAGCTTGTCAAACTCGCGCCGATGCTCGACGACTGCGCAAGCCTGCTGGCCGAGCAGTGCCGCGTGCGGGGCGTTGTCCTGCTCATCGACGCCGACCCGGAGATGCCGCCGGTCCCGCTGGACGCGGGGCAGATGCACCAGGCGATGATGAACCTGCTCAGCAACGCCGTGGAGGCGGTCGATGCACGCGTCGGTGTTGTTACGGTGCGCGCGGGGTTCGTCCCCCAGCGCGGGCAGGAGGGAAAAGTGCAAGCACGCGGCGAGGCGCGGGTGGATGTCTACGACAACGGGCCGGGCATACCGGCGGAGATTCAGCGGCGGATCTTTGAGCCGTTCTTCACGACCAAGGGCATCCGTGGCACGGGCCTTGGGCTGGTCGTAACCAAGCGCATCGTCGAGCAGCACGGCGGGCGGGTGGTCCTCAAAAGCGAACTGGGCAAAGGAACAACCTTCTCCGTGATCCTGCCGGTAGACCCGGGATCGGGCATCGACCCCGGTGCGACCACGGATACACGCGGGGGGTAGGGAGAAGAGTATTTTACTCCAGAGGACCCAGAGTGCCCGGAGGGAATCTACTCAGAGGACGGCAGGGGCAGAGGTTCTCTGAGTTGTAAAACGGGGTTGGGCTTCCACGGGTTGCGCTGCGCTCCACCCGTGGCTACACCCCACAACCCCTTTGGGGTTGAAGACGCTGTGAGCCACACCTGGCATTTCCTCCGCGTTCCTCCGCTGACCTCCGCAACCTCCGCGAACCTCTTCTGCTTCGGCGCAGGGCCAATAGCAGCCAACCCCACCCCTACCCATCCCCTCGGGGCAGTGGCTGATTGCGGCTGAGCAAAAGCCGGTCAACGCGCAGGTACGCACCCCCGGCCAAGCCCAAGAAGATGTTGGTAATGCTCTCGACGACCGAGACGGCCAGCACAACCGTGATCGCATGTGCGCCGGCCGCTGTCAGGATCGCGGCGGTGAGGCCCTCGCGCGCGCCGAGTGCGCCGGTGGGCGACGCGCTCTGGATGAAGAAGTAGGTTGTTGCCGCGATCATGCACTGCGCCCAGGTCATCTCAACGCCCAGGGCTTGGGCGACGAGCCAGAAGCGGATGACCTGCGCCGCCAGATCCATGCCACGCCAGCACAAAGCCTCGGCCATCGCCCACGGGGAAGCAACGGTGCGCAGGCCGTGCTGGAGCTTGATCGCAAAGGGGAGGTGGGCGAGTCGTTGGAGCAAGCGTGGGAGCCTGTGGGTGAAGGAGGCCCAGCGGTCGGGCGGTGCAAACCTGCGGGCGAGCAGCACGCAGGTGATACCCAGTGCGGCGGTGCCGGCGATGGTCGTCAACCACCACATGACGCTGAACTCGCCGAGCCAGAGCGTCGTGGCGAGCGGGGGTGCGAGGCTTATGAGGATGACCAGCGCGGTACCCGCGAACCAGCTGAGTATGGTGCCCAGCGCCAGTTGGTGCCTGGTCTTGTGCAGCACGATGCGGGCGATCAGGCTGAGCTTGAAGGGGACATTCCCCAGCAGCGTGCAGAAGGCGTTGATCGCCAGGGCATCGGCGATCGTGATGATGCGCACCGGTTTGAGCGTGGCGCGGAAGACCATCCCGCTGGTGGCCGTGGCGGCAGCCGAGAGTGCAAAGAGTGCGGCTAGCAGCCACGCGGGCGCGGCACCAAGGCGCGCAAGCTGCTGGAGATAAGTCGGGTTGCTGACCACCAGATAGATGCAATACGCAAGGGCGGCCAGCCCGAGCACAAAGCCAAAGACTTGCAGTGCCGTACGCGTGCGACTGCGCGATGCGCCGGGTGTGATAGTGCTAATTGAAGTGCTGGTCGTGGGCATCGGTGCTCTGCGGGTTTACTGCTTGGCGACCGGCTCGGTTTCCCAACCCTCATACTCACCCCCGGCGTCGATGGCGTTCTGGGCAAGTTGCGCCGTCAGGTCGCTGAGAGCAAAGATCTCCACCCCCGCGTGCTGGGTGAACTTCACGATGAACGCCTCCGCCCCGTCCCGCGCCTCGGTAAAAAACGCGTCCTCACCCAGCGCAAGGTCTAGCTCGGGCAACTCCCCGGCGAACTGCTCACGCCCCTCGGCCGTCGGGAACGAGGCAAAGTGCTCGATCATCCGCGGCGCGGCATGGTCGTCCCCAGCCTGCTCAAGCTGCTCAAGCACCCAGGCGTTCTTCATGAACTCAAACTGGCCAAGGTCCGGCTCCAGCAACTCGGCAAACAACTGATGCTGCGGGTCCGACCGGCCAATCCCCCCAGGCGCGGCGGCGGGGAACTGCGCCGCGACAAGCCGCAACGCATCGGCCATCCCACGGTCCGACGGGGCGTAGAAATAAACGTTGCGCGCCCCGCCACTGGAAATGCTCCCAACGTGCTGGGCCTTGAGTTTCTCCTCCAGCATCGGCACGATCATGTCCTCAACCTGGTTGATCACCTCCATCGCCCCGGGGGTTGGAAGCCCCTGAGCGTCGGCGGGCTGGAAAGGAAAGCGGATGTGCAACCACGTCGCTTTGCTCGGGTCCGGGCGGGCCAGCCAGTCCATGCTGACGGTTACCCAGCCTGGTCGGCCATCGATCTCGGTGGGGAACAGGCCGTAGCGCGGGGTGCTGGGCATGGGTGAAGGTAGGGGGCCTAGGTGATGGGGTCGGGCCAGCGCGCGGGACGGGTTTGCCTAGCATTGCGCCAGTGGCAGGTGGGGCCAGGAAGGCGTGCCCGGCATGGACGTGCGGCGCAACGACAACTCGGGATGGCTTGGTCTGGCTTTGCAACTGGGCGTGGGTGTCATTGCGCTGGTGCTCGTCGGGTGGTCAGACTGGAAACTCGGCGGGGATATCTCGGTGCTCCCGTTCTACATCGCCCCGGTGCTGGTCATGGCGTGGGCACGGCCCGGGCTGGCCTGGTTCTGCCTGGCCTTGGTCGCCGCCGGGAGCTGGTGCGTGGCGCAAAGCTTGGACCACACGCTCCTATGGAGTTGGGGCATCCTGATCTGGAACACCCTGGGCCGGCTGGGGGTCTTCGTCTGCCTCGGGTTGCTGGCGTCGCTGGCGTTCCATCAACGCCGGGCCGAGGGCGATGAAGACCTGGATGCGTGCGGGCTGCTCTCCTCCGTCGGGCTGCGCAAGGCCCTCGCCGCCACCGCGGCAGGGAGTGCCGCGTCAACCCCCCCCAGCGCGGTGCTGATGATCGAGGTCGAGGGCCACGCCGGTGGCACGCCACAAGCCCGGCAGCAACGCGTCGCGCTGCTCGCGGCCCTCCTGGCCGGGCTGCTGCGCGAGAAAGCACGCGAGGGTGATTACATCGCTCGACTCAACGACTTTGACTTTGCCCTGATCATGCCCAAGACGGCACTGGCGCAGGCGGAACTCGTCGCCTCCGCCGTGCTGGGCACGCTGCCCAAACTGCGGGCGGACTCGGGCCAGTCGTTCACCGCCACCAGCGTGCTGGGCTGGAGCGAGACACTCCCGGCCACAGACGCCGACCTGCTCCGCCAGGCGGGGCGGGCACTCGTCCTGCGCCGCGTAACTGCCCCAGAGTCGCACCAGGCCGTGCGCCTTGGACCGGCGTCGATGGCGGGCCTGCTGGCGACGTGAGGGTTGCAGTGGTAGCTGCCGTGCCTTGGGTATTTAGGCTGTGCACAAAGACATTTCACCACAGAGCCACAAAGGCACCAAGAAAGGCTGGTGCTCGGGGGCTGGCTCTTGCGGCACAATCCCTGCATCTCTACTTCTCTGGTCTCTTCTCTGGGCCTCACGACTGCTGCAGGAAGCGCAGGTCGTTGGCATAGAGCATGCGGATATCAGGTATGGCGTACTTGCCCATCGCCAGGCGTTCGATGCCAAAGCCAAAGGCGTACCCCTGCCACTGCTGCGGGTCGATGCCGCAAGAGGTGAGCACGTTGGGGTGGACCATCCCGCACCCGCCCAGCTCCATCCAGCGGACGGGCTGGTCGGGCCGCAGCCGGACCTTAAGGTCTAGCTCGGCAGAGGGCTCCGTGAACGGAAAAAACGTCGGCCGCAGGCGTATCTCCGCCTCGCTGCCGAAGTACGCGCGGGCAAAGTGCAAGAGCGTCGCCTTGAGATCGACCATCGACGCCCCCCGGTCGATGCACAGCCCCTCGATCTGGTGGAACATGAAACTGTGCGTCGCGTCAACGGTGTCAGGGCGGTAGACGCGCCCGGGGCTGACGATCTTGATCGGCTCGCGCAGCTGCCCCCCGCCCTCGGCCACACGCGCCTGCATCACACGCGCCTGCACCGTGCTGGTCTGACTACGCAGCATCCGCGGCGCGCGGGCCTTGCCCCCGGCGACGGCTGGCTCGTCGATATAAAAATTGTCCGTTGCCTCACGCGCAGGGTGCCCAGGAGGTATGTTCAGCTTGATGAAGTTGTGCTCGTCGTCCTCAAGCTCAGGACCCTCGGCCACCGCAAAGCCCATCCGCGCAAAGACCTCCACCAACTCCTCACGCACACGCGAAATAATGTGCCCACGCCCCGTGGCGTGCGAGACAACCGACCCCGGCTCGGTCAGGTCCAGCTGCGGGCCGGCATCGCGCACAGCAGAACTGCCCAGGGCCAACTGCCGCGCGGCGAACGCCTCCTCCAACACCTTGCTCACCGCGTTCAGGCGGGCACCAAACGCCGGCTTCTCAGGCCCGGGCACGTCCTTGATCCCCCCCATCGCAGCCTTGATCTTCCCCTTGCTGCCCAAAAACTCGATCCGCCACGCCTCCAAGCCCGGCCCATCACCCACGGCCGAAAGGGTCGCCAGGGCGGTCTGCTCAAGTTGATCCAGGCTCAACGGCTGGGGCATGGGTGCAGAGCGTAGGTGTTGGGTTGACAGCAGGTGGCCTAGTGGCAGGGCATGGTCTATGATCCCCCCCTTATACCCCGCTGCCCCGGGGCCCGAGCGTTTCGGCTGTGTCGGGGCAAGCCCATGGCGAGGTGGTTCTGATGTCGCAGTTTGCCCGTTTCACGCCCCAACCCAAGGTCAAGGTCGTCAAAGAGGCCGCCGGTGGGAAGGTCTATATCGACTACAAAGACGTTGAAAAACTCCGCCGGATGATGTCCCCCAACGGCAAAATCTTCACCCGCAAGCGTCTGTCAACCACCGCCGGCGAGCAGCGGATGGTCTCTCAGGCAATCAAGCGTGCCCGCTTCATGGGCCTGCTGCCGTTCACCAGCGCAACGCTCGGGTGAGCCTGGCGAGAGGTTCTGCTCTTTGTGTCTCAGGTTTTCAACCTGTGTGCAAAGA
>JAJTGZ010000056.1 GCA_021299385.1 Phycisphaeraceae bacterium | reverse complement strand
TGCCGCCGATTCCATCCGTCGAGCAGCCGGGGCAGTTGCACGTATTGTAGATTGCCACCACTGCTTTATGCGGCTTTTTTCTGCCCTGACCCGTCGATCTTACGGACGCGGGCATAGTCGGCAAGGTTCAACTGCTCCCCGTGCAGGCTGGTCATCTCAGGCTCAGCCGAAGCTGAGAGTCCGATCCGCACGGGACCCAGGCAGGTCTTGTAAAAGTCGATGGTATAGTTCCCCGCTAAGATTAACACCTTAGGGTATATTCTGCCGTGTACTGTCAGGTCCACCGCCGAGCGTGTCTGGAGCATGCTCTTGAGCGTCTCCAATCGGCTCTGCAGGGACTTAATCCCGACGGTCAACTCACGCTCAAAGTGCTCCAGTTCGCACAGACGCTCGATCTCCGCCGCGCTGATCTTGCCCGCAAACTTCCGTAGGGGCTGGATTTGCTGCTCGAGTTTGTCCCGTTTCGGGATCAACTGCGGCAGCATCTCCTCCCCCGCACCGATCACCTTCTCAATCTCCGGTATCGACCCGAGCACCAACTCCGTGGCAACCCCGATCTGCGACCCCAACTCGAAGACCTCCACCGACCCGCCGAAAATGATCTTCCCACCCGTGATGCTCGCCGCCCTGCCCAAAAAGTTCCGCCCCACCACCGCCCGAGTGTTCACCAGCTCCTTATCCACCGTCAGGTCTCTGCCTATTGAGACCGTTGTGTTGTTGAGGTAGCGTGCGTTCAAGTCGCGTCCCACGTCCAGCGTTCCTGTCTCCTTGCCGGCCATCCCACCCTCCAGCCGCGCATCCCGCCCCGCGCTCAGGGCCGCCCCCTCCACCTGCCCATTGACAAGCACATCCCCAGCCGCCGCAACCTTGAAGTGGTCCCGCACCGCTTTGGCAACCACCACCGAACCCGGAAAGTTTATGTTACCCGTCGAAAAATCAATATTCCCCGGCAACTTCAGCATCCGCAGCATCCGCAGCTTCGGGTCCTGCCAGTCTACAACCCCAGGCCGCGCCGCAAACACACGCCCATCGGGCTGGATGATGATCGTGTCGTCCGCCACCACCTGCACCTGCTTACCCAAACGCGCCGCGATCACCCCCCCCATCACGTCCTGCCCATCCTCGGGAGTGCTCGGCTGATGAATCTTCGCTATCTCCCCGTTGCTCGGCACCAGCGTGAACGTGAACTTGTGGTAGTGGTCCACACCCCCGCTCCCCCGCGCCGGCGAGGGGTGGTCTCCATAGTCAACCTGCGCACGACCTGCCACCAGCGGGTCAAACCCAGGCAGAAACTCGATATACCCAGGCTCCCCGTGCACCGGGGCCGTCGCCGAGGCAATCTTGATCCGCACCATCTCGGCACGCGGCTTCTTGAGCACCTCCACCGCGTTGGCGATGCTCTGATGCACCGACTGGTTTATCGCTAGCCCCACACCCTGCGCCAACGCCAACACGAACCCCTCATCAACCACCCCCGCAGGCACCTCCGCATCAACGTGCAGCTCCGCCGCAAGCTTGTCCGGTGTAACCGTGAGTTTGACGTGCTCGGCTAGTGTTTCAGGATTCACAAACGGTTAATCGGCTTGTTCCCGAATCCATCTGAGCCCGCCCCACCTATTTGTGTGGACCGCTCTGTTTCAGGACCTCACCCACAGGCCCAAAAATAAATCTCCACCTGTGCCACTCAGCACCCCGGCGGAGATCAATCACTCTCACCGCCCCTCACGCCGCGGCCTTGTTCACCTTGCTCATCGTCTCGCCGATCCGCTGGCTCAGCAAATCCGGCGTGAACGGCTTGATCACATAGTTGTTCACCCCCGCCTTGATCGCCTCGATCACACGAGACTTCTCGCTCTCGGTCGTAACCATGATCAGCGGCGTCGTCTTGTTGCCCGCCCGGAACGCCTTGACAAACGCCAGGCCGTCCATGTTCGGCATGTTCCAGTCCACCAAGATCAAGTCCGGCTGGAACGCTCCCACCTTCGACAGCGCGTCCTGCCCGTCGCACGCCTCCTCGATCACGGTGTACCCCAACTGGGCCAGCACCGACTTCTGGATGTTCCGCATCGTCTTGCTGTCGTCGATCAGAAGAATCTTCATAGTGTGGGCCTCAACTTAAAAGTCCTGATATGTTGCTCTTTGCTCGCCCCTCAGGCGGCTTTCTCATTGATTTCTTCCGGGCTTGCCACCACGGCCGTGCGCTCCAGGATCGCTACCTCGATCATCAAATCCCCGCAGTCCGTGCTGCACGGGATGCAAATCACCGGCACGCCACGCGGACGCGTTACCGTGTGCGACGGCCCGATGATCACCGACGGCGTCGAGATCAAAACCTTCTTCTTGCCCTGAAACAACCCCTTGGCACCCCCGGCCACCATGTTCGTCAACTCACCAACCGCGTCCGCAAAGTCCGGAGAATCCACCGACACCTCCGTCCCCGTCAGCAACTGCACTATCCGCTGCGCAGACGCGCTCGGGAACGACAGCACCACGTTGCCCGCAACATCCCCAGACATCCCGATGATGCCAGAAACGTCGTACGTTGCCGTTGGCGAAGACTGCTTGATCGTCGGCGTATTGATCGTCACCGGCATCTGCATCATCGTCGAAAAGACGTTCTGAACCGAGGTGATAAAGGGCGTTATGAAGGCTGCGTCCATACGTTTGTCCTTGAGTTTGACCACTAAACGACCGTCTTTACATCGAACCGATTCGGGGCCGGCTTTCGACCGATCACCCACTTGTGCACGTTTTTTCGCACGGCCAGGTGCCCATCACCCCGGCTCACGCCGCTCCAATGCCGCAAACAACTTGGCAATGTCCACAATCAGAGACACACCCCCATCATCCCGAACCGTTGCCCCAGAGACCGCACCCTTGCGGTCGATCGACCCATCCAACGGCTTGATCACCACCTCCTGCTGACCCACCGGCCGCGTCACCAGCAGGCCCACCCGCTTGCCCGCAGACGACAGCACCACCGCGAACGGCCGCTCCGACGCATCACCCTTGCTCAACTTGAACACATCCGCCCCGTCCAGCAGCGGCAGCACCGTGTCCCGCAACCGCATCACCTTCTGACCACGGATCGTGCTCACCTGACCCTCCGAAGGCTTGACGATCTCCGTGATGGCCGACAACGGCACCGCGTACACCTCCGGCCCCACCGCCACCATCATCGCCGCCATGATCGCCACCGTCAGCGGGATCGTTATCCGCATCGTGCTCCCCTGCCCCGGCGTGCTGTCGATCTCGATGCTCCCCTTGAGCTTCTCGATGTTCGTACGCACCACGTCCATCCCCACACCACGCCCAGAGACATCGCTCAGCGCCTCGGCCGTGCTAAACCCCGGTGCAAAGATCAGCAGCGTCTTCTCACGGTCGGTCATCGTCCCCAACTGGCTCTCGGTTACAACACCCTTCTCTAGCGCTTTCCGCGCAATAAACCCCGGGTCGATCCCCTTGCCATCGTCGATGATCAATATCTGCACGTGCGAACCCTCGTGGCTCGCCGCCAGCCGAATGGTTCCCGTCCTCGGCTTGCCCCGGGCCACCCGCGCCTCGGGGCTTTCAATCCCGTGGTCGCAACTGTTCCGCATCAGGTGGATCAGCGGGTCGCCCAGCTCCTCGATGACCGACTTGTCCACCTCCGTCTCACCACCCTCGATCACCAGGTTGATGTCCTTGCCCAGCTTGCGCGCCAGGTCGCGGATCAGCCGCGGGTACTTACCAAAGAGCTTCTCCAATGGCTGCATCCGCGTCTTCATCACGGCGTTCTGCAGGTCCGCCGTAACACGGTCCAGCGCGCCGTTGGCCTGCGCAACACTCTCGCGGAACTCCTGCGGCGCCCAGTCGCTCGAAACCATCTGCCGGCCAAGCGCCGAGACGCGGTTTTTCTGAAGCACCAACTCGCCGACCAGGTTCAGCAGCGACTCCAGCCGACCAACCTCCACCCGGATGGTCTGCTCACCGCTCGCGGCAGACTTCTTCTCATGCTCGTGCTCGGCGACCTTCGCCTCGGGCTTGGACCCCTGCACAGACGCCGGCACGCCCGCCGTGGCTGCGGTCGCTGCCGACGTCGCAGCACCCGGCACAGCTGCCGTGATCACCGCCGGCGCAGCAGACGGTGCCCGAACCATCGGCGCCAGGTCATGCCCCGCCTCCAGCAGTTCAATAAACGACCGGCAAAAACCATCCAGCGGGCGCGACACCAACTGCCCACCCGCCAGCCCCTTGCTCGTCTCACGCAGAAGGTCCACCGCCTGCTGCGCTCTCGCACCGACCGCCCCGGCCTCATCCTTGCTCAGGTCCCCACCCTTGCTCCCCACCTTCCGAAGCAGACCCGCCAACTCCAGCATCGGGTCAACGCCGAAGAAGTCCACGCTCCGCGTGAGCGCCTCGGCTAGGTCGCTGATCGTCGATGCCGCGCTGCTGCGATGCGCGTCATCGCACAGCCGGGCGATCTGCTCGGCGATCTGGTCCAGCGTCGCCTCCACGTCCGCAACCAGAAACTCAACCAGCTCACACTTCCCAGGCGGCAGACTAAACGGCGTGCTCGTCGCCTCGGCAAGCGCAAACGCCTCCCCCCCAGCACCCTGCCCCGCGCCAACCGAAACAACAACGCTCTTCCCCACCACCGCCTCGGGCGCCGCCGGGGCCACCGCAGCCACCACCGCCGGCGCCGGGGCCACAACAGCCGGCGCCCCATGCCCATCGCCCAGCGCGATCAGTTGTTCACACAACCCCTTGTCCGGCTTGAGCAACTCCTGCCCCGCGCGGATGTTGTCAAACTGCTTCTTGATCGTGTCCACACCCTCCAGCAGCAGGTCCATCGCCGGGCGGTCGATCACAAACACCTTGTTCCGTGCGGCGTTCAACGCCGTCTCCGCCGCATGGGCGATCTGCACCAGGTTCGTCAGCCCCAGAAAACTCGCCGACCCCTTGATCGTGTGCAACGCCCGGAAGACGCGGTTGACCAACTCCCCCTCGCTCGGCGTCGACTCCAGCGTAACAAGGTCCTGGTCGAGCTGCTCAAGCAACTCCCCCGACTCCGTCAGAAAGTCCTGCATCAGTTCTGGATCAAAGCTCATGGCAGACAATGGTGCGCTCCGGCGTTCTTTGTTTTTCTAACCGCGTCTCTAAGGCTCTACCCGCGTGCCGGCTCCCCGGCTGATCTACGACAGCTTCAGCCCAGGCCTGCCCGTGCCAGACCCCAGCGTCCCGGGCTGCGCCCCGTACGCCTTGGCCCCACCCGCCTCGACCGCACCCTTCTGGTAGCAGAACCCCTGCGCGTGATCGACCTGAATAAACGGCGTGTTCATCCCGCGCAGCGTCTCGCTGTGCCCGATGAACAGCCAACCATCCCCGGGCAACTGCCCAGCAAACGAGTTGACAACCTGCTCCTTCATCGCATCGTCAAAGTAGATCATCACGTTCCGGCAAAAAATCACGTCCCACACCCCGTACCGCTTTGCCGATATCCGGTCCTTGAGGTTGTGCAGGTCAAAGTTGACCATGCTCTTGATCACCGGGTCGATGTTCCAGTACGGCCCGTCCTGCTTGAAGTACCGCGACTTCGTCAGCGGGTTCGTCGACCGCATCGAATAGTCGGTGTACCGACCACCCTGCGCCTCCGTGAGCACCCTCTCGCTGATGTCCGTGCCCAGAATCTCGATCTTCCAGTCCATCAACCGCAGCCCCAGCGCACGGTGCACGATCATCGCCAGCGTGTACGGCTCCTCACCCGACGAGCACGCCGCCGACCAGATCCGCAACCGCTTGACACCACCACGCGCCTCTAGCAGTGCCGGCAACGTGTGCCGCTCGAAGACATCAAGCTGCGGCTCGTTGCGGAAAAAACTCGTCTCGTTGATCGTGATCTTGTTGAACATCTCCTGAAACTCGTCGTCCATGTACGGCCCCATAGACAGGAACTGCACGTACTGGTCGTAGTCCCCGAGCTCCAGCTCCTCAAGACGCCGCCCAAGCCGGGACTCGAGCACATACTTCTTCGAATCCGGGAAGTGGATCCCCGAACGGTCATAAATAATCTTCCGCAGCTTCTCGAACTGCGACTGGCTCAGCGTGATGGTCTTACTCTCTGGCATGGGGCCTCTTCCGTTTTCCGAACACACCGCGGGGGCTTACTCAATACACACTCGCGCACACCCCAGGCGGGGCACGCCCTCACGCCGCCTTCGCCGCCTCGATCTGCTCAACCGAGAACAACCTCCCAAGGTCCAGCAAGATCAGCAGCCTGTCCTCAAGCTTCCCCACCCCGGCAATAAAGTCCGCGTCCACCGAGCAGACCATGCTCGGCGCAGGCTCCACAATCTTCCCTGATATCCGCAGCACCTCGCTGACACGGTCAACAATGAACCCGATCGTCCGCGCGTGCACCTCCACAACGACGATCCGCGACTGCTCGCTCTTGTCCGTCGCCGGCAGCCCGAACCGCTTCCGCAGGTCCACCACCGGGATGATCTTCCCACGCAGGTTGATCACACCCTCAACCTCCGGCGGGCTTTGCGGCACACGAGTCAACGCCATCATCCGGTTGATCTCCTGCACCGCCAATATGTCCACCGCAAACTCCTCGGACCCCAGCCCGAACGTAACTAACTGCAACTGGTCCGCCGCGCTAAAGGTCTGCCCCGCGGCGATCTTCCCCCCAACCACCTCTGCTTGCTGCTGTGAAGTTGACATCAGTGTGCCTCCATATGCGGACAAACCAACACACCTTTGATCGACCCGAATCAGACCCAACTTCACGCCATCAACCCCAACACCCCGGAACCCCCCCTTCGGGTACCACCACCCTCCGCGTCGTGCACCCCACCAACCGCACCCCACCTCACGCCCCAACCACCCCCGGCCGATAACCTCATCACCATGCCCACCACCCCCATCCTCCTCGACCACCACAACCTCCGCGCACGCATCGACCAATCCTTCGGCGCCAGCCTCATCGACCTCCAAGCCCTCCACCCCCGCCTCGGCTGGCTCCCCATCATCGCACGCAACGTCCCAGGCGAAGACCCACGCACCAACCCCGCCTGCTTCTTCATGGCACCCTGGTGCAACCGCATCGCAAACGCTCGCTTTAACCACCTCGGCAAACCCATCACCCTCACACCCGACCCCCGCGACGGCCACGCAATCCACGGCGACGTGCGCAAACGCCCCTTCACCGTCCTCGACCGCACCCCTACCTCCGCACGCCTCTCCTTCGACTCCCGCCAGCACAAAAACGTCAACTGGCCCTGGCCCTTCACCGCCATCGCACGCTACGAACTCACACCACACACCCTCCACATCGAGTTCACACTCACCAACGCCAGCACCACCCCCTTCCCCTGCGGCGTCGGCATCCACCCCTACTTCCCACGCCAGCAAACCCACGACCAAACACGCCTGCTCAAACTCGCCGCCCCCGTCCGCTTTCGCTATGAGAGCGCCGCCTGCATCCCCACAGGCCCCGCCACGCGCGATGCCCTCGCACGCAGACTCTCCCACCTCCACCCACCCGCACCACTGCCCGCCAACGACTCCTTCACCGGCCACACCGGCACCATCACCCTCCACTGGCCAGACTGCCACGCAACCCTCACCTCCTCCCCAGGCCACACCCACCTCGTCTACTTCACCCCCCACGCACCCACCGGCGAACCCATGCCCTTCGTCGCCGTCGAACCAATGACCATCCCCCCTAACGCCTTCAACCTCCAACCCCACCCCGACCTCGGCGTCCAAACCCTTCAACCATCCCAAAGCCTTACCACAACCTACACCCTGGGCATCGAGATGCGCGACTGAATCCAGCCGATCAACTCAGAGGCCACAGAGACCGAGGGCTGCACAAAGAAAAAGTTTGGTCGGATCACTCCAACGCGTTTCGTGTGGCTTGCACATCGAGCACATAAACCAATACCTTGCCATCAGAACCCCTCCCCCGAGGGGAGGGGCAGGGGTGGGGTTGGCTCGTCCTAAAGCACAAAATGCAAGAGGTTCGCGGAGGTCGCGGAGGGACGCGGAGTACAAACCAGGTGTTACTCACCGCGCCTTCAACCTCAAAAAGGTTGCAGGTTACATCCTCTTCAACCCCAAAGGGGTTGCGGGTTGTAGCCACGGGTGGAGCGCAGCGCAACCCGTGGAAACCGTGACAAAACCGCCCCCCGCCCCTACCGGGGCGGCCCGCATCGACTGCGCTCCCACGGGTTGCGCCCGCCATAGCGCGGGCTCCACCCGTGGCTACACCCCGCAACCCCGCCGGGGCCGAAGGCCTACCGCAAAACCAACCCAAAACCCCCTCTGAAAACCTCCACTCCTCCGTCCTCTGAGTGAATCCCTCTGGGTCCTCGGGGCCTCTGGAGTAAAACTAATCTAAGTCTGTATCACCCCAGTCCGAAACTCCCGCGAGTAATCCCACCCCGCCGCCGCGTCCAGTGCCGCGATCAACTCCTCCCGCGTGCGGTGCGGCTCGATAAGCCGGTCGACCCACCCCCGTGCCGCGGCATACCGGATATCCGCCTGCGCGGTGTAACTCGCGTGGATCGCCCCGTAAATCTGCTTGTGCGCCGCCTCGTCGATCACCTCACCCTTGCGCTTCCGGCTGCCCTCCTCGATCGTCGTTAGCACACCCGTCGCCTGGTTCGCACCCATCACCGCGCACCTCGCATTCGGCCACGCCAGGCTCACAAACTGGTCAAACGCTCGCCCGCACATCGCATAGTTCCCCGCACCGTAACTCGACCCCGTGATCAGCACGATCTTCGGCACCACGCAGTTCGCCATCGCATTGACCATCTTCGCACCCGCACGAATGATCCCACCCTGCTCACTCTCGCGCCCCACCATGAACCCCGTCGTGTCGTGTATGAAAATAATCGGCACCTTCCGCTGGTTGCAGTCCATGATGAACCGCGCCCCCTTGTCGGCGCTGTCGTCATAGATCACGCCACCCATCTGCACCATCCCCTTGCCCGTCTTGGTGATCTTCTTCTGATTTGCCACAATCCCGCACGCCCAACCCCCCACCCGCGCATACCCACACACAACCGACTGCCCAAACTCCCCCTTGTACTCATCAAAGTCCGCTTGACCACCCTCCGGGAGCCTCTGGGTACCCCCACGCTCCGCGTGGTGCTCCCGGGTACCCCCACGCTCCGCGTGGGGATTCCCCCCACCCACCCGATCCACAAAGCACCCAATCAACTCGCGCACGTCATACTGCGCACCTTGCTTATCACTAAAAATCTCATACACATCACCCCCCGGCCTCCCTTGAACGCCACCTGTCCCACCCGACACCACAACCGGGTACTTGCCCAGCAGGCTCCGCAACCTCGCAATACACGCGACATCATCCTTCTCGCGAAAATCGATCGTCCCGCTGATCCCCGCGTGCAT
Source organism: Phycisphaeraceae bacterium (assembly GCA_021299385.1). GTDB lineage: Bacteria > Planctomycetota > Phycisphaerae > Phycisphaerales > UBA1924 > JAJTGZ01. The sequence continues at coordinate 5,710 of JAJTGZ010000056.1, read as the reverse complement.
CGCCGCTCCGCCGAGGTCCTCATCGCTGACCTCCTGCCCGATCGCCGCCTTGACCAGCGCCGGCCCCGCAAGGTACAACCCCGACCCCTCGGTCATCAGCAGCGTGTCGCACAGCACCGGCAGATACCCGCCCCCGGCCACGCAATACCCCATGATCGCCGCGATCTGCGGAATCCCCATCGCGCTGATCACCGCGTTGTTGCGGAAAATCCTCCCAAAGTCGTCCGTGTCCGGAAACACATCCTCCTGCAAGGGCAAAAACACACCCGCGCTATCGACCAGATAAACCAGCGGCAGCCGCGCTTCCATCGCCACCTGCTGCGCACGGATGATCTTCTTGCACGTCATCGGAAAAAACGCACCAGCCTTCACCGTCGCGTCGTTGGCAATGAGCATGCACCGCCGGCCAGCCACGCGCCCGATCCCCGTAACCACACCCGCCCCGGGCGCACCCCCATACTCCTTATACATCCCCCACCCAGACCACAACCCAAGTTCCACAAACCGCTCCGCACCACCCCTCGGCAGCCGCCCCTTCAGACGCTCACTCGCATCCCCACCATGCCCACCCCCCGGCCCACTTCCCGGCCCACCCCCCGGCTCATCGAGCAGCAACTCCAAACGCTCCCGCGCCGTCAGCCGGCCCTTCTCATGCTGCCGATCCACCGCCCCCTTCCCCCCCCCGGCACGGATCAACTGCTCATCAATCAAATACGCATCCGCCAACTCCTTGATCGTCGCCGACCCCACCTGCACACCACCACCAACCGCAGCACTCGCATTCACCTGGCTCATAGCAATCAACCCTCTTAGTCCCTAGGCCGAAGCAACACAACCCAGCGTAGTACCCCCGACCAACGCCTACCTTCAACCGATGCGCATCGCCTCCCTCCTCCCCGCCGCCACCGAGAGCCTCTGCTGCATCGACGCCGCAGACCTCCTCATCGCCCGCTCCCACGAGTGCGACTACCCACGCACCATCACCCACTTGCCCGTCCTGACCAAGCCCCTCATCACCGCCACAACCCCGCACGAGATCGACACGCAAGCCCGCTCAGCCATGGCCGAGCACCAACCCCTCTACACCCTCGACGAGCAACTCCTTGGCGACCTCGCCCCCGACATCATCGTTACACAAGACCTCTGCCACGTCTGCTCGATCGACCTCGCCGCCGTGCAGCGCATCGCCGCGACGCTGCCGACTAAGCCGCGCGTCATCGCCCTGAACCCGCAGACCTTCGAAGCCGTGCTGGACGACCTGCTCACCCTTGGCCAGGCCATCGGCCGCGAGCCTCAAGCTCTCGCGACGATCACCAATCTCCGCAACCGTGTCTACAGCGCGCAGGAGTTTGTCAACCCCTTCGCCGCCGGCGAGTCCGTTGCGATGCTCGAGTGGACCGACCCGATCTTCATCGGCGGGCACTGGACGCCCCAGCTCATCGAGCGTGCCGGGGCCTTGCACCCCCTCAACCCGACGCAGCCGGTCAAAGGTGCCGGCGCCGCCCAAGGCCCCATCGGCATGACCCAACGCCAAGCCGGCAAGAGCATCGCCATCCCGCCCGAGGTCCTCGTCGCCAGCCAACCCGACGCGATCCTCATCGCCCCCTGTGGCCGCTCGCTGGCCCAGGCCCGCAACGACGTGCTCGAACTTTCGAAATCCCCCTGGTGGCCGACACTCAAAGCCGTGCGCACCGGCCGCGTCGCCCTCGCCGACGGCAACCACTTCTTCAACCGCCCCGGCCCCCGCCTCGTCGACGCCCTCGAGTTCCTCGTCGGCTGGCTCCACAACCGCCCAGCACTCATCCCGCCCGGCTTGCTCTGGGAAAAATGGCCCTAACCCCGCAAACTTCTTTGCATCAAGAACCCCTCCCCCGAGGGGAGGGGCAGGGGTGGGGTTGGCTAACAAAGAAGACCAAGAAGAAGAGGTTCGCGGAGCGAGCGGAGGGACGCGGAGCACATGCCATGCTCTGCTTTGCTCCATGCAGGGCCAGCAGTCAAGATATCCACATCACTCCTGCCTACAAAATCCCTGTACCCCCCATCCTCTGAGTGATCACCCTCACCACTCATCGCTCACCACTACTCTTGCGCGTGCCGCGCCTCTACCGCATCCAATCCCTCGCCGACCCCACCTTCGCCCCCTTCGCACCCGACTACGCCAACGTCAAAGAGCGCCAGCTTGCCGGGGGCTTCACCGACCCCACCACCGATTCCCCCCTGGGCAAGCTCTACGCCGAGGGGCAGACCGTCCTGCACCAACTCGTCCGCAGCCACCACCGCACGCTCAGCGTTCTGACCACCGACGCCCGGCTGCCAACCATTCAGCCCGACCTCGACCTGCTCGCGCCAGACGTCCCCGTCTTCATCCTCCCCCAACCCCTCATGGACGGGATCGTCGGCTTCCACATCCACCGCGGCCTCCTCGCCGTTGCCGCCCGCGCACCGGTACCCACGCTCGACACTTTCCTCCACAACATCACCAACCACCCCGGCCCGCTTGTCGTCCTCGAAGACCTGGCCAACCACGACAACGTCGGCGGCATCTTCCGCAACGCCGCCGCCTTCGGCGCCGCGGGCATCCTCTTGGCTGGTACGTGCGCCGATCCCCTCTACCGCAAGTCCATCCGGGTATCCTGCGGGCACGCCCTGCGCCTTCCCTGGACGCGTACCCACCCCCACGCATGGCCCGATGCCCTCGCCACGCTCCATCACGCCGGTTGGTCAACCCTGGCCCTTACCCCCCTGGGCGATCAACCTCTCGACGCCGTGATTCAGACCACCCCGCCCACCCATCGCCTGGCCCTGCTCATCGGTGCCGAGGGGCCGGGCCTGCGGGGGCCGACGATGTCCCGCTGCACCCACGCCGTGCGCCTGCAGATGGCCCCGGGCGTCGACTCCCTCAACGCCTCCGTCGCCGCTGCCATCGCCCTTTATGAACTGAGCAAACAACCTAGCCCCCCCGGGCGCGCCCCCCGGCAGCCGAAGCGTTCGTAAAAAATTCGGCATCCACTCAACCCCGTAATACCCAATCTCCACCACAACGGGCCAAACCAAACCCCCGGCGAACCAATCTCAACCCCGGGCGTCTAAATCTTGGTGTACACTCCCATCGCCGGGCTATTACGGCCGGGGTTGCGGGTCTGCCCATCGCGTGCGCTGGTGTGATCTTCGACCTGAAATTCCAAACGAAGGAACGCTGACATGAAAACTTCTCTGGCTCGCTTCTCTGTGCTGGCGGGCATCGCTCTTTCCTGCCCGGCCTTGGCGCAGAAGTCCGAAGCCGAGTTCGCCCTTAACCAGTCGATCAAGCGCGAGGGTGAAGGTGCCGCACGCCTGGCCGCTAACGCCAGTGAACTGCTCCCGCCCAAGGCCAAGTGGGCCGACCTGACCGACTGGTCCGGCGGCGAGGCAATCACACCCGAACTCGCCCAGGGCAGGCCCGTGCTCGTCCTGACATGGACGGCCTGGGCCCCGGCCTCGCAGAAGCTCGTCAAGCGCGTCGCCAAGCTCGCCGAAGCCAACAAGGACCTGCTCGTCGTCGCCGTGCACAGCAAGGATAACTTCGATGCGGCTACCAAGTGGGTCACGGAGAACAACGTCAAGATCCGCATCGCCCGCGAGGCCGACGGCTCGTTCATCAAGGCCCTGGCCAGCGACCAGGCCCCGGACATCTACCTCATCGACCGCGCCGGGAACCTCCGCTACGCCGACATCGAGAGCGAGAGTATGGACGCTGCCGTTGCCGAGCTCGTCGCCGAGACCAAGGAGGTCGCCGCCTCCAAGCCAGCCGAACGCACCGCCCAGTACAAGCAGTGGCTCGAAGACCGTGCCCGTTCCCAGACCACCGGCAACCAGATTCGCCCCGGCCAGGCCATCAAGGTCCCCTTCGAGAAGCCCGACGCCGGGCAGTATGAAAAAGCACTCTGGATTGAGAAGAACAAGGCCGAGTTCATCCAGGGTGCCAACGACATGCAACTCCAGGCCCTCCCCTTCAACTTCGAGCACGTCCATTGGTTTACCGAGAAGCCCGAGACCAACGGCAAGATCGTCATCGTCGACTTCTGGGCCACCTGGGCCCCCACAAGCAAACTCACCGCGCCCCTGCTAGACGAGATGCAAAGAAGCTTCCGCTCCGACCTCCAGATCATCGGCATCACCGGCCTGACCGAGTCGCGCGCAACCGTCCAGCGCTGGATGAACGCCAACAAGACCGAGCCGGCACACTGCTACGACAACCAGGAAAAGATCATCAAGGCGATCAACCTCAACACCATCCCAATGGTCGCCATCCTCAGCACCGACGGCATCGTCCGCTGGCAGGGCAACCCCCTCACCCCGGGCTTCCGCCAGATCGTCGAGAGCACCATCAACCAAGACCCCGGCGTCGCCGCACGCCGCAAGGCCGAGAGAGAGTTCATCCGCAAGAGCGACGAGGCCGCCAAGGGCAACGCCGCCAAGGGCAACTGACCCCCCTGGCCACGCATCACAGACTTGCACAAACCCCGGGCCAACCCCGGGGTTTTTTCATGCACGCCCTCCCCCGCCGCACCACTGGCCGTGCTCCCTTGGTTGACTCTCTCTGCCCGATCTAGGATCGCCCTGCCGCCCACACGCACCGCCGAGCACACCCATGAGCAACCCCTACGACACCTACACCTCACCGCTGGCCACCCGCAACGCCAGCGCCGACATGCTCGGCCTCTGGTCGGCCCGGCACAAGTTCAACACCTGGCGCCGCATCTGGCTCGCCGTCGCCGAGGCGCAGCACGAGCTCGGCCTGCCGGTAACCAAAGAACAAGTCGAAGAACTCCGCGCCGTCGTCAACCGCCCTGGCGGCATCACCGACGATGAGATCAAGGCCGCCGAGCGGTGGCCCACGTGCACGCGCTGGGCGACTCGTGCCCGAAGGCCAAGGGGATCATCCATTTGGGGATGACGAGCCAGGATGTGGTGTGTAATGCGGATTTGCTCGTTCTTCGCGAGGCCATCGGAATCGTCGCAACCAAAGTGGCACGCGCGATTGTTTCCCTTGGGGATCGTGCGAAAGGGCATGTTTCTACTCCCGCCCTCGGTTTCACACACTATCAACCTGCGCAGCCCGTAACCATGGGGCGCAGGATGTGCATGTGGGCCAACGATCTTGTATTGTGCTTCCGGCGAGTGGATTGGCGGAATGACTCGATCCGGGACTCGCTTGCTCTCAAGGGGCTTCGCGGCGCTACAGGAACACAGGCCAGTTATCTCTCCCTTGCAGATGGTGCAGGTCAACTTGTTGATGAACTGGAAGTCCGCGTTGGCCTTGGGGTCAACTGTCAAAATCTACGAGATGAGATCGGAAGCATCGATCCGAAGCAGATCGCAAACACAAAGGTAGCCAACCAGGCGTTTTATGAACGGAGCATCGCGGAAGCACGCAAACAAGGCGACTCCGACACAGTGGCCCGTTTGACCGCAGAAGCAAACAGAACAGTCGATGAATTGGCCCGCGAACGCGTAGCAATCGGTGGTTGGTACCTTCAGGGGCTTGTCGGCCAAACCTACCCCCGCGTCATCGATACCTTCATCCTCGCCGACCTCGCCTCCGTTGCCGCCGTCCTGCACAAGATCGCCACCGACATCCGCCTGCTCTGCAACCGCAAGGAACTCGACGAACCTTTCGAGGACAAGCAGATCGGCTCCAGCGCGATGCCCTACAAGCGCAACCCCATGC
>JAJTGZ010000055.1 GCA_021299385.1 Phycisphaeraceae bacterium | reverse complement strand
TAGCGTGAGCGGTTGTAGAACGCGGCGGTGCGTGCGGAGATGCGCAACGAGGCGTTCGCATCGGTGTTGGTGCCGGGCTGGGTGGTAAAGGTCCGGCCGAAGGTGATCAGTTCCTGCAGGCCGTTGGTCGAGCCGACGGCCTGGTAGAGGACGACCCAGTGCTGGTTGGCCAGCCAGGTCTGGTTATCGGGGAAGGGCGCGGGGATGGCGAAGGGGGCGAGCTGGTCGATAGAGAACCCGCCGTTGACGCGGGCGTTCCCGTCGCCGTCGACGTCGATGTAGTCGATGGTGCCGGCGCGGGCGCGGAAGAGGTTCTCCAGCAGCGTTGCGCCGGAGACGCTCACGACAGTGGGCTGGGCTGCGGCAACACCGCCGATGAGGGCGATGGTGCTGCCCGCGAGGGCGACGAGTGCGGCTTTGGAACGGATCATTGGAATCTCCTCAGGTGTGGTTGTGAACGCGGAACATGAGCAGGTTGCTCGAAGACACTACAGACAAAGAAACCGCCTCCCATCGACAAGATGGGTAAGCTGGGGCGTTTGGGTAAGCCCCGTTTATTCAGGATTTGATCAGCAAGAGGCGCGGCGTTTCCGTGCCGAGGTTGTCTGGAAAAGGGGGTGGGGTCTTTCGACGCCACCCGCCGGGGTGGTAAGGTAAACAGAGGGGATCAGGGGATCGGGGTCATGTCGTAGACACTGTTGCCGGGGCCGGTGACCGAGTAGCACTTGTCTCCCCAGAGGCGACGTTTCACTGTGTCGACGACGCTCAGGCGCTCGACGTGCCCATCGAGGAAGACAAAGTGCGACAGGCCGCCGTAGGGGCCTTTGGCACCGGGCTGCTGGCGGCCGACGGCGTTGATGGTCTTAAACGACACGCCGTCGATGATGCCGGTGGGGTCGGATCCGAGTGTCTCATTGGTTACTATGTCGGTCAACTCAGGATACTCAAAGGTCGGGATGCTACCCCTGATCTGCTCATTTAGAGGGTCGTCTTGAGTTCTACCTTGAATCACGGTGATGGGGCGGTGGCTCTTGGAGACGTTCCCGACAAAGACGGAGTTCCAGTTGCCCCCATAGCTTGCGAACTCGGTTGCGAGGATAGTGCCAGCGGGCCTGAAGATTTCAGCGTCCGAGGGGAGGCGGCTGATCCGGGTGTTGGGGCCGCGCTCATTGACGAACTTGTTGCGTGGGATGATGGCCGCGTTGGCGGTAAAGGCGACCCGGCTGACTTGGCGGTCGTATGGAGGATCGCTGGGCGACGTGCCCCCCGCGCCGTTGATCTGGCCGGGTTCCCAGTTCAGGAAGTTGGAGCCAGGGTTGGTTGCCGGTGCCCCGCCGCGTGGCACGGCTGGAGACTGGAAGGCCTCGGTGTTGCGTGTGGCGTCATCAAAGAGGAGCACCGACCAGTGGACGTAGCCGTTGTTGGCGTTGAGGTTATATTCCCGTTGGTCAGTGGGGTTCCAGCGTGTAGTGGTTTCGTCCGCGCCGTAGACATACGACGGGGGCATCCGGCCGCGGTTGGCCGCGTTGTAGTTGAACGTGGCGACGCCGACGCTGCGGATGTTCGAGGCGGTCTTGGTGGCCTGTGCCTCCTTGCGTGCCGAGCTCAGGGCGGGAAGCAGGATGCTCACCAGCAGCGCAATGATGGCGATGACCACGAGCAGTTCGATCAGGGTGAAGGCGGGGCGTCTTGGTGAGAGCGTCATGCGGGTACTCCGGTGCGTTGCGGGAAAATAAGAAATGCTCGCTATCGACGGGCAGAACATAGCGGCGGGCACCGGGAAAGTCGTGTGATCTTGTGTTGTAAGATCATCAAGATCGTGTTACGATTGTGTGAAGATGAGTGTGAAGATTGTGTGAAGGCCCTACGCGGCGAGGGCGTAAACGTGCTTGGACACAGGGCGAGCAGAACCCCACCCCTGCCCCTCCCCTCGGGGGAGGGGTTCTGAGTAGGTCGGCTCTCCGAGCCGAGCGTTTGAGAGCTTGCGACGCCGAACTGTGTGAGCCAACCCCAACCCCACCCCTGCCCCTGGCCGCCAGAACGCTCTGGCGGAGGGGTTCTGAGGCGGAGGCCCGTGCGGGAGTTACACGGCTGCCGGGGTTGGGCGTTTGCTCTCGGTGAGGAGTTTGCGCAGGACGGTCTGGAGGATGCCCCCGTTGCGGAAGTAGTTGATTTCCACCGCCGTGTCGAGCCGGCAGGTGAGTGTGAACTCGATCTTCTGACCTTTCTTACTACCTTGGGTGCCGGTGGCGACGGCTTTGATCTGGCCACGGGGGGTGAACTGGGGTGGGAGGTGGATGTCGAATGCGTCGGTCGGGCACAGGCCCAAACTCTCGGCGGTCTGCCCGGGGTTGAACGTCAACGGCAGCACACCCATGCCCACGAGGTTCCCGCGGTGGATGCGCTCGAAGCTCTCGGCGATAACGGCCTTGACGCCCAAGAGCATGGTGCCCTTGGCCGCCCAGTCGCGCGAGGAGCCCATGCCATAGTCCTTGCCGGCCAGCACGATCAACGGCGTGCCTGCGGCTTTGTAGTTGTTGCTGGCGTTAAAGATGCTGGCGATCGGTGCGCCGGGCTGGGTGAAGTCGCGCGTCCACCACCCTTCTTTGATTGCCGGGGGTGTGCTGTCGCCCGGGACGGCAACGGCGGTGAGTTTGTTTTTCACGCGGACGTTGGCGAAGGTGCCTCGGGTCATGACGCGGTCGTTGCCCCGGCGTGAGCCGTAGGAGTTGAACTGGCTGCGGGGAACGCCGAGGGCTTTGAGGTACTCACCGGCGGGGGATTTTTCGTCGATGTCCCCGGCTGGGCTGATGTGGTCGGTGGTTACGGAGTCGCCAACGCTGACAAGCACGCGTGCGCCGGTGATGCTGGGCATCGCTCCCTCGTGCGCCTTGGGCTGCATGCCGTTGAAGTAGGGTGGGTGCTGGATGTAGGTGCTCTTGTCGTTCCACCCATAGAGCTCGCTTTTGGAGACGGGCACTTGGTTCCACGTCTCGTTGGCGCTGAAGACCTTGGCGTATTGGGCCGTGAACTGCGCGGGGGTGAGGCAGGCGGCCTTGGTCGCCTGGACCTCGGCGTGGGTGGGCCAGATGTCCTTAAGGTAGACGGGATTGCCGGCGGCGCTGGTGCCCAGCGGCTCGGTGGCCAGGTCGATCGCGACGGAGCCTGCGATGGCGTAGGCGACGCACAACGGCGGGCTGGCCAGGAAGTTGGCCTTGACGGCAGGGTGCACGCGGCCCTCGAAGTTGCGGTTGCCGCTCAGGACGCTGGCGGCGATCAGGTCCCCCTCCTTGATCGCGGCCTCGACGGCCTCGGGCAGTGGCCCGCTGTTGCCGATGCAGGTCGTGCACCCGTACCCGACGGTCTGGAAGCCCAGCGCGTTGAGGTCGGCTGAGAGGCCTGACTTATCAAGGTAGTCAGTTACAACCCGCGAGCCAGGGGCAAGGCTGGTTTTCACCCAGGGCTTGCTGCGCAGGCCGAGGGCATTGGCCTTGCGTGCAACGAGGCCCGCGGCGATGAGCACGTCGGGGTTGCTGGTGTTGGTGCAGCTGGTGATCGCGGCGATGACGACGGCGCCGTGGGTGAGCTTGTGCGTTGCGCTGGGGCCTTGCGTGGTGAACGTGCCGGTGCTGTTGGCGATTTTTTCGGATGTCAGGCCGAAGCTGGTGTTGCCCAGCGGCGCGCCCAGGGCCTTGAGGAACTCAGCCTTCATGTTCTTGAGCTCGACGCGGTCTTGCGGACGCTTTGGCCCGGCAAGGCTCGGCTGCACGGTGGCAAGGTCAAGCTCCATCACGCTGGTGAAGACCGGGTCGGGCTTGCTGGCGTCCCACCAGAGGTCGTTGGCCTTGCAATAGGCCTCGGTCAGGGCGGCTTGGTCGGCGCGGCCGGTGAACTTCATGTAGGCGATGGCGTTGGCATCGACGGGGAAAAAGCCCATCGTCGCGCCATACTCGGGGGCCATGTTCGCGATGGTGGCGCGGTCGGGGACGGAGAGGGCGGCGATCCCCGGCCCGAAGAACTCCACAAACTTGTCAACCACACCCCGCTTACGCAGAATCTGTGTGATGGTCAGCACAAGGTCCGTCGCGGTCGTCCCCTCCGGCAGTTTGCCCACCAGGCGGAAGCCGATGACCTCCGGCGGGAGCATGTAGTAGGGCTGCCCGAGCATGACGGCCTCGGCCTCGATGCCGCCCACGCCCCAGCCGACGACGCCCAGCCCGTTGATCATCGTCGTGTGGCTGTCGGTGCCGACGCACGAATCGGGGTAGACGAGCGTTGCGCCGTCGGCGGCCTTGGTGAGCACGCCGGGGGAGAGGTATTCGAGGTTGACCTGGTGGACGATCCCGGTGGCCGGTGGCACGCAGCGGAAGTTGCTCAGGCTCTGCTGCCCCCACTTGAGGAACTCGTAACGCTCGTTGTTGCGCTGAAACTCTTTTTCGTTGTTGATCGTCAGCGCCGTCGCCGAGCCGGGCTGGGGGCCGAAGGCGTCGACCTGGACGCTGTGGTCGATGACCAGGTCGCACGGGACCAGCGGGTTGATGGCGTTGGGGTCCCCGCCGAGGGCTTTCATGGCGTTGCGCATGGCGGCGAGGTCGACAACGCACGGCACGCCCGTGAAGTCTTGGAGCACGACGCGCCCGACCATGAACGGAACCTCACCCTTGGCGGGGTTTTTGGCGTCGTAGGCGGCCATGGCCGTAACATCATCGTTGTTGACGACGTAGCCATCAACGCTGCGCAGCATCGATTCCAGCAGCACGCGGATGCTGTAAGGAAGCTGGGCGATGGGCCTGCCGATGTTTTTCTCCGTAAGGGCGGCGAGCCGGAAGTAGGTGTAGTCTTTGCCGGCAACGGTGAGGGTGCTGCGTGCGCCGAAGGGGTCGTGGGTCTTCATGGGGTTCCTTGTGTGGGCGAGGGTGGGCTGACAGGTGAACTATCGCCCGTTGGAGGTGATGATTCCAATCGATCGGGTTGAGTATTTGCATCAGTTTTGGTAATGATTCTGGAGGGCGCGGCCGGCGGGGCCATGGCCCGCATGATGCCGTCGCGGATACGTTTGCGGCGCCAGGCGATGAGCAGGCTCGGCGTCAGGGTGAGCACGAGAACAAAGGTCAAGAAGATACCCATACCGGACCACGGCCCGTACCCCCGCAAGAACGTACCTTGAGTCAAGATGAGCGTGGCACTGATCCCCGGAAGGATGCCAAAGAGCGCGAAAGCTACGTAGATTCCGTTGTTCTTGGTGTGCCTTTGCAGCCGCATGAGGGGGCCGTCGATGCCCGCGACGAGGTAGGCTGAGCCGCACTCGGGGCATCGTCCGCTGGCGATCATCTGTAGTGTCGCCTCGTGCTTGCACGAGCCGCACTGGGGAGGCTTTGCTACCTCACGCCTGATGCCAGCCTCCGAGATAATCATCCGGATAAGCGAGTAGAGGACCAACGCGACGATCAGAAAGAATGGTATCGATGTCCACATCATCATCTGTCTGTCCTCCCAGGCCTCGCGGCCATCACCTCAAACGCCCGCCCCGCCGCCGTCGGCATCCGTGCGTTGCTCCGCACGAGCGCGAGTTTGCGTGTCAGCCGGCCGCTCTTGCACGCCGCCCCCTCGCCGGGCCTCAGCGCGAATCGGCTGACGAACCCCACGCCCACGCCCGCGGCGACCATCCCCTTGATCCCCTCGATCGAGCGCAGTTCCATCACGACGTTCAGCCGAACACCGGCGGCGCGGGCCGCGTCGTCAATCACCGCTCGCACCGCGCTGCCCGCCTCAAAGGCGATCACCGGCACACCCTCGAGGTCGCGCCAGCGGAACTCCTTGCCCCGCACAGGGCCCGACTTGCTGTTGGCCGCGCTCTTGAGCGTGCCGCTCCCCTTGCCCCCCGGCTGGATCAGCCGGAGTTCGTCATCGACCAGCGGCGTCGCGATCAACTCCCCACCCTCGGCCTTGCTCAGCGGGAGCGTCACCACGCCCACGTCCAGCTCCCCGCTTGCCACAGCCGCGGCAACTGCGCTGCTGCCCCCCTGCCGAACATAAAACGTAACGCCCGGGTGCCGATCGCGGAACCTGGAGATGATCGGCGGCAAAATATAACTCACCGCCGTGGCCCCACCCCCGACCCGCAAACTCCCGTGCTCGAGCCCGATGATCTCACGCACCGCCCGCACGCCCGTCTCGGCCGAACGCAACGCCTCCTCGGCGTGGCGCAGGAACGCGGCACCCGCGTCCGTCGGCGCCACGCCCTTGGGCGTCCGGTGCACAAGCGTTGTGCCCAACTCGCCCTCCAGTTTGCGCAGCATCGCCGAGAGGGCCGACTGGGTTACGCCCAGCGTCCGTGCCGCACGCGTTACGTGCCCCTGCCGGCAGACCTCGACAAACTGGCGTAATGCCGTCAGCTCCATGCGGGGAGTTTATGGACCCGCAGCGGGTCTCGCGGCAGGCACGGCATTCGGCGCATCGGGCACCCAGCTGGCGTTGAGTTGGCGGTAGGCCTCCAGCCCGCGCTGCCGTGCCGTGAGCAGTTGCCGAACCAGCACCGTGGCCTGCACGTCCTCGGGCTTGAGCTTGAGCATCTCCGCCTCATCTGCCCACGCCTCGATGATCGCCAGCAGGTTCTTGGGCAGCGGCTCAAAGAGCGCGCACTTGCCGATCTGCCGGCGGATAACGGCCAGCGCGTCCTTTGGCTCTTGCGTCGCCAGTGCCTCCATCAGCACCCGTGCCGCCGCGTCGTGCTCGGCCAGCACTTCATCTAGTTTCAAGTCCGCCGCGAGGGCCTCAATCGCCTCCACGCCCCGCCAATCCTCTCGCGCGGCCAGCAAATGCCCGATCCACGCCGGCGTCGGCGTATCCATCTCCTGCAGCGGCTGGCGCAGGCCCTGTGCATCCTTGATCTGCGCACGCAACGCCCCGGCGTGGCGCAGCCCGAGCGTCTGAATCTGCAAACGCACCCCCGCACCCTCCCGCTTGGCATCCTCGGATATCTCCTTGAACCCGCGTGGCCAGGCCTCCTTGTCGGCGCTCAGCTCCAGCCGTGCCAGCACCGCATCGGCCAGGCCGAACATCGGTGTGCGCCCGTTCTGGCTGCTGAGCATCCGCCGGGCGAGTTCGATCGCCTCCTCGGGTTTATCCGTCGTCATCCCCATCACAAAGTCAATGCACGCGCTGGCCTCGCCCGGCTCCGGCTCGTGCTTGTGCCCATACACCCGGCGGAGGCCCACGATCCGAAACCCGTTCTTGACCAGTTCATCCCGCGCATCGACGGCCCAGAGGTAGGGGGCCACCTGATCCTCGGTCCCGTGCAGGAAGCAGATCGGCACGCCGCGCGGGCTGGGGCCGACGCGTGTGGAGTTCCAAAGCCCCCCGCCGTGCACGACGATGCCGTTGTAGAGCCTCGGGAAACTCGTCGCGGCCAGGAGCGTGAAGAACGCCCCCTCGTTGTGCCCGTAGAGGTAGATCCGCCGGGTTGGGAATGCGCGGATGATCTCCAGCGTGGCGTCGCGGAAGATGGTGGCGTCGCGAGCATCCTTGCCAAACGTCCGCCCGCCCACCACCAGCTCGCGCGTGCCGTCGATGCTGATGACGATGTCGCCTGGCCGCCAGGTGGCATGCTCATAAACGCGCGGGCCCCAGCGGTGGTCCAGCCCCGTCCCCGGCAGGATGATCACCACATCGCGAGCACTGCCGTCGAAGCGCTCCGGGAGCGACCAAGTGTATTTCAGGAACTCATCGACCTGCTCCCCGCCCTCATCCAGCCCGCGCACGGCCGAGGTTGCGACGTATGTCGTTAGGGGCGTGGCATCCTGAAGCCCCTTGGAGGGTTGCCGCTCAGTCAGCCCCCCCGGCGGTGCGAGCGGCCCGGCCTGTGCGCACGGGGTGCACACGCCTGTGCCCAGTCTGAGCACCACCGCCGCGATCATCAGCACGGTGCAACGCATGGGGAAGGGTACCACCACGCGCGTGCGGGTGCTGGCGTTGTAAACCAGACGGGGGTATACTTGCCCCCACGGCCAAATCAGGCCGTGCGAGGGCTTGTAGCTCAGCTGGTTAGAGCGCACGCTTGATAAGCGTGAGGTCACTGGTTCGAATCCAGTCAGGCCCATTGATAGTGGCAGCAACGTCGCGGGCACCCGCATCGGCTCGCCCCCCTCGCCCACCCCAAGCCCATCACACCCACGGCTGTTGTCAGTTGCCGGGCGTCGCACTGTCGGCGTTGCTCTGCGCGTCCGCCGCAGGTGGCACCATGTCCACGCCGTGGCCCCCCAGCGGGTGGCAGCGCGACAGCCGTTTGACCGTCAACCACGCCGCCGTCTGCGGCCGGTGCGTCTGGAACGCCTCCACCGCGTAGTGCGAGCACGATGGATAAAACCGGCACCTCCCACCAAGGAACGTCCCCAGCGTGTATTGGTAGACGCGCAGCAGCGCAATCGCCGGCCAGGCGATGGCCGCGTGCCAGATCGGTTTATCAAGGCCGGCGGGCTTCACCCCGGTCGCCCCTTGCTCGCCCGCGCGTTCCATGTGTCGGCTAGTTGCTTGGCCGCCGTTTGCAGCGCGTGCTGGTACGCCTGCAAACCCATCGGCTCGTGCGGTCGCGCGCTGACGATCAGGTCATGCCCCGCCGGAAGTTCCCCCCGGCACAAACGGAACGCCTCGCGGATCAGCCGTTTGATCGCGTTCCGCTGCACGCTGGTGCCACCACCCTTGGAGATCGACAGCCCCAGCCGGGTCTTCCCCGTCGCGCTCGGCACCGCGTGGATGCGCAGCGGCCCACGCGCAACACTCGTGCGCCCCGCATACGCACGCTCATAATCACGCCCGCGCGTGATCCGGTCGGCTTTGCGCAATGTCCGCTTCGGGCCGGCCACGCCCGCATTGTTCGCCTGGCCCTCGGGCCAAAAAACCCACGCCCCCGGGTGGGCAAGGGCCCCATCGGGCACCAGAGCACGCCGGACTGCCCCCGCAAGCTCCACCAGCCCCGCCCCCGTGCGCACGCTCGTCAGGACATCAACCCCCCGCCCAGGCTGCCCAAGGTCCCCCCGCAGCCCAACGTGCAAGGCCCGCTGCCCCGCCCGGCACTGGTGCTCGATCGGCTCGACGCCCAGGGTGTGCGCGATCAGCAGCAGATCAGCACGCGCAATCACATCGCGTGCGGCACGCTGGGCCATCGCATCCAGCCGACACGCCGGCGCCTCGCTCAGCCCGGGCGTGTCCAGCCACCGGATCGCCAGCCCATCGACAATCAACGGCACGCCCACCGGGTCGCGCGTCGTCCCCGGCCCGTCGGCAACGAGTGCCACATGCCCGCTCGCCAAAGCATTCAGCAACGAACTCTTGCCAACATTCGGCGGCCCAAGCATCACTACCAGCGGCGGCCGAATCAGATGCCCCAGCACCAACCCCGGCGCCAGCGCGTCGTCGGCACCCCGCGTGCGCCACCGCCGCGGCTGGTCGAGCAGCACGTCAATCGCCAGCGGGCTGCCCGCACGCACCAACGCCGCGTGCAGACGCTCGTCGATCGTCTCACCGCCGGGGGTGCCTGGCGTGGGAATCAGCCCACCCTTGACACACGCACGCAAAACCCCAGCGACCACCGCCGGCCCCGCGTGCGGCATCAAGGTCGCGTGCCCCTGCCCCCACCGCGCAACCACCCCGGTGTCAACCCCGCACAGATCGCGCACCGCCGCAACGCCAACCTTCACAGGGGCTATCGACAACGCGGCTAGGGCACCGTCGATATCCCCAACAACCTCCACGGCAGCAATCGCCGCATCACCGGCGGGCAACGGCGTAGCAAGATGAAAGAACGCGCGGGGCATGGGGGAAAGATTTACTCCAGAGGCCCAGAAAGCCCAGAGGAGGAAGATTCACAGAGAGATGCAAAGAGGAAGAAGATCATCAATAATACAGCAATAAACCAGAAGGCGTGGAGAAGTCTGTAAAGTATGAATTCTGGTGTTTGACTACTGCACCAAACTCGCTCATGTCATGCATTGACCTACAACCAATCCAATCACCAGCCCTACATCGATCAAACTCCTCTTTGTGCATCTTCCCCCTCTGGGCTCTCTGGGCCTCTGGAGTAAAACTTCTTTGGACTAAAACTTCTCACCCATCAACTAATCATCCTGCTCCTCACCCTCATTCTCAGCGTCGATCGGCGAGGGTGCCAGGCGCTCCTCCTGCGTCGCCAGCCCCGTGAGGATGCGGAACGACTCGAGCATCCCCAGCATCCCCAAATCCGGCACGATGTTCTCGACCACATCATCATGCTCAAAGAGCAGCACCGCATCGTCCCCCGTCGCGACCAAGCGTGGATACACGCCGACCTGCTCGGCGACTCGCTCGAGCTGCAGCCGAACGAACCCTCGCGCCGCCGTCGTGCACCCCAGCAGCACCCCGGCTGCGGGCGACTGCGCAAGCGCGGCGTCAGGCCCACCCTTGCCAACGGTCGATGCGTCGATCGCCCCCGTCCCCGTCGCCTCGGCATATGCGCGGAGCATCGCCGACACCCCCGGCGCCTGCACCCCGCCCTGCAGCACGCCGTAGGCGTCGATGTAGTCGATGTTGATCACCGCCCCGGCATCAACGACCAGGCACGCCTGCCGCGAATACCGGTGCGCCGCCAGCGCCACGAGCAACCGATCAACCCCGACGCCCTTGGCCGCCGTCGCCTGCGGGATGACCTCGGTGCTCGGCCCGCTCGTTGTGCCGAGTTGGATGAGGCGTGGTAACCCCGGGCGTGTGAGCAGGGGCGTGATGCGAGCCGCCGCGCTCTGCCCGACGGGGCAATAGACGATCGCCGAGCGCGCCGCGTCAAGCCCCTGCAACGCGGCTGAGATCGCCGACTCGACCGCCCCAGCCTGCGCGTTGTCAATCACCCGCGAGGGCTGCAGCGACTGCGAACGCAACGCCCCATCAGCGGCCACGGCACCAGCAATCCGCGTGCGGGCATGCCCCGGCAGGATGCACAAAAGTTGGTCGATCATCGAAGATTGTATTGGGCGCACCGCATGCCAGGCGGGGTTGCCCATGGCCGCTGCCGAATCCTCACCCTCCACGCGCCAGACGCAGCAGCGGCACCGTCGCGCTCGTGTGCAACCCCGGCGGCGCGGCCAGCAGGCTCTGGATCGCATTGAGCGTCATCGCGCTCGTCGCCACGTCCCCGTGCACCCCGCCGGTGAACGTCAGGTCCAGGTTCGGCTCGCCGGTGATCACGACGCGGTCGTGCGGGTTGGCCTGACCGATCGCCGCCTGGAAGACCAGTTGCACCACCGGCGTGCTCCCGCGATACCCCGTCGCCAGCTGCGAGACACCCGCGGCGTGCCCGGCGGGGATCGCCCCGATCCCGCACGTCATCGCCGTGCTCGCAATCACCGGCTCGATCGACTCCTCCCAGCGGTCAAACGGCAGCCCGAGGTAGTGCGCCACAAAGTGCAAACTCTCCCCCAGCCCCACATGCCGAAGCCAACCCTCGCCAACGCCCCTGGCAAACGCCTCGCGGTCGAGCGTCGCGCCGATCTTGCGTTGGAACGGCAGCCGGCGCGTTGTCGCGTCCTGGATGCGGTGCACCTGCACACGCTCGACCTTGTTGCACACCGTGCTGGCAAAGACCGGGATCGTGTCCATCATCGCCCCGGGGTTCACGCCCGTGCCCAGCAGCCGGCCGCCACACGAGCGGGCCAGCGTGTCCAGTTCCTGCGCAAGCCCGGCGTGGCGCAGCCAAGGAAAAATCAACTCCTCGCATGTGCTGACGATCGGCAGCCCCTTGCGCAGCAGCGACCGGAACGTCGGCGCACAACGCGCCAGATCGCTGGAGGTCGTTACCAACGCAACATCAAACGCCCCCCCGGCCAGCACGTCGTCGAGCGACGCCGTGATCGGCACGTCGTTGCCCGCGTGCGGCACAAAGTCCCGCAGCGCACGCCCGCGCAACTCCGGCCAGATGTCCACGATCGCAAGCACCCGCCCAAGCTTCCGCGCATACAGGTCCGAAACAATCCGCTGGCCCAGCGGCCCAAACCCGACATGAAGAACTCGCAGCATAACCCGAGGATACACGCCACCAACACGCCCGGTACAACCCCCGGCCAAGCCGCCAACGCCTCACCCCACCCTCACACCCCAAAACGCCGCACCAACCCGCCGTACGCATCCACACGCCTATCCCGCAAAAACGGCCAGTGCGTTCGGCTGAACTCCACGCGATCCAAATCACACGGCACGATCGACACCCCACCCTCGCTCGCACCCGCACGGTGCAGCACCACCCCGTCAGGACCGGCTACGAAACTCTGCCCCCAAAACTCCAGCCCGTCCTTGCTCACCGGTTTGCCGTCGGGCCCGGCGATGTGCTCGTGCCCGACGCGGTTGGCCGCGCACACATAGCACCCGTTGGCGATGGCGTGCGCCCGCATGGCGACCTCCCAACTTTCGTGCTGCGCCTTGCCGTATTGGGCCTTCTCGCTCGGGTGCCACCCGATAGCCGTCGGATAGAACAAAATCTCCGCCCCCTGCATCGCCGTCAGGCGTGCGGCCTCGGGGAACCACTGGTCCCAGCAGATCAGCACGCCGATGGTCGCGTGCCGCGTCTTCCACGCGCGGAACCCGCCGCTACCGGCTTCGCCAGCGTCGCCGGGCGTGAAGTAAAACTTCTCGTAAAACAGCGGATCATCGGGGATGTGCATCTTGCGGTACGTGCCCAGCAGCGACCCATCGGCATCAATGACCGCGGCAGTATTGTGGTAGAGCCCGCTGGCACGCCTCTCAAAGAGCGAGGCGATGATGACGACCTTGTGCTTGCGAGCCAACTTGCACGCCGCGTCGGTCGTCGGCCCGGGGATGCTCTCAGCCAGCGAGAAGAACCGGTGGTCCTCGGC
The DNA here is from genome assembly GCA_021299385.1 of Phycisphaeraceae bacterium. Classification (GTDB taxonomy): domain Bacteria; phylum Planctomycetota; class Phycisphaerae; order Phycisphaerales; family UBA1924; genus JAJTGZ01. The sequence goes on along the minus strand of JAJTGZ010000055.1, from coordinate 1,529 downwards.
CTGACAAAAGTACTGGCTCGTGCACATCTCCTGCGTGCAGATGACCTGCGCCCCCTGCTTGGCCGCCAACTCGATCATCTTCATCTGCCGATTGCGGTTGACCCTCGCCTCGGGGACCGCGGCAAACTGCGTCAACCCCACGTGGACCGTCTTGTCCTCCCCCTTGCGCTGACGCCGGGGTTGAATCTTCTTTGCCAATGCACGCCTCCCGCCCGGCAAACACCGCCGCGGCTTTGGATGAGGATAGTCGCAGGGTGCAACGAGCAGTGATGAGCTCACCCGCCCGCGCCTCAACGGACAACCCCAACCCCGGCTCTCAACCCCGAAGGATTTTGCTCTCAGCGTCTTCAACCCCGAAGGGGTTGCGGCCTGTAGCCACGGGTAAGCCCGCGCTCCGCGGGCGCAACCCGTGGATTGACGCGCCCCGATCCACCCGCCCCGGCAGGGGCGGAGGAATTCTTATCTCGGGTAATCTATCAACAAAAAAACTCCTCCGCCCCTGCCGGGGCGGGGCGCGAGAGTCTCCGTCCTCCACGGGTTGCGCCCGCGCCGCGCGGGCTCCACCCGTGGCTACACCCCTCGGCCCCGCTGGGGCCGCGCACGCCCGGCACGCAACGCATAATCTTGATCCACGTGCAAGACCCCGCTCCAAACACGGGCCCGACAGACTCGGTCTCCCTCGACCTAGAGCCCGCACTAACCAGATACCAGTATACATTCTCGTATATATTCTGGAACTTCTTGTGGATTTTGATATGCTTCAGGCAATTGCTAAACGTTCCCCGCAACTGGACGCTTATTGTTTCGCTGAGCTTCTTACCAGTCGCAGCTTCGCTGGCGTGGATTATAAACAATAAAGTCCGCCGTACCGCCATCAAGGAACTGCAGACCAAACCCGATCTGCCCCTCACCAAGCGGGTCCTCATCAGCGGATTTGCACGTCGCTATCCCAAGAGCTTCGACGCCGACCTCTGGATCAACGAGACAGGCCCACACGGCCCTCGCATCATCCTGGGCAACATCACCCGTCCCTTCACGGTGCAGGACGGAGCGGTCTACGAGGATGTGGACATCGACGCTGAGGTTGCCTCGGCCAACATCCGCCGCAAGCACGTACTCTTCCTGCTTTGCCTGATACTCGCCCTGGGTGCCTTGCTGCTGTGGTGGGTGGGTATGAAGCACACGGGCGCACTGGCTGCTGTCGCGCTGGGCCTCACGGTGCTTGTTGTTGTTTTTCTTGGGTACTACAGCCTGAACCCCGCCCTGCGCCGGGTCTCGATCGCGACCCTAGGCAAGATAGAGGTTACCTCCCTCGGGCGCACCACCACCTACACGCGAGAGAACAGTGTTCTTTTTATCACAGACTCTTATCTCACCGAGCGCATCGATATAACCGTGGTGCGACGCGACGGGCACGCGGCGTATTTTCGATTCCCCAACCCCCGCGACCCCACCCTCGCCAAACTCATCGCACGCTGGACACACCCGGCACGGCCAACAACTTAAATAAAGTTGCACCCAACGCCTCC
>JAJTGZ010000004.1 GCA_021299385.1 Phycisphaeraceae bacterium | reverse complement strand
TTTTTTACCCTGTTCGGCTGGCTGCGGGCTGGCCTGTCAGGCGGGTGGCGAGTTCGTCGATGAGGGCGGCCAGGAGGATCGGCTGGCCGTCGCCGGCGTCGACGGTGGCTTGGGTGGCCAGTTGGTGTTCGAGGCGTTGGTGGGCGGTGATGACGGTGGAGTGGTTGGGCCGGCCGACGGCGCGGGCGATCTCTGGGTAGCTGGCGCTGGTGCAGCGGCGGGCGAGGATGGTTGCCAGCGCGCGGGCGAGGACGACGCGTTGGTGGCGGCCCTTGCCGGAGAGCTCGGCCATCGTTACGCGCAGGCGGTCGCAGACGAGGGCGACGACCTGGTCGGCAAGCACAGGCCGGCGTGGGCCGATGCGTGCGACGATGCCTGGGGCGCCGTCGTGGGCGTGGAAGCCGGCGGCGGCGTCGCCCATTGCGCGCTGGACGACGAGCATGCCGATGCGTGCGGGGGCGGCGGATTGTTGCGTGGGCGTTGCCGGCGTGCTTGCGTCGGTGTGCGAGTGTGGGTGGGCGTGGCCTGGGACGTGCCCGGAGCCGAGGAGGCGGTGGACGGCTTCGATCTTGGTTACGGCTCCTTCGAGGTCGCGGACGGACAGGGGCGTTCCCGGTCGCATCTGGGCGCTGGTGCCGTGGGCGATGGCGCGGGCGACGTTCTCGTCCATGACCAGCCCGTGCTTTTGGGCGATGGCCCAGACGAGTTTGCCGGCGGTGGTTTCGTCGGGGGCGTGGACCTCGGCGACCATGCCGCCGGAGAGGCGGGAGATGAGCGCGTCGGAGAACCCGTCGAACTTGCGAGGGTGTGCGTTAGCGGCAAGGACGACGCGGCCGGCGCGGTCGCGGATGGCGTCGAGGGTGTGCTGGAGTTCCTGCTGCATGCCTGGCTTGTGGGCGAGGGACTGCAGGTCGTCGATGCAGAGCAGGTCGAGTGCGCGGAGTTTTTTGCGGAAGCCCTCGGTGCGGTTATCTCGGCAGGCGAGGCCGAACTCGCTCATGAAGGATTCTGCGGTGAGGAATCGGCAGGTGGAGCCGGGCTTGCGTGCGGGCATGGCGTCGCACATGGCCTGGAGGAGGTGTGTTTTGCCCGTCCCGCAGGGGCCGAAGAGGACGAGCGGGACGCCCGCGGGCAGCCGGGCCTCTGCGACGGCGGAGGCGGCGTCAAAGGCGAGGCGGTTGCAGGTGCCGGTGACGAAGTTGGTCAGCGACTGTCGTGCGTTTGGGCGGTGTGTTGGTCGGATGGGGGCGTTGGTGCGGGCCTTCGCGGGGCCTGGGGTGTGGGCGGGTGTGGGTGGGGCTTGGACGCGGTAGGAGAGGCCCAGGCCGTGCTCGGAGGCGGTTTGTTTGAGGGCTGAGTCGTAGCGTCGTTCGAGGACCTCGCGTGCGGCGTGTGAGTTGACGCGGACGACAAGAGTACCGGTGGGTGTTGTGCTTGGGGTGGTGGCCAGCTCGATATCCAGGCCTGCGCCGTCTTGGAGGTCTCGGGTGAAGCGTTCGGCGCCGACGCGGCGGGCGAGGGCGGCCTGGATTTGTGCGATGCTGCGCACGCCGAGGGTGGGGCGCGGGGCGGGGGTGCGTGGTGTGTTGGCGGGGAACTCGGCGTGGCGGGGGCGTGCCGAGAGGGAGGCGGGGGCTTTGGTCACAGACGAACCCTTCCATGAGGACTGAACCCCGGCCTGTTGCGCACGAACTGGGAGGTCTGGGGTGGTTGCCCCTTGTTGCCAGTTGTGCGAGCAGAGCCGGGAACGTGCGGAAGCCATTCGAGTCCATCCGACGGCCGGCCAGACCAGTTGGAGCAAGCACGCAGCGTGGGCCCCATGTGAGTGGGTGCCTTTGCGGGTACGTTCTTGCTTTGCCGGGCCTAGCCGCTGGTCGATCCAGTGACCGCGTCGAGCGTAGCACAAATGCTCGTCAAGGGAAGGGGGCGGTGTGCAAATGGTGGGATGTTCAGAGTGCAAAAAGGGTGTTTGGCAAGTGTGAAACCGGGTGTAAAATCTTTTTGTCCACCGCCGATGGGAGGGGTGCTTGAACAACCTGTTGATAGTGTGGATTGGGGGTGGAGGGACGGAGTTTTTACTCCAGAGTTCCCAGAGGGCCCAAAGGGATTCACTCAGAGGACGGAGGGGCGGAGGTTTTCAGAGAGGTTTTTTGGGGTTGGGTTTGGGGGGGAGTTTGGCCCCAGCGGGCGTGGGGTGTAGCCCGCTTTTGGGCGGGCGCAAAGCGTGGAAGCTTGGGCCTTGTGCGCCCTGCCGGGGCAGGGGCGGAGGAGTCCGCCGCCCCTGCCGGGGCGGTTCAATGAGGTCGAGTACGTCTCCACGGGTTCCGGCGGGGAAGCCGCGTCGGAACCCGTGGCTACAGCCCGCAACCCCTTCGGGGTTGAAGGCCATGCAACACGCAATCCCTTCGGGGTTGAAGGCGCTGGAAGCCACACCCTGTCATTCCTCCGCGTTCCTCTCTCTGCCTTCGCGACCTTCGCGAACCTCTTTTTTATCAGGTGCGTTGTGCTTGCAAACCCCACCCCTGCCCCTCCCCGCCAGACCGTTCTAGGGGAGGGGTTCTAGAGGCGTTAGTGTGCTGCTGCGCGTACGTCGGCGATGAGGCCGAGGCGTTTGGCGAACTGGCGGAACTTGGTGTTTTTGTAGAGTTTGAGGGCGGGTGTGTTGGCGAGGTCGACAGCGCAGGCGAGTCGGCGTGTGCCGAGGGTTTGGAGGGTGCACAGGGCGTGCTGGAGGAGTGCCGAGGCGATGCCCTGGCCGCGGAGGAGGGGGCCGAGGCCGATGTAGACGAGTTCGACGGTCTCTTGCTGGGCAAAGGGGTTTAGGAGCAGGCACCCTTCGGGGTTCTGGTGGTGCATGACGATCGTCCAGAGGGAGGGGTCAAAGAGGCCGACGGCTTTGTGGCTGGCCAGGACGTCTTTCGCTTCGCGGATGGCGCAGAGGGCGGGGCAGTCGTGCGTGTCGATGTAGGAGCGTTGCATCGCGGCGAGCAGTGGTGCCTGTGCGGCCTCCCAGCCGAGGTCGGCGACGCGGACGAGCGTTACACCCTTGGGGAACTTGGGGGGGTCCATGCGCCCGAAGCGGGGAATATCCCGGCGGAGGTAGGCCAACTCGGCGAGCCTGCTAAAGCCCGCGGCGACGAACGCGGCGGCGAGGTCTTCTTGGCTTGGCTCGATGAGGGCTTGGGCCAGGTGGATGTCGATGCCGTCTTGCTTGGCTGGGGTGCGCATCCAGCGGAGGGATTCGCGCAGGAGGGCGACGCGCTGGTCGAAGCGTTCGGCGGTTTGGGCGTCGGAGAGTCGGTAGCCGAGGATGTGGGAGGGGGTGGTGGTGTGTGGGTGCTCGAAGGAGCAATAGACCCCGGCGGTGCGGCCGCTGGAGGGTACGACCATGCAGGCTTGGCCGAGGAGGGTGGTGCCGTCGGGTGCTGGCTGGAAGGTGGCCCAGAGGCGTGAGGCGTCGAAGCCCTCGGCCAGGAGGTTTTGCTGGAAGTCGAGAGCGGCTTGGCGGAGTTCGTTATCGGTGGCGCGGGGGGCGAGGAGGCGTGCGATGGCGGGGATGTGGAGGGACTGCGGGACGGGTGCGACGTTCCAGCGTCGGGGGCCGGTTGGGTCCGTCGGGCCGGGGTGGTGGGTGTGGAGGGTGGCCATCGGGGGGGAATCACTCAGAGGCCGGAGGGGCGGAGTAGAAATGCAGAGGGGGGGCGTGGTAAAGGCCGGGTGTAGGGGAGGGTAGTGGTGTGGTTGGGGTGATCGGCTTGGGGTGCAGATTGCTGGTACACTATGAGGCCGGTGGTGCGATTTGGTGATAGGTTGCCGGTAAAGGATTTGAGGATGAACTTGCTGCGATTTGGCGTTTTGGTTGTGGTGTTGGCGGTGGCGTGTTTGCTGGCCGGGGGGCTGGCGCCGCAGCCTGATGCGTTGAGCCGGCGGTGGATGCTGGACACGACGTTTGGGCCGTTGCGTGTGTTGTCGGTGGAGACGCCGGCGGGGCCGAGGGCGTTTTATTACATGACTTTCAAGGCGGTGAACAACAGCGGGCGCGAGCAGGTGCTGGCGCCGTCGTTTGAGCTGGTTGATGGGGACGGGGTGATTACGCGGGCGGGGCGCGACGTGCCGAGCGAGGCGGTGGCGGCGGCGATGGCCCGGCTGAACAACCCGCTGCTGCAAGACCCGATCTCGACGATCGGGCCGATCGGCACGGGGATCGAGAACGCCAAGGAGGGGCTGGTGCTCTTCGCGGCCGAGGACCTTACGCCCGGGCCGGTGACGGTGTACGCGGCGGGATTCTCCGGTGAGACGGCGTTGGTGCGGCCGCCTGGCGAGGGTGCCCGGCTGGTGATCCTGCGTCGGACGCGGGAGTTGCGGTTCAATGACCCGGGGGATTTGGGGGGAAGGCGCGATGTGCCGTTGGACTTGGTGGAATCGGGTTGGGTGATGCGGTGAGGGTGGGTGGTAAGGATTGGGTTTCCGCTTGGAGAGGTGGCAGAGCGGTTGAATGCGTCAGACTTGAAATCTGATTAGGGTTTCGGCCCTACGGGAGTTCGAATCTCCCCCTCTCCGCTTTGGCTGTGGGTATATACTCAGAGGACGGAGGAGCAGAGGTTTTCAGAGTTGTAAACCAGGGTTGGATTCGGGGAGGCCTTCGGCCCCAGGGGGGCCGCGGGGTGTAGCCACCGGTGGAGCCTGCGCTTTGGCGGGCGCAACCCGTGGAAGCACTCGATGCGGGCCGCCCCGGCAGGGGCGGGGCGGGGTTCTATCACGGCTTCCACGGGTTGCGCTGCGCTCCACCCGTGGCTACAGCCCGCAACCCCTTCGGGGTTGAAGACGCTGTGAGCCACACCTGGCATTTACTCCGTGTTCCTCTTTTGGACTCCGCGATCTCCGCGAACCTCTTCTGCTTCTGCTCGGGGTTGGGTTTGAGCGAGCCTCCCTGCCAGTGACCGCCAAAGCATTCTGGTGGAGGGTTTGAGGAGTGGGCGTTGTGGCGCGAGTGCTTGGGTGAATGAAAAAAGCCCGCGACATGTGTCGCGGGCGTTGGTGTGTTGAGATGATTGAACCCACCATTACCACTCCCCTGGGGAGATCGGCGATGGATCAGCGAGCCCGGCGGCGGCGGACCATGGCCAGGGAGCCGAGGCCGAGGAGGGCGGCTGCGCCGGGAGTGGGGATGATCGAGGCGTTGACCTGGACGTTGTCGATGCGGTTGTTGCCGCTGGCGGTTGTGGCGCCGAGGAAGGTGATGCGGAGGTAGACGGTAGAGGCGTTGTCGAGGGCGTTGACGGCAGAGAAGTCGAAGCTCTGGAGGGCGAAGGTGGTGTTGAGGGTGTAGGTGGCGAAGTTGGTGTAGTTGATGCCGTCGGTGGACCAGGAGACCTGGTTGTTGTTAAAGCCTGTGGAGGTGTTGCGAGAGGCGAAGGTGAGGATGGGGTTTTGGAGGTTTGTGAGGCTGACGACAACGTCGAGGGTGGCGTTGTTGTTCGACAGGGCGGTGGTGCCACCTTCGAGGGCCAGGGCCTGCCCGGCGGCGTCGGGGGCGATGGCGTTGACGGTGCTGCCGGCGAAGTTGGTGATGCCGAAGGGGGAGGTCGTGCCAGCCCTGGAGGTCCAGCCGGTGAGGTTGATGGAGCCTGCGCCGGTGGCTGGGGCGTAGCTGGTTACGCCAGCGTTGCTGGGACCTGCTCCCCCGCCTGAGGGGGTGAGCGTGTTGAAGTTCCAATAGGCGACGAGGTCTGCCTGCGCGGCGGAGGCGAAGGAAGCGACGCCGAGGGCGGACAGTGCGAGAACGGTTTTCATAAATCTCTCCTGTTGGGCCTGTTGTGGGCCGGTAGTCTGGTGTGCCGCGTGGAAACCGCAGCGGGGCGAAGTCTAACCGGTTTCAAGGTGGTTTCCAGCGCTGCCGGCAGGGCTTGCGAAGGCTTCATATTTGAGGGGGATATCGGGCGTGGCGAGAGCGGGGGATTGGGTCGGAGGAGGGGCGCAGGAGTGGGTTTTTTTGCTCGGTATCGGGGGTGGGTGTGAAAATGGGTAATCTTGGGGGTATTGTGCTGAGTTGAGGTGTGGGCGCAGGGGTGGGGTAGTCTTCACACAACCTTGACAATAAATATCATTCGGCTTGAGGGGGTCGGGGCGTGGTTGGTGTGGGGGGCTGCGTGCCGGTATGCTCGACAGGCGATAGTGTGGGGTTGTGTATGGAAAGGTTGCTATGCCGATTGATCTTCATGGCAAGGTGATTGCGATTACCGGGGCGTCGTCTGGTATAGGCGCGGCGACGGCGGTGGCGTGCGCGCGGGCTGGGATGGCGGTGGTGCTGGGGGCCAGGCGGGTGGAGAAGTTGGAGGTGGTGGTGGGGGAAATTCGCCGGGCTGGGGGGCGGGCTGTGGGCGTTGGCGTGGACGTGGCGGATGCTGGGGCGGCGGGTGCGTTTATCGAGCGGGCGGGCGCGGAGTTTGGGCCGGTGTATGCGGTCTTTGCCAACGCGGGGTATGGGGCTTCGGGGGCGGTGCACGAGATGGGTGATGAGGCATTGCGGCGGATGTTTGAGGTGAACTTCTTTGGTTCGCTCAATGTGATCCGCCCGGCACTGGCGCAGATGTTGGCGCGGCAGAGGGCTGGTGATGGGTCGCCGAGGGGGCATGTGCTGTGGTGCTCGTCGTGCTTGTCGAACTTGCCGACGCCGTATGCGGGGGTGTATAGCGCGACCAAGGCGGCGCAGCACCATCTTGGGCGTGCGATGCGGTCGGAGTTGCGTGGGCAGGGCGTGCAGGTGAGCACGGTGCATCCGATCGGGACGCGGACGGAGTTTTTCACGACGGCGGCGGCGGGGAGTGCGGACCCGAGGTTGATCGACACGACCGACGGGCCGTTTATGCAGGACGCGGGTGTGGTGGCCGAGCGTGTGGTGCGGTGCTTGCGGAGGCCGAGGGCGGAGGTATGGACGGGGTTGATGGCGGGGGTGCTGCGGATGGCGATGGGTTGTGCGGCGGTGATGCCGAATGTTGCCGACCCGTTGATTGGGAGGGTGGTGCGGAGGCGTGTGGGGGGGAGTGGGGGGTAGGGGGATCACTCAGAGGCGGGAGGAGCAGAGAAAGAAAGGCCGAGGGGGAGGTTTGGGAAAGGCAGGGGGGGTGGGGCGGGTAGTTTGGTGGATTGCGGCTTGGGGTGGTTGACCGGTGGGGTCGGAGGGGGAACAATCCCTCCCACGCAGGGTTGGCCTGCGGGGCTGTCATTGCTTTCCGGTGCACCGGCCCGGGCAGAGCGGCAGGAATGTCAGGGCAGCACGCAGGGCAGTAGTCAGGGTAGATTTCAGGCCGCTGTAGCTCAGTGGTAGAGCGCATCCTTGGTAAGGCTGAGGTCATGGGTTCAAATCCCATCAGCGGCTCTTCCTTCTGAACGCCCGGGCAGGGATGCCGGGGGTAAAAATGAGGATGGATTCAGGCCAGGTAGGTATCGGGATTGGTTTTGGTAGTCGGTAGACCGCAACGAACGTAACGCCACGGGGCAAGCAGCAGACACACCGTTTTTTTCTGGAGATTTCGATATGGCAAAGGGCACATTCGCGCGTACTAAGCCGCACGTCAACGTCGGCACCATCGGGCACATCGACCACGGCAAGAGCACGCTGACGGCGGCGTTGTCGGCGCGTTCGGCTGTCAAGAACGGGCAGACGCCCAAGACGTACGCCGAGATCACCAAGGGTGGCACGGTGCGCGACGCCAACAAGACGGTTACGATCGCCAGCTCGCACACCGAGTATGAGACGGCCAAGCGGCACTACGCCCACGTTGACTGCCCGGGCCACGCCGACTTTGTCAAGAACATGATCACGGGTGCGGCCCAGATGGACGGTGCGATCCTGGTGGTCTCGGCTGCGGACGGGCCGATGCCGCAGACGCGTGAGCACGTGCTGCTGGCGCGTCAGGTTGGTGTGCCGTACATCGTGGTGTTCTTGAACAAGGTTGACCTGGTTGACGACCCGGACCTTTTGGAGCTGGTCGAGAGCGAGATCCGCGACCTGCTGAACAAGTACGGGTTCCCTGGGGACAAGACGCCGATCATCCGCGGGCAGAGCAAGCTGGCCCTTGAGAATCCCAAGGACGACAAGGCTTGTAAGCCGATCGATGATTTGTTTGACGCGATTGATAGTTGGATTCCCGAGCCTGTGCGCGAGATTGACAAGCCGGCGTTGATGGCCGTGGAGGACGTTTTCTCGATCAAGGGTCGCGGGACGGTGGCGACGGGTCGTATTGATCGTGGGGTGCTGAAGGTTGGGGACGCTGTGGAGATCGTCGGTCTGCGCAAGGAGAAGAAGGCGACGGTTGTAACGGGCGTTGAGATGTTCCAGAAGACGCTGGACCAGGGCCAGGCCGGGGACAACGTCGGCGTGCTGCTGCGTGGCATTGAGAAGGACGACATCGAGCGTGGGCAGGTTATCTGCAAGCCGAACTCGATCAGCCCGCACACGCAGTTCAAGGGTGAGGTGTATGTGCTCAGCAAGGAGGAGGGTGGTCGCACGACGCCGTTCTTCCCTGGGTACAAGCCGCAGTTTTATTTCCGGACGACGGACGTAACGGGGGCGGTCGGCGAACTGGTCGGCAGCAACGGTCAGAAGGCCGAGATGTGCATGCCTGGGGACAACATCGCGATGACGGTGGACCTTGGTGAGAAGTCTGTGGCTATGGAGAAGGGCCTGCGGTTTGCCGTGCGTGAGGGTGGGCGTACGGTCGGTTCGGGCGTGGTAACTGAGATCATCAAGTGATGGGGTCGGCTCTCGGAGCCGGGTATTGAGTTGTAAGAGTCTGGATGAACAGGTAGGTGAGTCCAAGAGGGTCGGCTCGGAGAGCCGACCTACCCCGGCTCGGTGAGCCGGCCTACCCGATCAGGGTCAACAACCGGCCCGGCGGGGAGACCCGCCGGGCTGTGTTTTCAGAGGTCGGTGTAACAGCGGTTGCCAGAAGAACAGGCGACAGAAGAAAGGATTGGTGCAAAGATGGCCAAGGGCAAGAGCATGGCTCGCGAGTATGTTTGGCTGCAGTGCAGCGAGACGGGCGACTTGAACTACCGGACGGAGATCAACGTCAAGGGTGGTATCGCCGAGAAGCTCAAGGCGGGCTTTAGCAAGTATTCGCCGCGTCTGCGCAAGCACACGCTGCACAAGATCAAGAGGAAGTAGGCGGGGCTCAGGTGTCAGGGCCGAGGGCCGAGTGAAGGATTTTTCACTCCGCCCTCGGCCCTCGGCCCTCATCCCTTGCTCCACACGCCGGTAGCTCAACTGGTAGAGCAGCGGATTCCAAATCCGCAGGTTGCGGGTTCAAGTCCCTCCCGGCGTGCTTGCGTATGTGGTTAGGGTGGTCGTGTTGGTCGGTTGGTTGTGCTGGATCGAAGGTTTTTTATGGCCATGAGCATCCACAAGCCGGGGCAGGGGTATTGGGTTCGTGCGATGACGGCCGGGCTTATTGGTCTGGCGACAGTTGCGCTGGCGGTGTGGCTGTATGGGCAGAGCCAGTTGGTTGCCGAGTTCTTGCCCAAGCATGTGTGGAGCTCGGCGTTGGCCCCGGGGCAGACTGCGGCGCAGGCCGAGGCGTTGATCCCGAAGGGGTCGGCGGTGGTGCTGCGCGGCGCGCCGGACAAGAATGGGCAGCCGACGGTGATCGGCTCGGGCACGTTCAGCGGGATCACGGTCGGGACGACAGGCCTGCCGAGTGCCCGGCTGGAGAACGTCCGGCTTGAGCGCAACGACAAGGGTACCAGGCACGACGGGTCGCAGATCAAGGGGATCGTGCAGGCCGCAGGGGCTGTGCCGGGCGCGGGGGAGGCGGGTGCGGTGCTGGCGATCGATAAGTCTGTTGGCGAGCCGCCGATTGCCGGGAACCTGCTGGGGGGGATCGTGGTGGCGGTGGTGCTGGTGGTGGGGGCTTTGCTGGGGTTCTGGATCGTCGGGACGAAGGTCTCGACGGTCGAGTGGCTCATCGCGTGCGATTATGAGATGAAGCGAGTGAACTGGTCGACGCGCAAGACGATCATCGGGAGCACCTGGGTGGTCATCGGCGCGTGCGTGCTGCTGGCGTTGATGCTGTTTGTCACCGATTACGGCTTGCAGACGATCTTCAGGGCGATGAGGCTGTTGTAGCCGTTGCCGCTGGGGTGGCGTGGCCGGGGCTTGGAAGTGTTGAAAACGAAAGTGAAAGACGACCTATGACCGAGCATCAGACAACCACACCAACAAGCACACCCGGCAGCGAGCCCGAGGGGAGTGAACCGGCACCGGCAGCTGTGCCGGCGGTCGCTGAGAAGAAAGCGCGCAAGGGCAAGGGGGAGGGCGAGGCGAGGCCGACGGTGCAGCAGTTGACGGAGGTGCAGCGCAACAGCATGATCCTGCCGGGCGACGCGATGGTGCGTGAGGGGATGAACTGGTTTGTGCTGCGTGTGGCCAGCAACAAGGAGTCGGCCGTGCGCGACACGCTGCTGCGCAAGGTGCAGATCGAGTCGATGGGGCACCTGGTCGGGCGCATTTTGGTCCCGACGGAGAAGAGCCGGGTGGTCAAGAACGGCAAGAGCAAGACGCTCGAGACCAAGCTCTACCCGGGGTACTGCTTTGTCGAGATGAAACTCGAGGACGACGGGCGCATCCCGCAGGACGTGTTTTTCCTGATCAAGGAGACGACGGGCGTGGGGGACTTCGTGGGCACCAAGGGGCGCCCGACGCCGATGAAGACGCACGAGATCGAGAAGATGCAGGCGGCGAGCATGCGCGTGGAGGACCAGCCGCAGATCAAGCTGGTCTTTGTCAAGGGTGAGAACGTCAACATCACCGACGGGCCCTTCCAGGGCTTTGAGGGAACCGTCGACGAACTGCTGCCCGAGAAGGGGCTGGTGCGCGTGCTTGTTACGATCTTCGGCCGGCAGGCGCCTGTTGAGCTGCAGGAGTGGCAGCTGGCCAAGCCTGAGAACACGTGAGCGGGCGGCGGGCCGGCGGGCTTTGATCCCGCATTTCCCAGATAGGAAATGGCCTTCTGTAATCACGCGGCGTTTGACCGGATGAATACAGACAACTTGCACGGCTGGGCACAGGTGTCCGCGCATCCAAAGCCCCCGACGGTCGCCGGCGGGGTGCCCCGCGCCGCCACCAAGTCCACGCGTTTATTGACTGTCGTGGCCGCGGCGGTGGCGATCGCGATACTCCTTGGCGTGTCTACTTCCGTTGACAAGGACCAGACAATCCGGGTTTCCATCGTAACACGTCCGTCTGGGCAACAGACCTCCCTGCGTGTTACGTTCCAGCGCGCGATCCGCAACACGTCGGGGCAGACCACGCGGCTGGAGTTCATCGCGGACGAAGATATCTACCAAGAGTTTTTTCAACGACTCTCTAAGGCCGTATTCCTGGAAGCACAGAAGATATGAACACGCTCTCGTCAACCGCTCGTCTGATCGTTGTGGGTTGCGCTCTGGTGGTCTGCTGCATCCCCGGGTGTCAATCATCAAAGTCCCAGGTGTTGTCGTCGGAAGAGAGCCAGGTAAAGCTGAGGTCGATCCAAACCCGGGCGTTCGACACGACCGACAAGACGCTGATGCTGCGGACCGTGATGGCCACTCTGCAGGACCTTGGCTTTGTGGTTGATTCTGCCGACGACACCCTCGGCACCGTCACGGGCACAAAGCTCGACGGGTATGCCCTCCGGATGACCGTCAGTATCCGCGCCAAAGGGTCCACGCAGCTCATGGTCAGGGCAAGCGCTCAGTACAACCTCAAGGCTATCGAGGACCCAGAACCCTACCAGCAGTTCTTTGCATCGCTCTCGAAAGCGATCTTCCTCACCGCTCAACAGGTTGATTGAACATCCCTGCACGTTGTGCGGGCGAGGTTGCAAACCCCACCCCTGCCCATCCCGGCCAGAACGCTCTGGGTGGTGGAAGGAATCTGTTTGCTCAGTAGGTTGGAAGCCAGCATCGCCGAGAGCGAAGCCCACTTACTCCACCCACCCCACGGGGCACCTTGGGTGGTCTAGCCTTATGGTGTTATGGGCGTGTGCCTGGGCGGGTCTTCCTGGCCGGGTGCTGGCTGTGGATACGTTCTATTGATAGGAGGTTGGCGTATGCGTGCGATCCTGCTTGTTCTTGGCCGTGTTTTGGGGCGTGGTGTGATGGTCCCTGTCGTCGCGGCGTTTGCGATTGTGCTGGCGTTGCCCTCGGGCGTGCGGGCCGACGACCTGCCGACGGACCCGGCGCTTGTAACCGGGCAGCTCCCCTCGGGCGTGCGGTACATCGTCCGCCAGCACGCCAACCCCCCCGGGCGTGCGGCGGTGTGGATGCACGTCTCCACCGGTTCCCTCAACGAGACCGACGCACAGCGCGGCATCGCGCACTACCTCGAGCACATGGCCTTCAACGGGTCGGCCAACTTCCCGCCCGGGACGGTCGTCAAGTTCTTCGAGGAGCTGGGCCTGACCTTTGGCCGGCACCAGAACGCGTTTACGAGTTTCGATCAGACGACCTATCAGTTGGCGCTGCCGGACAACAAGATAGAGAACCTTGACAAGGCCTTGTTGTTCATGAGCGACGTGGCCTTCAAGTTGTTGCTGGACCCCAAGGAGATCGACGGCGAGCGGCAGATTATCCTTGAGGAGAAGCGTTCTCGGCTTGGCCCGCAGCAGCGCGTACAGGAGGCGGTCCTCAAGCGGATCGCGCCGGGGTCGATCCTGGGCGACCGCTGGCCGATCGGCACGGTTGAGACGGTCAGCACGGTGCAGCAGCCTGATTTCAAGGCCTATTGGGGGACGTACTACACGCCCGGGAACATCACGGTAACGGTGGTTGCCGATATGGACCCCAAGGTGGTCGTCGAGGCGATTACTCGGAAGTTTGCCAGCGAGCCGCCGCGCCCCGCGCCGGCGGACCAGGACCCCAGGATCGGCGCCTATACCGCCGATGGGGCGATCGTGGTTACCGACCCGGAACTCAAGCGTGCGGAGATCTCCTTCAACCGCATCGCCAAGCCGAGGCCCCCGGCGACAACGGCTGCCATCTACCGCGATGAGATGGTTGACTTCCTGGGCACGTGGGCGTTGAACCAGCGTCTCTCGGCCAAGTTGGAGCAGGGGGGCGTTTCGTTCCTGAGTGCCAGCGCGGAAATCAGCACACTCTTCCAGGTCGCGACGTGGACGAGCGCGAGTGTAACGAGCGAGCCGGAGAAGTGGGACAACGCTTTCCGTGAGTTGGCCACGGAGGTGCAGCGTGCGCGTCTGCACGGGTTCACGGCCGAGGAGATCGCGCGTGCGCGTGCGGAGATCATCGCCGAGGCCGAGGTCGCCGTCAAGCGCGACGGGACGCTGCCGGCGCAGGCGCTGCTGGGGCAGTACAACAGGCGGATTGCCGACGGCGAGCCGATCATGTCCCCGACGCAGAACCTTGCGGTGCTCAACACGTTCTTGCCGGGGATCACGGCCGAGGAAGTGTCGGCCCGGTTTGTGAAGAACTTTGACCCCAAGAACGTGATGTTCGTAGCCGAGTTGCCCAGTTCAGGGAGCGTGCCGACGGAGGCGGAGTTGCTGGCGTTCGGTCGTGAGGCGTTGTCGGTGCAGCCTGGCAAGGCGGCGGAGGTGGCGAGGATCGCCTCTTTGCTCACCTCCAAGCCTGTGCCGGGCAAGGCGAGTGAGGTAGCGACGCACGAGGGGAGCGCGGTCACCAGCGCGTGGCTGCCGTCGGGCGCGCGGGTGAACCACCGGTTCATGGACATCCAGAAGGATTCGGTTACCGTAACGATCACGCTCGCGGCGGGTGCGATCAACGAGGTGCCGGCCAACCGTGGCATCTCCGAGGCCGCGGCGTTGGCGTGGCAGCGCCCGGCGACGTCGTCGCTGACAAGCACCCAGCTGCGCGAGTTTATGATCGGCAAGAAGGTGAGCGTCACCGGCAACGCCGCTGACGACACAATGACCATTACCATCTCGGGCAGCCCGGCGGACCTGGAGACGGGCCTGCAGATGGCCCACCTGCTGCTGACGGACGCGAAGGTCGAGCAGGCGGCGTTGGAGCAGTGGAAGGCAGGCCAGTTGCAGGCCATCGCCCAGCGCAAGACGCAGCCGCAGGGTGTGCTGGCGGAGATGCTCCCCGATTCGATCTACCCGTCTGGGGACGTGCGTCAGCGTCCGCTGACGGCCGAGCAGGTCAACGCGTTGACGCTGGCGCAGGTGAACAACTACCTGGCCGGGGTGGTCAAGACCGCGCCGATCGAAGTGGGCGTGGTGGGCGACCTTGCCGTGGATCAGGCGATGCCGTTGATCGAGGCGTATATCGGCTCGCTGCCGAGCCGGGTGAGGATCACGGGCGAGACGCTGGGCAAGGAGCGGACGCTGACGCGTGCGCCCGGGCCGCGTGTGGTGGAGTGGAAGTTGGCGACGAACACGCCGCAGGCGATCGTGATCTCGGGGTTCTTCGGTGCTGACGCGCGGAACTTGGCGGACGTGCGTCTGCTGAACCTGGCTTCGCGTGTGCTGAGCGTGCGGATGAACAAGGTGATCCGCGAGGAGAAGCAGTTGGTCTATTCGATCGGGGCGGCTTCACGGCCTGCGACGGTCTGGCCGGGCTTTGGGATCTTCCAGGCCGGCGCGCCGACGCAGGTGGAGAAGGTGCCCGAGCTGGTGCGGACGTTCGCGGGGATTTACGACGAGTTTGCCAAAGACGGCCCGACGGACGACGAGATCGCGGTGGCCAAGAAGCAGGTCTACAACACCTTCGATGAGCAGGTGAAGGACCCGGGCTACTGGACCGCCCAGCTCGGTACGCTGACCTACCGCGACCGCCGGCTTGACGACATCATCGGCCTGCGTGAGGCGTACGAGCCCCTGACGGCCGAGCAGGTCCGACTCGCCTTTGGCAAGTACGACACGACCGAGTCGCGGATGGTCTTCACGGTCATCCCCGAGGCACCGGCACAAGCACCGGCCCCAGCACCCCCGGCAACGCCCGCGGCGGGGGCGGGCGCGAAGCCCTAGCGCCAAGGCCTAAGGCCAAAGCCCACCCATGCCACAAAGCCGCTCGCAGCGAGCAAGCGGCCTGGGTACGCGCGCAAATAGAAAGGCTCTGCTCACCTCAAACACCCAATCTCTAACCCCTTCCCCTTACGGCGCCTTGCCCGTATCTTGCAAGTTCTTCCGCAACAGGCTGATGACCGGCGGCCAGAGGAGGTAGTCCCCCTTGTTGTCCTCGATCATTTGCGTGGCCAGGAACATCCCGTTGGTGTTCCCGTCAGGCCCGGCTGAGTAGAGCACGAAGGTGTCCGCACGCAGGGGAATCTCAAAGTTGGGGTAGGTGTTGCCCATCATCGAGGGGAAGACGCGGATGGTGTGCGGGGCGTTGGGGTCGATGACGCGTTTGTCCCTGAGTGTTTCGGCCACCTGGAGGTTGTCCAGCGCGGCCTGGAAGTCGCGGATGGGGACGAAGAACCCGAGTTTGTCGGACTTTCGGCTGAAGGGGTCGCGGTCCATGGTGCGGATCATCTGAGGGACCGAGGCGTTGACGTCGCGCGGGAAGTCACCCCTGGCCAGGAAGAAGCCGTAGGTTGCTAGTGCCGCACGCGTGCCAGCGGCCTCTATCCGCAGCTGGTTGCGTAGCGCGAGGATCTCGCCGAGGTTGCCCAGGATCAGGTCCAGCGAGGCGAACTGCACCTTGTCGATGCGCGACCAGTCGGTGGGGATCTTCAGCAGCAGGTCGAAGGGGCCAACATCAAAGCGGCGGGACCAGTCGCCGAAGACGCCCTTGACACGCTTGGTCGTCTCGTTGGTGTCCGCGTGCATCTGCACCACTGCGCCCCACTTGGCGTTCTCGGGGAAGAGGCGGTAGGGCCGGTTGCCCGCGGCGATGCGGGCGAACGACCGGCTGAACTCCTGCGGCTTGGCGCGGGCGTTGGGCGTGAACGTCCGCTGGACGATCTGGCTGGCAGCCTGGTAATCGCCCGTTGGCAGCTCGTACCGGCTGACGTTGAGCACCGAGCGCACCGCGTCGATCTTGCTGTAGAGCGTGTTGCGGATCCCCTCGGGCGTCATCGTGCGCTTCTCGGAGCGGAAGTCCTGCCACGCCAGGTCGCGCATCCGCTGCAACGCCAGCACCAGCATCTGCGTCCCAGCGACCTTCTCGGTGAAGAACTGCCGGTCGGCGATCTGCCGGGCGAAGTACGCCCAGTGCACCATCAGCGACAGGGCCTCGTCCCCCTTGCCCTCGGCCAGCAGGCGCGTCGCCTCGTAGTGGGCGAGCAACTCGAGCTTGCGCACCGCGTCGAGGTGCTTGAACTCGGCCATCGCCAGCGTCGGGTTCTCGCCCAGTTCGGTGTAGAGCCCGGTCATCGCGATCTCTGGGTCGATCGCGTTGGCCCCGTAGGGCTGGGCGAAGACCCACGCCGTCTTCCAGTTGTCGTCGTCGGTCACCTTCCGCAGCGCGGCCAGGGCGTCGAGCTGGGGCTGTGCGGAGATCCACTCCAGTGCCGTCTTCCATTGCTTGCTGTTGGGGGTGATCAGGGCCGCCGTGAGGGGGTCGTTGAGCTTGGTGGGGACCGCGTCCATCTTGGCCAGCACCGGGATGATGACCAGGTCCGAGCGCTTCTTCTGCTCGACGTTCTTGTAGAAGCTGTTGACCGTCTCGACGAACGAATCCGCCCGCGCCGGCGCGGGCGGCGTGAGCGAGGCCAGCCCCGCCGCCAGGCAGAGAGCAAGGGCCGATCGGGCACGCCCCGCGGTGCTGAGCCGGCGTGAGGCAAGTGGGCGGGAGAACGGCTGTGCGGAACGATCGGTAGGCATAGGAAACCTGCTCCTTGACAAGTTCAGCCCGGGCAAGCCTGGCCACCCTGGGCCACCCTGGGCCACCCTGGGTTGGACGCGCGGACACAACAGGCCACCCTGGGCCACCCTGGGTTGGACGCGCGGACACAACAGTTTAGACGCACCGGAAGCCCGATGGTTCAGTCCTGCTGCCGTTTACTGGGCCCAAGAGAGTGGGTGGGTGCAAAAACAGGCAAACCCCAGCGGGGGGGCCGGGGTTTGCCGAGGCGCACATCGCAAGCGACGCGCGCCATTGGGGGGACTTTTTCCAGCCGAGCCTTTCGGCCCATGCTGGTTTAGTACTCGATCTGCCCGATCACTTCTTCTCGGGGGCCTTGGGCGCCGGTGCCGGGGTGGCAGGGGCGGGGGGGAGGATCACGGTGTCGATGACGTGGATGACGCCGTTGCTTGCAAGGATATCCGTCTTGGTAACGGTAGCAACGTTCTTCTCACCTGTCCCGATGGTCACTTTCCCGTCCTTGACGGTAACCTTGAACTCGGCACCGTTGACGGTCTTGACCGACTTGCCGTCGAGCTTGACAGCCTCGGCGGCCTTGACCTCGCCGGGGACGACGTGGAAGGCCAGGATACCGGCCAGTTGGGCCTTGTTCTCAGGCTTGAGGAGGTTGGCGAGCGTCTCCTTGGGGAGCTTGTCGAACGCAGCGTTTGTGGGGGCGAAGACGGTGAAGGGGCCTTTGCCCTTGAGAACGTCAACGAGGCCGGCGGCCTTGATGGCCGTGACGAGCGTGCTGAAGTCCTTGTTCGAGTCGGCCGTGGCGACGATGTCCAGTGTGGCCGCCGCACTCTCCGACTCCTTGGTCCCGCCGCCAGCGGGTGGTGCCTTGTACTCGGCAAACCCAACGACCTGGTCATCACCCTTGTCAGAGCAGGGGCAGGCCAGAGCCAATACCAGAGCGACTGAAGGAATAACCAACCCTGCGGACGCGAGAATGAGCTTGACCATAAACATTCAACTCCTTAAAGACCCCGCCCACCATAGGAAGGGTGTGCAAATGTGCTCAACGAGTTCGGCACCGGGCAGAAAACGGATGCACGGGCAGGTTGAACTGTTCAGATAATAGGCAACTCAAATCCAGCCGGGCGTCCCTGTCAGGGTTGATTGGTGGGGCTGGCAGGCCCGCTCGGGGTTCTCTCACCCGGCAGGTCGCGCGTTGAAACATCCCCGACCTCCGGCAGCGCTTCCCACCGGATGTCCTGTGCCCCCAGCACCGTCCCTGTCGCCACGGCCAGGTCGACCAAAGACCGGCGGTAGTCGGCCAGGGCACGCACCTCCTGGCTCTGCGAGTCGGACAGGCGTGTCGCCGCGTCGAGCACGTCGGTGCTCGTGCGAAGCCCGGCATCAAACTGCCTCTGTTCGGCTTCGAGCGTGCGGCCGGCCAAGATCGAGCTCTGCTGGGCCGCGATGATCCGCTGCCAGGCGCTGTTGACGCGGTCCACCGCATCGAGCACGTCCTGCTTGATCGTCTCCCGGCGTGCTTCGCCGGTGATCAGCCGCTGGGTCCGAACCAGCATGCTCTGGCGCAGGTTGGCCACCGCCGCCTGGTTGCCGTTCAGGGGCACTTCCCCGGAGATACCGACGCCCCAGGACTGGAAGTTCCCACCCGTGAGTGTGCGTGTTGAGCCGTAGAAGGTGTCCCCCAGCCCGTCGTAGCGGTAGGAGGCCTCCCCGTTGAGCAGCGGGCGTGTGGCGTCCTTAGCCGAGTCGATCCGCAGGGCATCGACGAGCAGTTCAAGCTCCGTCTGGAGCAGTTCTGTGCGGTTCTGTGCCGCGAGTGTGAGCAGGCGTGCGGTGTCCAGGGCATAGCCGGTCGCCTCGGGTTGTGTTGTCGGGACGATGCCCGTATCACCCTGCACGGGGGCGTCGGGGCTGATGACCAGGCGTTTGAGTTCGCGTTGAGCGATGAGCACGGCGGTCTCGGCGGTGATGATCTCGCCGAGGCTGCTGGCCACGCCGCTCTCGGCGCGGGTCGCTTCGATCTCAGCGGCGTCGCCCGCGTCGATGCGCCGCCGGGCGCGGGCGAGCTGCTCCTGGGCCAGTTCCAGTTGCTTCTGCCGCACGACCAGCTGCTGGCGTGCGGCGACAAGGTTCCAGTACGCCCGCTCGGTCGAGGCGAGGACTCCGATGATCTGGAGCTTTGTCTGCAGGCGTGCCAGGTCGGTCTGATAGCCCGCGATTTTGATGGGTATGGCGTTGACGGCCCGCCCGCTGCCGCGGAGGAACGGGAGCGTAACGCTGGCGTCGACGCCTGAGCTGTAGGTTTCCTGGTTGGTCAGGAAGGAGTTGTCCGATTCGAGGTAACTGCCCGAGAGGCCGATGGTCGCTCGCCCCCCGGTGCGGAGCGGGACGTTGACGCCGCCGCGGACGGAGGTGGAGCGCTGGTTGCTGCTCGTGGTGGTGTTGAGCGTGGGGTTGTCGTCGTTCTGGAAGCGTGCGCTGGGGACAAAGACGGCCTCGAAGCGCGCCCGCTCGGCGCTCAGGGCCTCGCCGGCGATCTTCGGGTCCAGCAGCGAGGCCTGCAGTTCCAGGTTGGCCACCACGGCCTGCGCAAGCACCTGGCTAAGCGACCAGGAGACGGCCCCCGCGCCGGCCGAGGTGATGGCCGAGGCCCGGGCGGCGATGATCTCGGGCGTTGCCCCCTCGGCTGGCTGCTGGGTGCCGTCGGGGCCAGAGCGGCGGAAGTCTTCGAGTTTCAGCGACCGGGCCGACTTGCTCTCGCGTGCGGGCAGTTGCCGGGCCAGGTCCTCGGGGCGCTCTTGGATCATCGCCAGCGGGTCGGCGCACCCGGCCAGCACCGCCACCCCCAGCGCACAAGCCAAGGCCCCCCAGCACGACCGACCCGCACACGTTGACCATCGAGCACCGCGCATCATCGCTCCATTTGTATCACGTCTATCACTCATGGCGGAGGGCCACGATCGGGTCAAGTCGTGAGGCTTTGATCGCAGGGAACATCCCAAAGACCACCCCGACGAGCGCGCTAAAGCCCACGCCGATCACCGCCGCCCACAAGGGCACGGCAGCGTCCTTCAGCGGCGAGCCTGGAATCTGACCAGCCGCGGCAACCAGACCAAGGCCCGCGGCGATCCCGATCAACCCCCCGACCATGCACAGCACCACGGCCTCGACCAAGAACTGCACCAGGATGATGCTCGGCCTGGCCCCCATCGCCTTGCGCAGCCCGATCTCACGCGTCCGCTCGCTCACGCTCACGAGCATGATGTTCATGATCCCGATCCCGCCGACGAGCAGCGAGATCGCCACCAGACCAGCCGCGGCAACGGTGATCCCCGTCGCCAGGCGGTTGATCTGGTCGATGACCGACTGCACGGCCTCGACCACGAACGTGTTCTCGTCCTCGCCCGAGAGTTTCCGCAGCCGACGGAAGATGCTGCTGATCTCCGCCCGCGCTTCCTCGGCGTCCTTGGCGTCCTTGAGCTGGGCGAGGGCAAAGCTCACCGTCTCGCGTGGCTGCATCGACAGCGCGGTGGTAACGGGGATGTACAGCTCGGTGCGGGCCTCCCCACCGCCGGGGAACCCCTGCGCGACGTCCTTGGTCTCGACGACGCCGACGATCAGGAAGCGGCGGTCGTTGACGAGGATGTAGTCCCCCGACGGGTCGGCGTCGAGCTGGAGCTCTTGGATTCCCTTGTCGTTGATGAGGCAGACGTTGCGGATCTCGTCGATGTCCGTCTGGATCAGCGGGCGGCCCTTGATGGCCACACGTTTTTCAATCTCGTGCCAGTCGGGCCAGACGCCCGTTACGCTGATGCTCTGGCGGCTCTCGTCGGCCGAGCGCACCGTTGCGCCGGTGAAGTACATGGGGGTAATGGCGTCGATGGTGGTGCAGTTTTTGCGGAGGTATTCCAGTTCGCTCAGGCGCAGGTCAAACTGCGACCAGCTGACGCGCCCGCGGAGTTTTCTGGGCACGGTGCCGTCCATCCAGACCTTGCGCGGGCCGAAGCTGTCGAACTCTTTGAGGACGTAGGCCTTCAGCCCCTCGGTGGCGCCGACGGTGGCGATGACCGCGCCGACGCCGATCATGATCCCCAGCATCGTCAGGATCGCGCGGAACTTGTTGCCCCACAGCTGCGCCAGGGCGAGGACGACAGTCTGCAAAGCCAGGCGTATGAGGATCAAGCGCTACCCCCAGTCTGAGCAGCCCGGCTCTCATGGGTAGGTCGGCTCTCCGAGCCGACCGCCGCTTGCCCCGCCGCCCGAGCACTCGCCTGCGCAGCACGGTCCAGAAAATCCCGATGCACCGGGTCTGTCGCCGTCGGGAAGTCCGAGACGACCTTCCCATCGCGCAGCCGCACGATCCGCTGGGCGTGCCCGGCGATGTCCTCCTCGTGCGTAACGATCACGATCGTCTGCCCGCGCTGGTGCAGGTCGCGGAACAGGGCGATGATCTCCTCGCTGGTCTTGCTGTCCAGGTTCCCCGTCGGCTCGTCGGCCAGCAGCAGCGAGGGCTCGTTGACGAGCGCACGGGCGATGGCGACGCGCTGGCGTTGCCCGCCGGAGAGTTGGTTGGGGCGGTGCGTCATCCGGTCCCCCAGCCCGACGCTCTTGAGAGCCTCGCGGGCGCGCCTGGCCGTGCCCCACCAGAACTTTCGGCTGTAGACCAGCGGGAGCGCAACATTCACCACCGCCGTCGAGCGCGGGAGCAACTCGAAGGTCTGGAAGACAAACCCGATCTCCTTATTTCGCACCTGAGCCAGCGCACCGGCGGACAACTTCTCCGTCGCCTGCCCGTTGAGGATGTAGCGTCCGCTGGTGGGGCGGTCCAGGCAGCCGAGGATGTTCATCAGCGTGCTCTTGCCCGAGCCGCTCGCGCCCATGACGGCGACAAACTCGTTGCGGTCGATGCGCAGGTCCACCCCGCGGAGTGCGCCGACGACCTCCTCACCCATCTTGTAGGCCTTGGTGATGCCCGAAATCTCGATGACAGGCGTAGGCATAGGGACCCAACACAATCAGCAAGAACTTACCCCGCAGAACAGACCTCGAACCGGACGATGACCACACTTACCGAGGCCCGAACCGAACGCCCCCGCCCCCACCGCCGGGCGCTCGGCCGACCTTGTTCCCCTCCGCGTCCTTGGTCCCCTCCTCGACGACGCTCATGGCGTCCCTGAGTTCGGCCAGGGCGCGGAACGGCCCGGTGATGATCCGCTCCCCCGCCGAGATACCCGAGAGGACCACCGTGCTGGTGATGTCCGACGCGCCGACCTTGACTGGGCGCACCTGCACCTTGCCGTCCTCGCCGACGACGCAGACGACGCGCGCAACGGTCTTGGCCCTGTCCACCAACGGCGAGTCGGTAACCGCCTTGGGCAGGTCGTCGATCCGCCGGTCGAGCACCGCCTGGCTGGGCACCTTGACGACATCGGTGAATGTCTCGACCTCGATCTCGGCGCTCGCGGTCAGGCCTGAGCCCAGCAGCAGGTCTGCGGGCTTATTCAGGGCGATCTCGACCTCGAAGTACGACGTCCCATCGCGGTAGACCTGCTGCTTCAGGCCCACGCGCTCGATGGTGCCGATGATCGACCGGTCGCGATAGGCCGCCAGCAGCACCTGCCCGCGTTGCCCCGCACGCACCGGGGCGATGTTCGCCTCGTCGACGCGGGCCTTCATCAGCATGTCGGACAGGTCGGCAACCTCCATGATGATGCTCGAAGCGTTGTTGAGCGTCCCGACGACGACCGTCTCGCCGACCTCGGCGTTGAGCTTGACGACCAGCCCGTCGATCGGGCTGGTGATCGTTGTGTTCTCCAGGTCCTTCTGCGCACGCGTGATCAGCGCACGCGCCTGCTCGATGCCCGCCTGCGATGAGAGCACCCGGCTCTGCGCACGCAGCAGGTTCGCCTCGGCCGTGTCCAGCTGCGACTTGGTTACGTCGCGCGGGAAGAGGCTCTTGACGCGTTCAAACTCCAGCTTTGACAGGATCTCGTCGGCCTGCGCACCCTTGAGGTTCGCCTCCTGCCCGCGCAGGCTCGCCTGCGAACTTTCCAGCGCCGCGGCCAGGTCGCGCCCGTCTAGCCGAACCAGCACGTCCCCCTTGCGCACACGCTCACCCTCGCGGAAGGGCAACGCGAGCACCTTGGCCAGCACCTGCGCAGAGACCTGTACTTTGGTGCGAGGTTCGACCGATCCCGGTGCCGAGATCGTCCGCACCAGGTCCCCGGCCTGGGCTTTCTCTGAGCGAATCTCCAGGGGCTTTTCATCGGCCCCAAGGCTGAAACCAAAGCCCTCGCCCCCGGCAGCCCCACCCGGACCGCCCGGCTTCTTTGCCCATCCAAACTGCCATGCCGCCACCCCAGCACCGGCCAATCCCACCACCCCAATGAACACCAACCATCGTTTGCGTCGCAAAAGTTGAGACTCCTATCCAGAAACACCACTCCTCGGGGGAGGCTAACCGGGGTTATAGGTACCCGAGCCTGCCTGGTTGCACGCCCGAGGCGGGCTGTTCCAGCTTGCTCATGTTAGTGGCTGCCGAGGTCCGGGATTTTGCAGTTGGCCCCTAGGGGTCAGTTGAACCGCACCCAGGTGGAGGTCTGGGTGATCTCCGGGTTGGCCATGACAACGCTGGAGACCTGCTCGGTATACCCCACCCAGCGCAGGCAGAGCCAGAGCATGACCAGGCACCCGACCCCCGCGCCCAACTTGGCAGCCCGGCTGTGCCTGGTCCGCCAGAGCACGGTGCACGCAAACCCGACCAGCACCATCTTAAAGAGTACCAGCACCCACGGGCAGTTGGCCCCCATCACCCATCGGGCGATGGGGTTCCCCTCGCTCATGCCGATGGAGCGCA
The DNA here is from genome assembly GCA_021299385.1 of Phycisphaeraceae bacterium. Classification (GTDB taxonomy): domain Bacteria; phylum Planctomycetota; class Phycisphaerae; order Phycisphaerales; family UBA1924; genus JAJTGZ01. The sequence continues at coordinate 55,953 of JAJTGZ010000004.1, read as the reverse complement.
AAAAGATCAGCGTCAAGGCCAGGTCGGCCAGGCTAACGATAACGACGAGGCACAGGAGCCAAGCCATCGGGGCGTCCTGGTGCCGGGGGGGACTGACGGCCAAGGCCCGTGCGGGCGGTTGAGCGGCAAGTTCCGGGCCGGGGGAGCAATCCATGCAAGTGCCCTTACTGGATGGTCGATTCGACAACTACGGCAGTCTAGTTGATGCCGGAGCAGGGTTTTCCTTGATTTTGCGTAGCCCGGGCCGAATCGACGGGCATCGGGGGGCGTATAAACCATCCAACCGGCACGGCCGGAGATTCTGTTTCCTGTTTGGTTTCCAGCGACGCTTGAGCCCCCACGCGGTGCAGATGTCCATGGATGAGCGCACATGCCCGACGATTCCCACCCGATCCCGCGCTGCCGACTGCTGGCCCTGCTGGCGGTGTGCGTGTTGCTGGCGTGGCATACCCGCGTTTTTGCGCAGATCGAGCAGCAGCAGAACCCGATCTTCTTAGATGAGTCCCCCGTTGCCGTCGATGCCCTGTCGCGGGCGCGTGAGCACCTAGCCGGGGGGAACCTCGACGCCACGGCGGATGTGCTCCAACGGGTCCTGGATGACCACCCCAGGGAGGTAACACCCTCGGGTAAGGACGAGCGGCTGTCGGTGCCGCTGCGCAAGGCCGTCGAGGGGATGCTGACCTCTAACCCCGACTTGCTGGAGCGTTACCGTCAACGGCAGGCCTCGGCCGCGGGCGAGATGCTGGCGCAGGGGCGTTTGGAGGAGCTCGCCCGTACCCGCCTGCTGACGACGCCCGGGCTTGAGGCGACACTGATACTGGCCCGGCGTGAGATGCTCGATGGGCACTTTGATGCCTCAGCCCTTCGGCTGGGGGACTTGGCCAACCATCCCGATGCGGGGGTGAAGCCGGGGGGGGTGTGGGAGGGGCGTGTGCGTGCGCTGGCGCGCGAACTGGCACCCTATTTGACCAGCCCGGCACGTCTTGTCGAACTGGCCGAGCTGGTCGGGGAGGCCCTGCCGGGTGTGAAGATGGAGGTTCCAGCGTCGGCGCAGGTGCAGCCATCGGTTTTGTTGCCTGGGGTTGACCTGCCCCCTGCGGACCTGCTCCCTCGCCCGATCGGGACGGGGACCTTTGCCGATCTGACGCCTATTCAGGTGAACATGGGGATGACGCGGCAGCAGGCGGAGATGATCCCGGCGTATGCGCGGGCCCTTCGGCTGTGGCCTGTGCTGACGCCCAGCTCGGTGATCCTGACCAGCGGCCCGCGCATCTGGTCGTTTGACCGCCTGACGGCACGCCCGCGATGGTCGGTCGATGCCCTGGCCGTCTGCGGCAAGGAGGGCGTGCCGGCGCGCGGGCTGGACCCGCAGTCGGGCACGCGGACAATCCCCACGACGGACTGGGAAGAATCGACATCCCCGGCGTTGGTCTCTGGGACGCTCGTGGCGGTCGTTGCCCAGGACGTGGACCCGATCACCGAGGGGGAAGAGATCATCGTCGGGCTGGACCCGCAGACAGGCTCGGCACGCTGGTGCAACGGGCTCTCGGCGCTGTCGCCGGATTTGGCGCGTGCGAATGCCCGTGGGCCGGTGCTGGGTGATTCGGGGGTAGCGCTGGTCTCGCTGGTCAAGGAGCAGCGAGAGCGCCGGCTGCGTGTGGCGTTGTTGGCGGGGGTGGATGCGTTGACGGGGAGGCTGCGGTGGAGCCTGCCGGTGGCGTCGACGGGTGTGCTGCCGTATGCGGGCACGCAGCGTCTGGCCGATGCGCTGGCGGTGGATGCTGGGGTGGTGTACCGGTCTGATCGGATCGGTGTTGTGGGTGCTTACCGCGTGGTTGATGGTGAGCCGTTGTGGGTTCGGCACCTGCCCGCGCCGGTGCAGGGGATGGAGGCCTCGGCGACGCTGACGCCCTGGGCGATGATGGCCCCCGTGGTGGCAGGGCGGAGCGTGTTTGTGCTCTCGCCCGACCGTGAGCGGATCATCGAGCTGGACGCGGGCAGTGGGGGGATCATCGCCGAGCGGGCGAGCGCGGAGCTTGGCCGGCCCGACTATCTGCTGCTGGTTGGTGAGGACCTTGTGGGCGTTTCCTACAACCGGCTGGCGGTGGTGCCGCTGGGGAAGTGGAGCATCGGGCAGGTGGTGATGTCGGGTATTGTGCCGGAGTTGGGCATACGCGGGCGAGTGGGCGTGGCTGGGGGGAGGCTGTTGGTGCCGACGGACAAGGGTGTGAGCGTGATCAACCCGGGGTCGCTGCGGCAGCCGGAGAGGTGGATCGCGTTGGAGTCGCCCGGGACGCCGTTGGCGACGGGGCAGGGGTTGATAGTTGTGGATGATGCGCGTGTGCATGTCTACAGCACTTGGGAGATCGCGGCTTTGGAGTTGCGTAGGCAGATGTCGGCCATGCCGGATGATCCTGCGCCGGCGCTGGAGTTGTTGTCGCTGGCGGAGCGGTCGGGGCGGGTGGAGGAGTTTTTGCCCGCGCTTGAGCAGGCGGCCGGCGTGTTGGGGCGGGCGCAGGGTGTGGGGCAAGGGGGCGCGGCGGAGGTGGTTCGGGGGCAGGTGATCGAGTTGGTGTTGAGCGTGGCCCAGCGGCAGCCCGGGGCAGTCCCCGCGGGGGTGGTGCTGGACGCGGGGGGTGTTGGTCGCGCGCTGGCGATGATCGACCCGATCGCGCTGACGCCCCGTGAGCGTGCGGCGTTTTTGCTGGTGCGTTCGGGTGTTGAGCAGGCCAGCGACCCGGTGCGTGCGATTGCCGATGCGCACGCGGTGCTGGATGATCCGCTGCTGGCCGGTGCCCCGTGGTCGGGCAAGCGTGGGAGCAGCACGGCCGGTGCCGAGGCGCGTTTGCGGGTGGTGCAGATCGTTGCTCAGACGGGGCGTGCGGGGTATGGGGCGTTTGATGAGAAGTTCACCCGTGAGCGTGCGGGGCTGGGTGCGGGGGCCAGTGCGCAGGAGGTCGAGAGGCTTGCCGGTCGGTTCCCGGTGGCGTTGGGGGTTGCGGACTTGTGGTTGGAGTTGGCCGGGCGGCAGGGCACGGATCCGGCGGCGCAGGCGCGGTCGCTGGAGTTGGGGCTGATCGCGGCTGGGGACATCCCCGATGCGCCGCCGGCGACGGTTGGGCGGTTGAGTGGGATGCTGGTCAAGAACCTGATGGGGCGTGGGCTTGACGCGGCGGCGCAGGACGCGATTAGCCGGGCGTTGGCGTTGGGTGAGCGAGGTGTTGTGGCGATGGTTGATGGGGGTCCATTGGACCTGTTGTCGTTGCAGGTGGAGTTGGGTGCACGGCTGAGCCTGGGCGTGGCGTTGCCTGCGATCGGTGTGCCGAGCGTTGAGCGCGAGGCGCAGGTGCTCGGTGGTTGGGCGTTGATGGAGGCGTTGATCCGCCAGCCGGATTCGTCGTCGGCGCGGTTCGTGGCCATGCAGCACGCCGACGGTCGCAGGGCGCTTTTCGGCCTGCCTGAGGGTGCGTTGGCGAGGGAGGCGGCGACGGGGGAGTCGGTGCCGTTGACGGCGTTGTGGATGGACGAGCAGCCGCGGGGGGAGCGTTCGGAGTTGTTCTCGATCGACGCGCGGGGGGTGGTTTACTTCGTTGCCGACGCGGCCGGCGGGAGGCTGGTGCGTGTGCAGCCGGGCGTTGCCGGGCAGGGTGCTGTGCCGGGTGCGCTGGAATGGTCAACGGAGCCTTTCGGGAGCCTTTTCCCGGCTGATCCGCCGTTGAGGTTTGATGAACACGGTGAGCAAGGGCGCGTCAACACGCCGGACGCGGGCGCAAGGCAGGTGAGTGAACTGATCGGGGCGAGTGATGGGCAGACGATGGTGCTGGTGGAGCGTGCCGGTCGAGCGGCGGGCTTTGATGCTCAGAGCGGTCGGGTGCTGTGGACGGCGAGGTTGAACCTCGGCGCGGTCTTCGAGGCGTCGCTCGGGCCGGCGGGGCTGGTTGTTGGCGGGGTGGTGCAGTTGGGCGATGCGCGGACGGCGATGCTGTCGTGGGTGGATGCGCGGAGTGGTCGTGTGAGGGAGACCTGGGCGAGCACGGTCGGGGACGTGCGGTGGGTGCGTCAGTCGCCAGCCGGGGATGTCTTTGTGGGCGGGAGCACGGGGCTGGGGAAGTTGCGTGCGTCGGATGATGGGAAGATGCAGGAGGTGTGGAAACTCGACGGGCACCCCGCTGCCGTGGGCTTTGATGCGTGGGTGCTCGGGGGTAAACTGCTGGTGGTAACCGATGAGCCTTCGCGGGCGTTGTGGCGTGTGGACATCGGCACGGGCATGCCCGATGAGCAGGGTGTGGACGTTCGGAACAAGCTTGAGACGAGCGGGGGGATCGACGTGTGGCCTGTGGGTCGCGGTGGGTTTGCCGTCTGCTCGGGAAGGGGTGTTGCGCTGGTCGATGGGGAGGGCAAGTTGGTGGGGGCCGATGTGTTGGAGATGGGTGCGGAGGAGCAGTTGGTGATGCCGCAGCGGTCGGCGGGTGGTTTGGTCTCGATCGTTGCGTCGCGTGCTGCACTGCCGGAGCTGGGCGCGCCGCTGGTCAACACCGGCTACACGCTGGTGGTGGTCGACGACAAGTCGGCCCGGCTGACATCGGCGACGCCGATCCGCCTGCCGGCGTTGCCGCAGCGTTTGGGTGTGCTGCCTGGGCGAGTGTTGGTAACGGCCGGGCACGCGACGGTGGTGGTGCCCGCGCCGGCGAAGTAGGGGCGATACTCTTGGCCCATGAGTCAAGTGCCTCAGTTCATGCAGATTATCATCTTTGCGTTGTTCATGCTCGGGTCGTTCTTGGGCTGGTTGTTCAAGCGTTTGCGCGAGCAGAAGGCGATCAAGGAGGCACGGCAACGTCAGATCGAGCGTGAGGAGATGATCCTGCGTACGGGTCGCGACCCGTTGGCCGAGGGGCAGGCTGGGGTGCCGACGGCGCCACGGGGGCAGGTGGCGCGGGAGTCTGAAGGGGGGACGATCCAGGAGATGCAGCGTCAGGCTGAGATGGCGCGTCGGCAAGAGCAGCTCCGGCAGTTGCGTGAGCGTCGCCGGCAGGGGCAGGGCGTGCCGGCGGGGCCAGCTTTGCCGACGGTTGGCAACCCGCACGGCGGGAGTGGGACGGGGCCGGTGATGCGTGAACTTTGGCCCGGCGGGCCAGTGATCGCGGTCGAGCCCCCGGCCCGGCCGGCGCCAGCGCCGGAACCGGCGGCCCAGCCGCAGCAAAGGCCCAAGCCTCGCCCGCAGCCCAGGCCTGTTGCCCAGCCCAGTGCGCAGACGGGGACTCGGGCCGAGGCCCGATCGCAGCAGCGTCAGCGTGATGTTGCCCCTGCGCAGGACCGCTCGCGCGACCGCCTGCAACGCCCCGAGCGCACGGCCACGCCTGCGCGCGGCGGGGTGCAGCAGACCCAGCAGCCGGCACGCAAGAGCAGGCCACGCCCAGAGCAGGTGGAGCGCGACGATACCGAGATCACCGAACGCAACCGCCGGGCCGCGTCGATGCGGTCGGTTGATGACAGCAAATCGACTGGGGCCAACCGCGGGCGTGTGGTCGCGGCTGAGCAGCGCGAGAGGATCGATGTGCCAAGCACGCTGGCGGATTGGCGGCGGGCGCTGGTTATCAACGAGATTCTCAGCAAGCCGTTGGGGTTCAGGTAAACGGCCAGCGCAAATGCACGGGGATCGCGGCCTGCTTGGGTTCCTAAGGCCGTGCTGAACTGATTGGGTGTGGGCACAAAGTTTGGGTTATGATCGGTTTGTGCGACTATTTCTGACTCGTATCGTTGGTCTGGGAGGGATCCAACGGCCCGCTGGGGCGAATCGAGGGAGGGTGTGGCGGCGGTTTGGCTATAGACTTCTCGCGGAGGATGGAAATGGGTAGATCAATGGGCCGAAGTAATCGTAGTTGTGGGCGGACCAGCACTGGGCGGGCATTTTCGCTTGTCGAGTTGCTGGTGGTGCTGACGATCATCACGATCGTCATCGGGGTGTTGATCCCGAGCCTGCGTGCGGCACGGAGCAGCGCGCGGACGCTGGCGACGCAGGCGATCATCAAGGACCTCAGCTCGGCGTCGCAGCGTTTCAAGATCGACAACAAGCGCAACCCGGGGTACTTCTCGCCGGTGGAGATGGGGGCGGGAACGAACGTGTCGGCGGGGTTCTCGCAGATGCAGAACCTGCTGCTGGACCTGGCCGGGGGTGTAACAAGCGCGACGGGGCCGGGTATTCTGACGGGTGTTGGGCCGGGGCCTGGGGCTGTTGTGAACGTCGATCTGGGCTTGATCGGTGCGACGAACAACGCCCCGAGCAATCCCGTCAATCTTGGCTCGACGGGTGGGTACTTCTCGCCGGACAAGCGGAACCTTGAGTTGATCGCCGGGCGTGAGTCAAACCAGAACAACAGGCAGGTGCCCGACATGATCGATGCCTTTGGGCAGCCGATTTTGGCTTGGTCGGCGGACACGCGCAAGGGGACGAAGTTTGCCGCGATCAACTCGGACAGCGAGGAGGCCGCACGGTTCTACTGGGCCTCTAATGCGACGTACCTCAGTTCAGACTCACTGGGACGCGAGGCCAAGCGGCAGCACGATGATGGGGACGAGAATACGGGCAGCCTGATCGGCAGCGGCACCGGTGGCAGCGGGCTTGGGCGGTTTGTCGTCACCGGTGGGGGGACCAATGGCGCGCTAGCGGTCTTGCTGGCCAACCCGGCGTTCCTCAACACCACCACGGTGCCCCCGACGCCGGGTGAGCCGCGGGGGACGCTCGTCTTCCACTCCGGCGGGCGCGATGGGGTCTACCTCAACAACCTCGACAGCGGCGCGCGCAAGTGGCGCGATGGGGTCAACGGGATCAGACTCCCAACAGACGGCACAGACCCGATCCGCGACTTTGATGACTTGGTTCAGGCTGCCAACAACTAGCAGTGGGGGGCTGGGAACCTGGTAAGCGGGCTGGAAGCCCGCCCCACCGTTTACGCCCGCGCGGGCTGGAAGCCCGCGCCACCGGGGAGGCAGCAACCGATACACCGCCCCCGGCAAGGCTGGCTATCTTGGCAGCATGGAAGCTGTTGTCATTGCCGAGCAGTCCCCGACACCATCCCAGGCCGTGCGGTTTGTGAGCGACTGGCCCGAGCCGCCGGAGCCAGGGCCTGGCCAGTGCCGGGTGCGAACGCTGTGCAGTGCGTTGAACCACCTGGACTTGTGGGTGGGGCGTGGCGTGCCGGGGTTGAAGCTCACGTACCCGCGGATCAGCGGGTGCGATGCGTGTGGCGTTGTCGAGCGCGTCGGGGCGGGGGTGGCCTCTTCGTGGGTCGGTCAGCGTGTGATCGTCAACGCGGCGGTGGCGCAGCCCGAGGCGTATGCGCCCTTGGACCCACCCGAGCCGATCGTGCCGGAGGTGCAACTGCTTGGCGAGCACCACCAGGGGTTCCATGCGGAGGTTTTCAATATTCCGGTCTCGAACGTGCAGTCGATCGGCGATGTGGCCGACCCGGCCGAGGCCTCGGCGTTTGGGTTGACGTTTCTTACGGCGTATTCGATGATGGTCGGCAAGGGTGGGTTGCGGCCCGGGCAGGTGGTGCTGGTGACGGGTATCGGCGGCGGTGTGGCGACGGCCGCGCTGGCGATTGCCAAGGAGCGCGCCTGCCGGGTGATTGTTACAAGCCGGCATCAGGTGAAGCTCGACGCGGCCAAGGCACTCGGGGCGGATGAAGGCGTGCTCGATGCCGGGGCGGACTGGTCTAGGCAGGTGCGTGCGCTGACGGGCGGTCGTGGCGTGGACATGGCGGTGGACTCCTCGGGCAAGGCGACGCACTTGTGGTGCATCAAGAGCCTGGCCCGTGGCGGGGTGTATGCCACGCCGGGGTGCACCAGCGGTGCGGACGCGACGACCGACCTGGCACGCATTTTCTGGAATCAGTTGCGGATATTGGGCAGCACGATGGGGAGCAACCAGGAGTTTGCGCAGCTCGCGGCGATGTACCGGGCGGGCCGGTTCAGGCCGGTTGTTGACCGTGTGTTCCCGGCGGCGAGGGGGGCGGAGGGGTTTGCGAGGCTGGAGTCTGGGGAGCAGTTTGGGAAGGTGGTTTTGGATTGGCGGCGGTAGGGGGTGGTGACTGCTGGCGCGAGTCTCTATTTATTAGATTGTTGTGTGTGCTAACTCCACCCCTGCCCCTCCCCGCCAGAACGTTCTGGGGGAGGGGTTCTAGACGCCGGCTAGTGCGCCGGTGCCGCGGAGGCTTGCGCGCAGGGCTTGCAGTGTGGCGAGGGCGGGCTTGGGTTGGCCTTGGGGTGTGAGCAGCCCGCCGTGGGGGGCGCAGGGTGCTGGGCTGTCGATGATTTCTTGCCAGGCGATGGATTGGACGTAGGGCTTACCGGCGGCGATGGCGCAGATATTCCCGAGCCACTCGGCCTGCTGCTGTGGGGACCATGGGCGGCGCCAGGAGCCAGCCGCGGGCATGCCTGGGGCGGAGGGGACGGGCGTGCTGGGCGCGCCGATGACCGAGAGGGCGATGGGTTTATCGACGCTGGCGAAGCGGTCGAGCATTGCCGAGAAGGAGATGAGGTCGCGGGTGCTGCGCCCGGGCTGGGGGTAGCCCATCTGCACCTTGAGGGCGACGGCGTCGATCTCCAGGCCGATCTGGGCGAGCAGGTCGCAGTAGATTGCCGGGGGGATCGAGCGTGCCGCACGTGCGGAGGCCTCGGCGGTGTATTCGCCCCAGGGCTGGCTGATCTCGATTTGTACCTTTGCGCCCGGGTGCAGCTTGCGGGCGATTGTTACGCAGACGCGCGTCAGGTCTACGGCCTGCTCATAACTGATGGCAAAGTTGCTCCCGACGTGCAGGCCCGAGCAGATCGTCCAGGTGTGCACCGTGCGGCGGTAGCGCGTAACGACGGCCTTGACGTGCTCGATGACCACGTCGCGCAGGGTTTCGTAGTCGTGCTCCCAGATATAGGCAAAGTCCGGCACGCACCCGGCCTCAAAGTCCAGCACAGGCCCGGCGACGACTGGCAGGTTTGCCTTGGCTACCGCCCATTCGATCCAGCGGTCCGTCGGGGTGAAGGTGTAGCGGCCCTCGGTCGGCTCCATCTGGCTCCAGCGCATCGGGACGCTGACAAAGTCGGCGATCTCGGCAACGGCCTGGCAGAGCGCGGGGTTGAAGTGCGCGGGGTTGACGGCGACGCCGACGCGGGGCATGCCCGGGAGGATCACCCCGGCCGAGCCTGCGGCACGCTTGGTGCTTTCGAGGGCTTCGTGGTCGGTCAGTGCGCTCTGGGGTGCGGGCTTGTTGGCCAGGCGGGCGAGTTCGCCGGATTGGCGTTTGTGGTGCTGGACGCGTGCGGAGTAGAGGGCCAGTGCTTCGCCTGCGTCGATGGCGGCGGCGAGTGCGCCTTGAGCGGCGCCCTCGGCCTCGGTGCTGCGCTGGACGACCAGCGCGTGGGTGTAGGCCGAGAGTGCCTGTTCGAGTTTGATCATCACCGGGTCGGTCGCTGGGGTCTCAAAGAGGGCCCACTCTTCGAGTTTCGTCAGCAGCAGCATCACCTGGAAGCGTGCGAGTTCGAGGGCCAGGACGTATGGCTGGCGTCGCTCGGGCAGCAGCGGCGTGCGGAGCGTGAGCACGCCGCCGATCCCTGCCGGTGCGGGGTACTGGATTGCCAAGGCCGCGGCACCCTCGACGCGCTTGACGCACTGGATCATGTTCCCGGCCAGGACGATCTCGCTGGGGATGGCCAGGTCGTCAGGGCCGACCATGTGGGCGTGGGTCGGTGTCCACGCGGGCAGGTTGGGGATCAGGAACTTGTGCATCCGTGCCCCCAGCGTACGCGCCCAGGTGGCTTATGAGCCAAGCTCGTCGGGCGTGGGGTTGTGCCACGCGCCAGGCCCGGCTGGGGTGCCAGGCCCGCCGGGTGTGGGGGTGAAGAGTGCATCGGCCAAGTCGGGGCCCCAGGTGCCTGGGGCGTAGGTGGCGATGGAGTTGCGGAGTTCTGCGTTCTGGATGAACGGGTCGCAGATGCGCCAGCCGATCTCGACCTCGTCGCGGTGTTTGTAGAGCGTGCGGTCGCCGCGCATGGCGTCGAGGATGAGGGGGCCGTAGGCCTCGATTGTTTCGCCGCCGAAGGACTGCTGATAGTCCAGGTCGAGTTGCGCGCTGGCGATGTGCAGTCCCGAGCCTGGGACTTTTCCTTCGATGCGGAGGCTGATCCCCTCGCGTGGGGCGATGCCGATGACGAGGCGATTGGCCGGTCGGTTGAGCACGTCGGGCCCGAGGTTGCGGAACATGTTCGTCGGCGGGCTGCGGAACTGCACGACGATCTCGGTGAGTTTGCTCGCCAGTCGTTTGCCCGAGCGGAGATAGAAGGGGACGCCGGCCCAGCGCCAGTTGTCAAAGAAGAGTTTCATTGCCGCGTAGGTCTCGGTTCGGCGGTCGGGCACGACGCCCTCTTCGTTGACGTATGCGCGGTCGTCGGGCTTGGGGCCTGGGCCGTAGCGCCCGAGCGTGGCCATCTTGGGGATCTGCCCGCTGGCAGGCACCACGCAGGTGTTGAGGAACTTGATCTTCTCACGCATGATGGCCGCGGCGTCAAACACACTCGGCGGCTCGATGCCCACCAGGCACATCACCTGCAGCAGGTGGCTCTGGATCATGTCGCGCAAGGCCCCGGCGGTGTCGTAGAAGTTTGCCGCACGGTTGCCCACGCCCACCGTCTCGGCGGCGGTGATCTGCACGTGCTCGATGTGCTGGCGGTTCCAGATCGGCTCGAAGATGGCGTTGGCAAACCGCATCACGGCGATGTTCTGCACCAGTTCCTTGCCCAGGTAGTGGTCGATGCGGAAGATCGCGTCTTCCTCGAAGACGCGCCCGAGGGCCTGGTTCAGGCTCACGGTTGTTGCCAGGTCGGTGCCGAAGGGCTTCTCGATGATGATCCGCTGCCAGGGCGTTGCCTCGGCGTTGATCGTGCACCAGCGGTGCCCCTCGGCGACCAGGCCCGAGGTGCCCGCGTTGTCGATGATCTGCTCGTAGAGGCTTGGCGCGACCGAGAGGTAGAACAAGATATTGGGCATCCCACCCTGGCGCAGCAGCCCCGCGTGCGAGCCGACCTCGGCGATGCGCTTACTCAGCCCGGGCATCGCGTCGGCCTTGGCCGCGTCCCCGGCGTGGTAGAAGAGCCGGCCAGCAAACGCCGACCACTGCTTCTCGGTAAAGCCCGTGGCAAACTTGCGTGCCCCCTCGGCCATCTTCTCGCGGAAGGCCTCGTCGCTCATCGGCGTGCGCGACATGCCGATGACGCGCGTGCCTTGGGGCAGCCGGCCTTGGCGGTCCAGCTCGTAGAGCGCGGGGATCAACTTGCGCCCCGTCAGATCGCCGGAGGCACCGAAGATGACCAGCACGCACGGGTCGGCAAACAGCGCGCTGGGGGAAGGGACAACAAGATCGGGCCGGCCGGTATGCACCGGGTCTTTATCGGCCTTTTGAGCCTCCGGGGCTAGTAAAGACGGCACGACCGCCGGGGTGTAGCGATGGGCCTTGGTTGTGCCCGGCGGGCATTGTGTCGATATTCACCGGGCGTGCGCATCGTCCTCATCGGCTTTGGTGTTGTCGGCCAGGCCCTGGCAACGATGCTGCACGCGCAGCGGCAGGCCCTTGAGCGCCGCCTCGGCGCCGAGGCACGCCTGGTGGCCGTCTGCGACTCGCGCGGGTGCGCGCTGGCCCCCGCCGGCCTTGATGCGCCGACGCTGCTGGAGGCCAAGGCAGAGAAAAAGTCCGTCGGCGATATCCCGGGCGTCGGCCAGCGCATCGACACCATGCGCGTCGTCCTGCGCACCGCTGCGGACGTTGTTGTCCAGACCTCCCCGAGCGACCTGAAGCACCCCCGCCCCGCGCTGGACCACCTGCTGGGGGCGATGCGTGCCGGCAAGCATGCCGTGAGCGTGAACAAGGCCCCGCTGGCCGTCGCCATGCCTGCGCTGCTGGAGTCGGCGCGGTACAACCGGGTGTCGCTGGCTTATAGCGGGACCGTCGGCGCGGCGACGCCCGTGCTCGCCCTAGCCGCTCGCCTGGCGACGGGGGACACGATCACCGGCATCCGTGCGATCATCAACGGGACGACCAACTTCATCCTCTCGCGCATGGCCGAGTGCGACGAGCCGTTTGAGGCTGCCCTGGCCCACGCCGTCAAACTCGGCTATGCAGAGACCGACCCGAGCAACGACATCGACGGGATCGACACGGCTATGAAACTCGTCATCCTGGCCAACCACGCCGGGGGCGTCGGCAAGGGGTGCTCGTACAGCGATGTGTCTGTCCAAGGCATACGCGGCCTGCCCATCGAGCGTGTGCGCGAGGCGCGAGCACGCGGCAAGGTGATCAAACTGATCGCCTCGATCAGCGAGCGGGGCCTCTTGGTCGCCCCGACGGAGGTGGACGTGGATTCACCGCTGAACGTGCCGCGCAATATGAACGCGGTTACATTTTCCATGCACAACGCCGGGGACGTTACCCTCGTCGGGCGCGGCGCCGGCGGGGCGGAGACGGCCACGGCGATTGTTCGCGACCTTATCGAGATCGGCACCCGATAGACCACCGCCGCCTGGGGCGGTGAGCAGGAACCAGACCATGCGCATCGTGATGAAGTTCGGGGGCACCAGCGTGGCCGATGCCGAGCGCATCGGGCACGTCGCCGGCATCGTGCGTGCCGCGGCGGGCAAGCACCAGGTGCTCACGGTCGTCAGCGCGATGGACGGGATCACCGAGCAACTCCTGGAGGTCGCCGATGCCGCCGCCTCGGGCAACGACCTGCGCACGGGCGAACTGCTCACGGCTATCCGCGACCGGCACCTGGCCTGTGCCTATGCGCTGGGCGCACACGAGCACGTCAGGCCATTGCTCGAGGGCCTCGAAGCCGTCGTCCACGGCGTGCTGGCGCTGGAAGAGCTCACCCCGCGCAGTACCGACGCTATTGCCGCATTCGGCGAGCGACTGAGTTGCGCGATGCTCGCGCACGTGCTCGGCGCGACGCCGATGGACGGCCGGCAGGCGGGGATCGTTACCGACGACCACTTCACCGAGGCCGACCCGCTCATGGACTTGTCGATGTTCCAGGTCCAGGAGGTGCTCGGGCCGATGATGGACAAGGGGCAGCCCGTTGTTGTTACCGGCTTTGTCGCCGCGAATCAGCACGGCGTGACCAGCACGCTCGGCCGGGGTGGGAGCGACTACACCGCCACCATCCTCGGCTCGGCACTGAAGGCCGATGAAATCTGGATTTACTCCGACGTCGATGGCCTTATGACCGCCGACCCACGCGTCGTGCCCGAGGCCCGCCTGCTCGGTGCGCTCGGCTTTGCCGAGGCTGTAGAGATGGGCAAGTTCGGCGCCAAGAGCATGCACCCGCGCGCACTGGAGCCCGCCGCGGCCTATGGCGTGCCGGTGCGGATGCGGAGCACTTTCAAGCCCGACCACCCGGGCACGCTCATTAGCAGCGCGCCAGCGCCGACGGCAACGGTCGTGCGTGCCGTGCCGATGCTCAAGGGCTTGGCGATGCTCACCGTCGGCGGGGCGGCGATGGTCGGGCGCCCAGGCTCGGCATCGGAGGTCTTCGCCTCCCTGGCGCGCGAACGCATCAATATCCACATGATCTGCCAGAGTGTTTCGGAGAGTGGCATCTCGCTGGTCGTCTCGCAGGCGCAGGCCGACCGCGCTAAGGCCGCACTCGAACGCACGCTGCGCCAGCACGGCTTGGCGCGCACTATCGACGTGCGCCCCGGCGTCTGCGTTGTCGCGCCCGTTGGTGCCGCGATGAAGGGGACGCCGGGGGTTGCCGCACGTATTTTTACTTGTATTGCCGGGCTGGGGATCAATGTCATCGCCATTGCGCAGGGGAGCAGTGAGCTGTCGATCTCGATTGTTGTCGAGGGGCAGAGTGGGCCGAGGGCTGTCGCGGCGATACACAAGGAGTTTGGTCTGCAGGGGGATCAGCCACAAGCAAATGTTTAGTCAGTCTCGCTGGAGTGCGGTGCGCGGGCTGGAAGCCCGCGCCACCGTTAGCGGCGCCACCCAGGGAGCAGCATCACAAACACAAGCAGCGTCAGCGTCCCGGGCACCAGGTATTGCACCGCCGCGCCGAGGTGGTCGTAGGCGAAGCCGCCCCACAGCGGTCCGGCGATGCGCATGAGCCCGGCGAGGGCTTGGCTGACGCCCATCGCCTGCCCCTGCTCCTGCACCCCGGCGAGTTTCGATACCATCGCCGTCGACGATGCCCCCGCCAGCCCGCCGCCGATGCTCCAGACGGCCAGGCACGCATAGAGCATCCACGCCTGCGTCGAGAAGCCGAGCACCGCGCACGCCAGGCCGAGGGTGAGCAGCCCGAGTGCGAGGGTCGCGCGGTCGCCGATTTTTTTACTCAGCACGCGCACCAGCCCACCCTGGACGACCACGCCGATGATCCCGGCCATGACCAGGATGTACGAGACCTCGCTGGGCCCCCAGCGGAGCATGTCGTACGTCCAGAAGGCGAACACGCCGTACATGCTCGCCTGCGTGAAGCTCACCGCGACGACCGCGAGCATCACCGGTAGGAACGCCCCGGCAACAAACTTGCCGCTGACGGTCCGCAGCGGGTTGAGCATCGAGAGTTGGATCGGCCCCTTTTCCCTTCGCTCGGGCGTGAGGCTTTCGGGCAGGACAAAGAAGCCCCACGCCGCCGAGAGCAGCGCGGCCCCCGCCGCGGCAAACGCCGGGTAGTGGTAGTCATAGCTGGCCAGCCAACCTCCGATCCCCGGCCCGATGATGAACCCGAGCCCCATCGCCGCGCCCATCATGCCGAAGGTTTTGCCGCGCTCGGCCGGGGTGCTCACGTCGGCTGCATAGGCGTAGGCGGTGGAGATGTTCCCCCCGGTGATCCCGTCGATGGCCCTGCCGACAAAGAGCATCCAGAGGGCCCCGGCAAGCCCGAAGATGATGTACCCGATCGCCGAGCCGATCAGGCTCACGATCAGCACAGGCCGCCGCCCGACGCGGTCGCTGAGGGCACCCAGCACGGGCGTGGCTAGAAACTGCAGCAGCGCGTACGTCGCTGAGAGCACCCCCGCCACCGCCGCGTTATCGCTGAACTGCTTGACGAGGTAGGGGATCACCGGGATGAGCAGCCCGACGCCCAAAAGGTCGAGCAGCGTGATGACCAGCAGGAGCGAGAGCGTGGCCCGGCGCATCGGCGCTGGCGCCTGCGCGGCGACAGGCCCGGCGGGTTGGGTAGGTTGGTGCGGGGCATCACCCATGCGTCTACAGCGTACACCCACCAGAGCGCACGCCGCGCTTTACGCCAGCGCGCCCTGCGGCACCCGCTGGGCGACCTCCGCCTGGCCACCCGCGCAGGCCCGCTCGATCGCCGAGCGTTCCGCCGCGGGCACCTGCTCCCACAAGCCTAAATCCGCGTACATCCCTCGCACCGACTGCGCGTGCACACTTGCGTATGCCCCGTTGGCATCGACGATCGCGCGCCCGAGCACCTCTTCGAGCATCGCCCGCGTGTATTCGGGCTTCTTTGCCGCGGTTGACTTGGTGCCGTACTGGTTGAGGTTGGAGGCGAAGATCCCCGCCGCGCTAACGGGCAAGAAGTCTTCGTAGCGCAACCCCTCGACGCGTGCGTAGCCGAGGCGGACCAGTTCGTGCAGGTTTGTTGTCTTGATCTTGCCGCGATCAGCGATGCCTTTGGTTGTTGCCGAGTAACGCCCGTAGACCAGCCCCTGCGCAAGCAAGTCGCCGAGTGTTTTGGGGAACGGCGCGAACGGCCTGGCGTAGAGCGCCTCATACGCCGCTGGGTTGCGATTGGCCAGGCCGGGGTCTTTCTCCTTGGCATCCTCCGCCTCGGTCAGGCACTTGTCATACAGCGTGCGCCCGGTCGGTGTCGCGGCATAGAACCGTTGCTCGATCTCCCCGAACCGTGCCGTGTGCGTTGTCTGCACGCTCGTGCCGTCGGCGTTCTCAAAGACCACCGGCTCGGTCAGCGCCTTGTAGGCGTCCTGGCGCAGCAGCACAGGCACACCCTCGGGCGGCCCCTCGGTCGTGTCCTTGAACCCGGCGTGCTTGAGCGACCGCAGGTCCAGGTCGGGCTGCGCGAGCCTAGCCGTCAACGCCTTGGCCAGCTCGGCGACCATCCCGGGGGCGACACTGGCGTGCGCAAAACCGTCGATCTCCTCTTGCCGAAGGTGCCTGAACGACAGCCGCATGTAGTCGCGGTCGGCCCCGATGAGCAGGCGATCCAGGGCCTTTGTCGCTCGGGCGGTGAACTCCGCCGCGTTGATCTCGCCGAGGGAGTGCTTCATCGCCGAGGTGTACAGGTCAATGCAAAACGTGTTCGGCGTCAGGTGGTTGAGGTGGTGCGACTGGAAGCAGGCAATATCCGCGGCGATCTTGAACCCCGCATCACACAAATCCTTGTACAACCCGTGCTCCCGCGCACGCCCGGTCCACTTGAAAATCCTCCCCACGCCCTCGGCGATCAATGCGTTGGCATCTTCCCAATCTAGGCCCCCCTGGCGTTCGTCTTTGTCAAGCAGGGCCTTGGCCTTGTCTGAGAATACTTGCCGGCCCGCCAGCACACCCTCGATGCGGGCCTTGGTCGCCGGGTCGAAGTAGTCGGTCTGCAGCAGCGATGAAAAGACCCGATGCTCGGGGTTGACGCGCGAGCGGAACGCCGTGGCCACGATCGGCTGGCTCTTGGCCCCGACGCTGGACATGTCGTAATAGTTGTGCGGCTCCATCGCAAAGGCGGCAAAGAACCGGCCGATCAGGCGGTACTCATCGCTCCGGCCGATGCGGATCGCCCCGTGCCGTTCGCCGCTGGTCTTCTCTAGTTGCTCGTCGGTGATCGTAAAGCCGACGTGCACACGCCCGAGCAGGTCGCAGACCGCTCGGTTGCAGAGGCTGTTGACAAGCAGGGCCTTGTCGTACAACGGCACCTCCTGAGCAAACATCCGAGAGAGCTCGGCAAAGAGGCGGTTTTGCATCTCAAACTTGTCGGCAAAGGCTGCGTGCATGGTGCCCATCCAAACGCCGGGCTTGGCGAGGCACCGACACCTTGCACAGGCCCCTTGCACGGGCACCCGCGCACGGCCGGGCACGCCAGCGGCGGCAACCAGAAATACTAGGTTCCGCCGCGAAGGAGCACCATCCACCCACCACTACCCCACCCGCACCCCCGCCCGGCCTACAACCACCCATGGCCCAGGGGAGCGACGACATCCGCAGAGTCCTGGAAGCGACCGACCTGGTCAAACTCATCGGCGAGCAACTCCCCCTCAAACGCAAGGGACGCGAGTACGTCTGCGTCTGCCCCTTCCACGACGACCACGCCCCGTCGATGTACGTCTCGCCGATCAAGCAAATCTACAAGTGCTTTGCCTGCGGTGCCGGGGGCGACAGTCTCGCCTTCGTCAAGGGCTATTTCAAGATGGACTTCCGCGAGGCGCTCGTCTATCTCGCCCAGCGAGGCGGCGTCACCCTCACGCCCTACCAGCCCCGCAAGCACGTCGCCGAGCCGGGCGACGCGCCCGCCGAGCACCACGACGGCACCGCCCACGCCAGCAAGGATGAGATCGCCCAAGCCAACGCCGCCGCCGCCGAGTTCTTCAAACTCATCCGCAACCACCCCGAGCACGGGAAGGTCGCCCGCGAACTCATGACCCAGCGAGGCATCAGCCAAGAGATGATCGACCTGTTCAACCTCGGCGCCGCCCCCGACCGCTGGGACGGTCTGCTGACGCTCATTGGCAAGAAGGGGTGGGACCCGCGCGGCTTTCTTGCCGCCGGGCTGCTCAAGACACGCGAGACCGGCGGGCACTACGACGCCTTCCGCAACCGCCTGATGTTCCCCATCACCGACACCGCCGGTCGCACCGTCGCCTTCGGCGGGCGCAAACTGCACCCCGAAGACGAGCCCAAGTATCTCAACAGCCCCGAGAGCCAGCTCTTTAGCAAAAGCGCAACGCTCTACGCTCTGCCCCAGGCGAGCGCAGCGATCCGCGAGAAGCAGTTCGCCGTCGTCGTCGAGGGGTACACCGACGCCATCGCCTGCCACCAGGCCGGGATCACCAACGTCGTGGCAACCCTCGGCACCGCTCTGACACGCCAGGGCGCACGCCTGCTCGAAAGGCACTGCCCACGCGTCATCCTCATGTTCGACGGCGACGCCGCGGGCCAGCGCGCTGCCGACCGCGCCGTCGAGGTCCTCTTCGAGAGCACACTGGACGTCCGCATCGCCACCCTCGCCGGCAGCACCGACGCCAAGGACCCCGACGAACTGCTCAAACGCCCGGGCGGCGTGGGCATCCTCCAGCAGGTCTTCGACCACGCCGCCGACGCGCTCGACTACCGCTTCGACAGGCTCAAAGTCCAACTCGATCCCCTCGGGCTCCAGCAACGCGCCGGGGTCATCGAGCAGGAGCTCACCCGCCTGGGCGAGCTTGGCCTGGCCCGTATCAACCCCGTTCGGCAGGCGATGATCATCCGCCGGGTTGCTGCCCTGGCCGGCGTCGATGAGCGTGTGGTGCGCGACGCGATCACCCGCGCCCGGCCCCGCGACCGCCAGCCCCAGGCCCCCGACGAGCAATCGGGCACATCGAGCGAATACGCCGAGTTGCGCCCCACCGACGCCCGCGAGCACGCGCTGGTCATCGCCGCGTGCGAGCCGATGTTGCTGGGGCGCCTCACCGCCGAGCACCTGGCCGAGCTTTCCCCGGCGAAGTTTGCGCGTGAAGGTTTCAGCCTCATGGCCAGCGCCGTCGATGCGGCGCTGGCCAGCGGGCAACCCCTGAGCGTCCGTGCCGTGCTCTCGCAGATCGGCAATGATGAGCTGCGTGCTGCCGTCGCGGGCCTTGCGGCGCAGACGGACCAGCAGCACGAGGGGGACGCCGAGCGTTTGTACCAATCGCTGCAAACCAAGGTGCACGAGGCTATAGCCCAGGCCTTGCGCCGCAACGCCGGGAGCACCACCGACCCGCTCGGCAAGCTCGACGCGCTCCGCCGGGCGCACGCCGCGCCGGGTTGGAAGCCCACGTCCTTCAAGCCCGCGCGATGATCTCCGCCGCGTGCACATCTGCGCAGCCAACCGTGCACCCCTAGGAATAATCTGCACATATTTTACAAACTTTGGTTGACGGACCCGGATACCGTGGCAGAGTTAGCGAGAGAGGCACGTCGCGGACGCCAACGCCCCCGGCAGGTCCCTCGTTCGTGAGGAGCACTTGTGACCAACCAACTCCCCGACTGCCTGCAATCGCTCCTGGCGCTCGCCCAGCCGCGCGGCTGGCTGAGCTACGAGGAACTCAACAACGCCCTGCCCGATGAGTGGGTCGATCCTGACTGCATGCACCGACTCCTCGTCGCCATCGACCAGCGAGGCCTTCAACTCATCGACGAGATGGACTACCGCGCACGCCTCTGGCGGCAGCACAAAGAATCACCCCAGCCCCAAATCCAGGCCCAGCCCGACCACACCCCTACCCCGCCCCAACGCCGAGGCAAAGGGAAGCCCCAGGACCATCCACCCCGCGCCCTGACCATCATCGGCGGCCAGCGCCCCGGGGACGACTGGCGCTCGATGAACTGTAACCCCTACGCCAACAACCCATCAAAAACCGCCGACAAACCACCCGCAACCCCCGTCCTTTTCCCCCAAGACGACCTCGGATTGCACGACGCCCAAGACCCGCAATACGCCACCGACCTGGACATCCAACTCGCCAAGGCCGGTGCACGCTCTGATGACCCTATCCGCACCTATTTGGCGCAGATGAACGTCATCCCCCTGCTCAGCCGGGAGGAGGAAGTCCGCTTGGCCAAGAAGATCGAAACGACGCGCATGATCTTCCGTCGGCGGTGCCTCGAGAGCGACTACGTCCTCACCCAGGCCGTCGACGTGCTCAAGGGCGTGCAGAGCGGCGAACTGGTCTTTGACCGCACCATCCGCCTTAGCACGCTGGAGGAGAACCACCGCGAGACCATCTCTAAGCGCATCCCCTACAACCTGGCGACGATCCAGCTGCTGCTGCGCACCAACCGCGACGACTTTGCCGCCCTGTGCCAGGCCCGTGCCGCGCACAAGCCCGAGCGTGCCGAGCAGATCGCCGAGCGCATGGCCTCACGCCGGCGCAAACTCTCGGCGTTGACCGAGGAGCTCTCCCTCCGCACCGGGCGCATCATCCCGGCGATGCGCAAACTGCGCTCGATCACCGCCAAGATGGCCTCCCTCGACGCCGAGCTCAAGCGCGCCCACCGCCAGGCCAACGCCCACGCCGACGACGCACACACCCCCGACCCCGAAGAACTCCAGACCAAGCGCGACGAGCTCGAGGGCCTCCGCTCGATGCTCTTAGAGGAACCGGCCCAGGCCGTCGCCCGCGTCGCCGCGATCGACACTGTTTGCTGGGAGTATGAGCAGGCCAAGCGCGACCTCTCGGGCGCTAACCTCCGACTCGTCGTCGCGGTGGCTAAGAAATACCGCAACCGCGGGCTGTCGTTCCTGGACCTGATCCAGGAGGGGAACACCGGCCTGCTCCGCGCCGTCGAGAAGTTTGAGTACAAACGCGGGTACAAGTTCAGCACCTACGCCACCTGGTGGATCCGCCAGGCTATTACGCGTGCCATCGCCGACCACGTGCACACCATCCGCGTGCCCGTCAACGTAACGACCACCACCGGCAGGATCCGCCAACTTCAGCGCGAGCTCTTCCAGCAGACCGGCATCGAGCCGACCATCGCCCAGATCGCCGAGAAGGCACGCATCGCCCCGGCCGAGGTCCACCGCATCCTCAAGACCGCCCGCCCCACCGCCAGCCTCGACAAACCTCTGGGCGAAACCGACGAGGCCCGCACCGGCGACCTCGTCGCCGACCAACGCGAGATCGGCCCCGCCCTGCACGCCAGCGACATCTCCCTTCGCCACCGCGTCGAGCAGGTCCTCAAAAGCCTCACCTACCGCGAGCGCGAGATCATCAAACTCCGCTACGGCATCGGCGACGGGTACACCTACACCCTCGACGAGGTCGGCAAGATCTTCTGCGTTACCCGCGAGCGCGTCCGCCAGGTCGAGGCCAAGGCCATACGCAAACTCCAGCACCCCGTGCGCTCGTGCAAGCTCGTAGGCTTCCTTGACGCCGCACCCTCACGCGTGCTCCCCATCCCCGCCGCGATCCGAGACCCCGCCACCCCGGGCCACACACCCCCCTTCTCACGAAGCGACCATTTCAACAGCGATCTCATCTCACGCCTAACGCAAGCACAACCGGCCGAAGATGCCCACGACTGACGCAAGCACGGGAACCACCATGCTCCCGCCCACCACCACTGCCACCCCATCCACCGCCACCCCACCCACGCCGACCTACGTCCTCGCCCGCAGGCCCGGGTGCCTCTGGCCGTTGGTCGTGCTGATCCTCGGCCTGGCGACGCTCGCGCTCGCCGCATTTGTGCTGCTCTACCGCGCGGGCGTGCAGGGCCTGGCGTCCATGGCGACGCCGACGGAGAGGTTCACGCTCGCCGGCCAGACGATCAACCAGGTCCAGGCGTTGAGCCTGCTGACCGTCCAGAGCGTCCAGGTCGTCAGCGAGCTTGAGGCCGAGGCCGCCTTCCGAAGGGGCATCTGGATCGTCCGCGGCAGCGCGGATTACGCCGTGGATTTTTCACAGGCAAGCCTCACCAAGCGCGACGAGAAGAGCAGAGAACTCACCGTCGAACTCCCCCTGCCCAAACTCCGCAACCCGCGTTTAGATGAAGATCGCACCAAACTGGTGACCTACGAAAACGCAGGCCTCGGCTGGTGGACCATCGGCATGGCCGGCTCGCGCGAGGAGTTCGAGAAGTCCAGCCGGGCACGCATGCAGGCGGCCGTCGTCGCCGCCGCACGCGAGCGCCCTTACATCGACCTGGCCAAGGCCGCCGCTGAGAAACTCGTCGCCAGCATCTTCGACCTTGCCGGGTGGAAGGTCAAGGTCCAATGGACCGGCGAGCCCTGAAGCAAACTCAGCCCACCGCCTGCAGATCACCCTGGCCCATCTGCTCGGGCAAGCCCGCCAGTTGTCTACTTTCCTGGATATCCCACAGACCGATGCGCGTCCGCCGAAGCCCTGTTAAGTAACCACCCGTGCCCAGCAACCTCCCAAGATCGCGCGCAATGGAGCGGATATACACACCCTTGCCGCTGGTAACGACAATCTCCAACCTCGGCCACTCGTAACTTGCGATCTCGATGGAATCCACGCGCACGTGCCTCGGCCCCAGCCGAACGGCCTGACCACCGCGCGCGAGCGCATACGCACGCCGGCCACCCACCTTCACCGCCGAGTAGACCGGCGGGGTCTGCTGGATATCCCCCGTGAGTTTCTCAAGCCCGGCACGGATATCTGCCAGGGCCGGGGGGTGCAGGACGCCGACGGCGGTTTTTTCCCCCTCGTTGTCATCGGTCGTCGAGAACGCAGAGAGGTCGATGTGAGTGTGGTAGACCTTCTGCCCCTGCATCACCTGCTCGCACAGCCGCGTCGCTTTGCCGACGAGGACAACGAGCACGCCCGTCGCCAGCGGGTCCAGCGTCCCCCCATGGCCCACCTTCACACGTTTGGGCGCGCCCCCGGCCACCAGCCGGCGACGGACAACCCTGCAGACATCCATCGACGTCCGCCCGAGGGGCTTGTCGATGACCAAGAGGCCCGATGGTGAAGTGGCGGCGGCCGTCATGCACGGGAGGGTAGTGGGCCGCCGCCGGCCGGTCGGTTCGGAGAACCGACCTACTCCCATCTCACCGCACCTTGATCGAAGCCAGCGCCACCACCACCAGCAATATACTGATGATCCAGAACCTTGCCACCACCTGCTGCTCGGTCCACCCCGACAGGTGCAGGTGGTGGTGGTAGGGAGCGCACTTGAAGATGCGCTTGCCCCCGGTGCTCTTGAAGTACCCCACCTGCAGCACCACGCTGAAGATCTCGAACAAAAACACCATGCACATGACCAGCACCAGCACCTCCTGGCGGACGATCAACGCCAGGTAGCCGATCGTCCCGCCCAGCGCCAGCGACCCTGTGTCCCCCATGAAGACCGACGCCGGGGCGCAGTTGTACCACAAAAACCCAAGGCACGCGCCGACCAGCGCGCCGGCCAGCACCGCCAGCTCACCGGACTGCACAACATACGGCACCAGCAGCGACTGCGCCGCCTGCTGCCAACCCGCGATCGTGATGAGCACCACCAGCCCGATGCCCACGGCCACCGATATCCCCGCGCACAGACCGTCCATCCCGTCGCTGATGTTCGCCGCGTTGCTCATCCCGGCGATCATCAAGATCGACATGACAATGTACAGGCTCTTGGGCAGGTAGACCAGCCCCGCCGACACCGCTCCGGTCCCAGGCTCGTAGGTCTTCTGGAACGGCAGCGTCAGCACGTGGCTCAGGCTCGTCGCGTCCCCCTCGGGCAACCCGTGCGCGTAGGCAAAGACGCCGATGAGCAGCCCCAGCCCGAGCTGGAAGACAAGTTTCTCCCACGAGTACAGACCCTGCCGAGAGCCAGTCTTTCGGCTCGCCGCGGTGAGTTTGAGCCAGTCGTCAAACCCGCCAAGCACGGCAAGCCACAGCGTAACAACCACCCCGAGCTGCAGATAAAAGTTGCTCAGGTCCCCGAGCAAGAGCGTGCTAAAGACGATCGCGCCGACGATCAATATCCCACCCATCGTCGGCGTGTTCCCCTTGCTCCGCGCGGCCACGGCCAGCGCCGCCGAGTCGCTCAGCCCCGCGTCGCCGATCTTTTTCCGCCGCAACCACCCGATCACCGGCCTCCCGGCCAGGATCACAATCGCAAACGCCAGCAGCGCGGCGGCGAGCACGCGGAAACTCGTCTGGTCAAAGATCTGCAACGCCCAGTACAACCGGGTGTTGCCCTGCCACGATCGTGTCGCGTCCATCAGCCACGGGATCATCGTGCCCGCTCCCCGCTCGGCTCAGCCGCGCACGTTGCCAGGCCCGCCAGCACACCCTCCAGCCGCATCCCGCGCGAACCTTTGAGCAGCACCGTGTCCCCGCCCAGCAACTGCCCGGCAATAGCTTCGACCACGCCCGCCGAGAGGGACGGGTACGCACACCCGTGCGCCGCCCCGTTCTTCTCAACCCCAGCTTCACCCCCGGCACGCTGCCACGCCTGGGCAAACCGCGGGCCGATCGTCAGCACCACATCCGCGCACGCCTGCGCCTCGGCCAGCACCTCCGCGTGCGACGCACCCTCGGCACCACCAAGTTCGAGCATGTCCCCGAGCACCGCCACCTTCCTGCCAGGGCCCACCGCGTCAAGCGTCCGCAACGCCGCGAGCATGCTCTCGGGGTTGGCGTTGTACGCATCGTTGATGACTGTAACTTGCCCGACCCGCGACACACCCAGCCGCATCTCAGGCCCCGCCGCGCCCGCCAACCCCGCCACGGCCTGTGCATCACCAACGCCCAACTCCCGCGCCACCACCAGCGCGGCCAGCGCGTTGCACGCGTTGTGCGCGCCGATCATCCCCAGCCGAACCGCCGGCCCACCGGCGACCGCAAACCCAAGGCCCATCGCGTCGCCGAGCACCTCATGCCGGATATCCACCCCCCGCACCCCGGCACCCTCGCCCAGACCAAACCAAACCGCACGCCCACCACCAACCTCACCCCAGGCCCCCGCAACCTCGCCCTGCAACTGCCCCGAGTCTGCCGGCAGCACGGCCAACCCGCCGGGCGTCAGGCAACGCACGATGCTCCCCTCCTCCCGCGCGACCCCGGCAAGATCACCAAACCCCGCCAGGTGCTCGCGCCCAATGCTCGTAATCACCGCTACATCGGGCATAACGATCGCCCCAAGCGCGGCGATCTCACCCGGCGCATTGCTGCCGACCTCGCAGATCAAAAACTCGTCCCCCTCCTTAGCCGAGAGGATCGTCAACGGCACACCGATCTCGTTGTTGAAACTCTTCTTGCTGCTGGTCCCCACCAGCCCCCCGCCGCGCAGCGCCGCGTCGATGAGCCGAACCGTCGTCGTCTTCCCATTACTCCCGCACACGGCCACGACCTTCGCCTTGAGCGTCCGCCGATAGGCCCGCGCCAACTTCCCCAGCGCCTCACGAGTATCCCCCACCAGCATCACAGGCACCCGCCCACCAACCTCCACACCCCGGCTGACGATCAACGCCACCGCACCACCAGCCGCCGCCGCCGACGCGTGCTCGTGCCCGTCGTGCGAATAACCCTTGAGCGCGACAAAGACCGACCCGGGCACCAGCGCACGCGTGTCCGTGCCCACGCCACGCGCCACGACATCCCCCGACGGCGCAACCAGCCACCTCCCACCAACAACCCGGCAGATATTCTCCAGCGACCAAAAACTCATCCCGCCACCCCCCCATACCCGGCCAGCGCGAGCGCCGACAGCGCAACCTCACGGTCATCAAAGTGCACACGCACCGTCTGCCCTGGGCGCGATGGGTCGGGCAAAATCTGATAATCCTCATGCCCCTTGCCCGCGATGAGCACCACGTCCCCGCTGCGCGCCTGCGCGATGGCCGACACGATCGCCGAGCGTCTGTCCACCTGCACCAGCACGCGAGCCCGTTCGCCTGCGGGCACCCCGGCCAGCACCTCATCGATGATCGCGTGGGGCTGCTCCGTCCGCGGGTTGTCGCTGGTAACGATCACCACGTCCCCCAGCTCCGCCGCCACGCGCCCCATCTTCGGCCGCTTGGAACGATCGCGGTCCCCGCCGCAACCAAAGACGATAATCAACCTCCCACCACCACCCTGCATCGATTGCCGAAGCGTTACGCCCACACGCGCCAGCGAGTCATCGCTGTGCGCATAATCCACATACACCGCAAACGGGACCCCAGCACCCGCCACCGGCTGCAACCGCCCCGGCGGCGCACCCACGGCACCAAGCCCCGCCACCACCTGCGCGCCGGGCAACCCCATCGCCCACGCCGCCGTACCCGCCTCCAACGCGTTCATCACGTTGTGCTCGCCAACAATCCGCAGCACAATCCGCGCCACGCCCCCAGGCTCCTGCTCCGTCCACGGCGCAGCCACATCAATCGTCGTCGTCCTCGGCGTCGCGCTGATCGTCGTCCCACGCACCTGCGCCGGCCCGTTGCCCGACCGCTGCGTACACCACACCACCCGCGCCCGGCAATCCTGCGCCATCCGCTGCGCATACGCATCGTCCGCGTTGAGCACCGCCACGCCACCATCGCCCGCGTCGGGCAGCAAAGAAAACAGCCGGGCCTTCGCCGAGGCATACGCATCCATCGTCTTGTGATAGTCCAGGTGGTCGTGCGACAGGTTGGTATAGATACCAACCTGGTACCGCAGCCCGCTCACACGGTGCTGGTCCAGCGCGTGGCTGCTCGACTCCATCACGCATGCCCGGCAGCCAGCCTCCACCATCCGCGCCAGCGTCCGCGAAAGTTCCATCGCAGGCGGCGTCGTCAGGTGTGCCGGGGCGACCTCCGTCCCGTCGTCGATGCACACGGTCCCAATCAACCCGCACCGCATGGCCGCACCACCCTGGGCGTTGTTGAGCAGCTGATGCACCAGCGAGGCGACGGTCGTCTTGCCATTGGTGCCCGTCACCCCGCACAGGCAGAGCTTGCTCGACGGCGAGCCAAAGAAACGCTCGGCCAGGACCGCCTGCGCAAACCCAACATTCTCCGCGTGCAGCAACGCCACCCCGCCAGCCCCCGCGGGCAGCCGGGTCTGCGCATCCTGGCAGAGCACCGCCACGGCCCCGGCACCGATCGCCGCCGGGATCGAAGCGTGCCCATCGCTCTTCTGACCACGCCTGGCTACAAACAGCGACCCCGGCATCGCCGTCCGCGAGTCCTCCGTCAGGTCCGTGATGCGCACAGACAACGGCCCGGCCAACGACCGCACCGGCACACCCTCGATTAACATCGCCAAGTCCACCGCGCAGACCTCCAATGCAGCCGACATTATCGGGCATCGCGCATCGGTAAGGTGAGCGATTCACCCCCGCAACCCCCCAGCGAGCCCAAGCCGCACCCAAGCCGCGCGCAGAGCGGGCAAACCCCCCTCACTCCCGGCTCATCTTCTCCCGCGTCCGCCTTAAGAACACCTCTTCCCTCTTTGTCAGGCTCCCCATCCCGCCTTGCTTGATCTTGCCGAGGATGCGGTCGAGTTCAGCCGCCTCCTGCTCACGTGCCGCACGCTCGCGCTCGGCCTGGCGACGGAGTTTTTCCTCGCGCTTGTGGTTCCCGGCGTTCACCGTCCCCCCACCCTGCCACGACTCAACCTCCAAACCCTCCTGCGCCATAAACGCCAGCCGACGCCGCTCGTTGAAGCACGTCAACCCCGCAAAGATCGCCACCCCGAGCAGCACCATCGACCCCGTGCTCAGCGCCAGCAGCCCCAGCACCACCGCCGCGCCCAGGCCCACGCGCGTCGAGATATCCATGCTCCGCTTATACCCAAGCCACTTCCACAGCAGCGCCTGCAGCAACCTCCCCCCGTCCATCGGGAACATCGGCAGCAGCACGTTGAACAGCAGCAGCAGCCAGTTGGTGTAGTACGTCCAAAAGAGCATCGACAGCACCCACGGGCTGACCCCCGATGCCGAGTAGTCCAAGGTCACACCGAACGGGCTGAACGGGTTGAAAAACACCACACCCCAACCCTGCCCCAGCGCCAGCAGCACACCCCCAAGCACCGGCACCAGCGCCACGTTCACCAGCGGCCCACCGGCCGTCGTTACAAAGTTCGACCACCAGTCATGTGGCGGCCGGCAGAAGGCCAACCCACCCAGCGGCCACATCAAAATCCTGTCCGCCTCACCGCCCACACGCCGGCACGCGATGCAGTGCCCAAACTCGTGCAGCAGCACGATCACAAACAGCGACACCACGATCCACACCCCGCTCGCCAGCGCGTTCTGGCTCCCAAACCGCGCCAACTCAAAGCCCATCCACACCAGGTACAACAGCCCCACACGCACGCTGATACCAAAGTACGTCCCCACACGCAACGCCCACTCCATCGGGTTGTCCGACGCCGCGAACAACTTCCCCCACAACGACCCACCACGCCCACCACCCCCCCAGGGCGATCTCGGCGGCGGCGGTGGATTGCGAAACATACCCATGCACTACCCCTTTACACCAATCACACAAGCCAATCACACACCCGCCGGCAACCGCAAAAAACCCTTCCGAAACCCCAGCATCAACGCCGCGATCGTCTTTGCATCGACAATCTGCCCCTCATCGATCCACCGCAGCACCTCTGCCACCTTAGTCGGCACCACCTCGATGTCCTCATACTCCTCCAGCGACTGCCCAACGTGCACCAGCCCACGCGCACCGACGACATACATCTTCTCGTCCGTCAACCCCGGCGAAGTATAAAACCACCCCAAGCCTACCAACTCACCCGCCTCGAACCCCGCCTCCTCGATCAACTCACGCCTGGCGCACACCTCCGGCACCTCGCCACGCTCAAGCGTCCCCGCTGGCAACTCAACGACAAACCGCGCCACCGAAACGCGGTAGTTGCCGATCAGCACCACACGCCCATCATCCAAAACCGGCACGATCACCACCGCCCCAGGGTGCCGAACCATCTGCTTGCGGTAATCCATCCCCCCACGCGTCGGGCGCACCGTCAACTCGACATAGTCGTACTTCTTCCCCGAATGCAGCGTCCGCGTCTGAACAATCGTCGGTTCCCCGGCCATGCTCCATCCTATGGGCCAAGGACCTGAACAAAGATGTTCGCAGAGGGCGCGAAGGCTGGCGGAGGCACGCGGAGCAAAAGCCAGGGCAAATGCTTCCAGCCGCAACAATCTCCCCAAACGCAAACCCCAAAAAACCTCTCTGAAAACCCCTGCTCCTGCGTCCTCTGAGTAATTCCCCCTCTGGGCCCTCAGGGCCTCTGGAGTAAAGCTCTCCCCAGAACCTCAAATCTTCCTGTCCAGCAACCGATACCCGATCGCCTCCGCAACGTGTGGCACGTCCAGCACCTGCGCCCCCTCCAGATCAGCAATCGTCCGCGCCACACGCCGAATCTTGTCATACGCCCGCGCACTCAACCCCAGTTCCGTCAGCGCCTGCCCCACCAGCGTCCGTGCGGCCTCCGTCATCGGGGCCAACTCGTCGAGTTTCCGCCCCGGCAAGCGCGCGTTTGGCATCGCCGGCCCCTGCCGATCAATCTGCCGGCCCCTCGCCCCAAGCACACGCTCGCGCATCGCCGCGCTGCTCGTACCCGCCGGCGCACCACCGCCGAGCTGCTTAAACGGCACCGCCGGCGCCTCGACATGGATATCAATCCTGTCGATCAACGGCCCGCTCAACTTCGACAAATACTGGTCCATCGCACGCCGGCCGATCTCCCCGCGTGGCATGTCCCCCTTGGGCGTCGGGTTCATCGCCGCCACCAGCATGAAGTTCGCCGGGAACCTCGGCGCCGAGTGCGAACGCGCAATGGTAACAAAGTGGTCCTCCAACGGCTGCCGCATCGTCTCGAGCACAAACCGCGGAAACTCCGGCAACTCATCCAGAAACAGCACCCCCCTGTGCGCCAGGCTCACCTCCCCCGGCCTGGGCACCACGCCCCCGCCGATGATCGCCGCCGCGCTCGCCGTGTGGTGCGGCGTACGCACCGGGCGCGTGCACACCAGCCCCACACCCGCCGGCAGCATCCCCGCCGCCGAGTAAATCCTTGTTACCTCGATCGCCTCCTCGGGCGTCAACGGCGGCAAGATCCCCGGCAGCGCCTTGGCCATCATGCTCTTGCCCGTCCCCGCGGGCCCCAGCATCAACAGGTTGTGCGATCCCGCCGCCGCCACCGTGATCGCTCGCTTGACACCCTCCTGCCCGCGCACGTCCGCAAAGTCGATCTCCGCCACCGCACCGTGCAGCATCCCCCCGATGTCCAGCGGCGCGTGCGGCACATACGCCAGCTCCCCCTTGATCACCCCCACCGCCTCCGCCACCGTCGCGCACCCCACCGCATCAATCCCCGGCACCACCGCCGCCTCCGCCGCGTTCGCCGTCGGCACGATCACACCCACCAGCCCACGCGACGCCGCCAGCGCCGCCATCGCAATCACTCCCTTGACAGGCCGCAACCGACCATCGAGCGCGAGCTCCCCGGCAATCAAGTACCGCGACAAATCCAGCGGCTCACCCAAAGGCTCGTGCAACGCCCCACGCCCCGCCTGCCGGGCCGCCACAGGCGACCGCACAGGCGTCCGCACCGCACCCATCGGCAACACGCCCCCGGCGACCAACGCCCCCAGCGCAATCGGCAGGTCGTACGCCGGTCCTTCTTTCTTCACGTCCGCCGGCGCAAGGTTCACCAGCACCCTTCCCCCCGGCCAGGCATACCCGGTGTTCGTCAACGCCGCCTGCACACGCTCAAGCGACTCCTTCACCGCCGCGTCAGGCAAACCCACAACGTTTGACTTGTTCATCCCCGTCTCATCAACGTCGAGTTCAACCTCGCACGGCAGCGCGTCGATCCCGTGCAGCAAATAAGATTGAATCCGGGCAAGCATGGCCCAAAAGCATACCAAACACCCCGCCCCAACGCAACCCCCAAATCCAGACACCCCGGATTTGGGTACCCCGGCATTGGGTACCCCGGACCTCCGGGCCGGGCGTCTTCCAACCTGATCCTGCCGGCCCGCAGGTCCGCGCTACCCCCTCACCCCGCCGCCGGCACACCTCTGGGCACCACCTCAGGCCGTCCCATCTCGCGCAGCCACCGGTAGTGCGACGCCACGCCCTGCCAGAACGACCCGTGGTCGTTGTACCGCACGCCAAACTCCTTGCACGTCGCCTCGACCTCCTTGGACAGCGCGGGAAAGTGCACGTGGCAGATGCGCGGGAACAGATGGTGCTCGACCTGATAGTTCAGCCCCCCCAGCAGGAACGCCGCCATCTTGCTCTGGCGTGCAAAGTCCACCGTGCTCTCGGCCTGGTGGATCGCCCACGCGTTCTCGATCCGGTTGGTCTCCTCATCGGCAACGACAAACTCCGCCGAGTCCACCGCGTGCGCCAGCTGGAAGACCACGCTGAGCACCACCCCGACGACCACCGTAACAATCCCATAGAACGCCAGCACCACCCACCACGGGTGGAACATCATCGGCACCACAAACGCCACGGCAAAGAAGTAGACCTTCCCGAGCACAAACACCACCAGGTCCCACCCCCTCGGCCTCGGGATCGGGTGCCCCCCGACCTTCCCGACGATCACGTCATAAAAGTCCGCGAACAGGTGCCAACGCACCGCCATCAGGCCGTACAACGGCCACATATACAAGTGCTGAAACCGGTGGAACGACCGCCGACGCTGGTGCGGCGACAAACGCCCAAAAATCCCCACGTCAATATCACTGTCGTGCCCCGCAACATTCACCCACGTGTGGTGCAGCACCCCGTGCTGGTAGTGCCAGATGTACGAACTCCCCCCGATCAGCTCCAGCGTCAGCGACATCAACTTGTTCACCCAACCCCAGCTCGAATACGCCTGGTGCGAACCGTCGTGCTGCACGTTCATCCCGATCCCCGCCATGCACAGCCCCAGCACCACCGCCAGCGGCACACCCACCCACCACGACGTGGTAAAAAAGACCAACGCGACATACGCCGCAACCGTTGCCGCCAGCAGCAACGCCGTCTTGGCGTACATCCCGGCACAATCACGCCGGCGCAGCCCCGTCCGCGCAAAGTACGCATCCGCACGCTTGTTCAACGCGATCTGAAAAGTGTTGTCCCCGTAAAACTTCGGGTGCGGCTGCGGCCCGGCATGAGAGCGAAACTGGCCCTGCGACTGCACGCTCCCCGTGCCCTCGGCGATCCTTACTTGTGCTTGCATGAGCTCTTTTTTCTACATACTCGGCCATCGGTGCGGGTAACCGGCACACACGCACACATACAGCCTGTCCTGCCAACCGATCCGCCAGCCAACGCACACGCGCCAGCCCCGGCACGCCCACACTCTAGGACCACCAAAACCCCCACAAACCAAACACACCCCACCCAAACCAACCCCAGCTGAGACTGCACAACCCCTCCCAAACCCACAACCTACGCCGTGCTGACGACCCCATCTACCAGCCGCACCACCCGGTCCGCCCGACGGGCGACGTCCATCGAGTGCGTAACGATCACCATCGTCGCGCTGTTGCGATTGCGAAAGGCGTCTAGCAGGTCGAGTATCTGCCCCCCTGTTGCCGGGTCAAGGTTCCCAGTCGGCTCATCGGCCAGCAGCAACGGCGGCGTATTGATCAGCGCACGCGCCAGCGCCACACGCTGGCGTTCACCACCAGACAACTCCGCCGGCCTGTGGGCCAAGCGGTCGCCAAGGCCAAACTCGCCGAGCATCTCTACCGCCCGCCCCCGCGTCGAGGCCCCGATCGAACCCCCCTTGACCATCGCCGCGATCGTTACATTCTCCAGCACCGACAACTCCGGCAGCAAGTGGTAAAGCTGAAAAACAAACCCCACCGACTGCGCCCGATACCTGTCCAGCGACCGAAACCGCAGCGACGCCAGGTCCACCCCATCGACACTGATCTTCCCCGCCCCGGCCCCACCCCGGTCCGGCCTATCCAACCCCCCCAGCAGGTGCAGCAGCGTGCTCTTGCCCGAGCCGCTCTTGCCCAGCACCGCAACGCACTCACCCTTGGCCACCTCCAGCGACACGCCGCGCAGCACCGGCACGCGCTTGCGGTGCAGCGTGTAGGTCTTGAACAAGTTCGCCGCGTGCAGGTATGCCACAGTTGTTGCCAGGTCTCCAAAGCCCACACCGATCACTCAAACCGCAACGCCGACACCGGCTTCATTGCCGCCGCCCTCACCGCGGGCACGATCGCACCCACCAGCGAGAACATCACCCCCGACAGCCCCACAACCAACGCCCGCACCGGCTCGACCTTGCTGGGTATCTGCGTGAAGTAATACACCCTCGGGTCCCACACATACAACCCCAGCGCCGTCCCGAGCCACTCGTGGATCGGGTTGATATTCACCACGATCACACACGCCAGCGCAACGCCCAGCACCGAGCCGATCACCCCGATGACCAGCCCGTAGATGATCCATATCCCCGCCACACCCGCCCCGCTCGCGCCGATCGCACGCAGCGTGCCGATGTCCTTGGTCTTCTCGCTGATCATCGCCCAGAAGATTGCCAAGATCAAAAAACTAGCCACGAAACTGATCAGCCACAGCAGCAGCAGCACCATGGCCGTCTCTTTCTTCACGGCCCCGACCAGCGTCGCGTTCTGCATCTCCCACGTCCTGATGAGGTTGTTGGACTCAACCATCTCAGGCGGCGGCACCCCCCGCACGTGCGCTGCCGCGAACTGCCGGTAGACCTTCGTGCAGTGCGCCCGCAACGCATCAGGCGACACCCCGGCCGCCGCCCGCACCAGCACCGTCGTCGCCCGCGCCGGCACCACCACGCCCGTCGCCTTGGGCGACCCGGCAGCGAACAGGTCGTTGTCGGCCTGGTCGCGGGTAACCACCGTCCCCCCGTTCATCTTCAGCATCTCCTGCAACTTCTTGAACTCAACAAACACCGTCCTCTTATCAATGTCATACACCCCCGTCCGAAACTCATTGGCAATCGGAAAAACCCCCGGCACCAGCGACACCTCACGCCCTCCCTCATCAAACGGCACCATCCGCAGCGTGATCGTCGCGTCCGGCGCAAACGATCCCACCGACTTCACACCCCCATCCGGCTGCGGGCGCAGCAACCCCTCGTTGATGTTGTAAAACCCCTCCCTCGACCGCCGAGAATACCCCGTTACCTCGATCCCCGTGATCGCCGCGGGCACCGCCGGCCCACCGGGCACCATCGGCCGCGCCATCGCCCGCGCATCGGCCAGCGCCTGCGAGAGCCGCTCGGCCGAACGAGGGTCCAGACGCGGGTCCCGCCGCTCCACGTCCCTCGGCAACGCCTCGGTCATCGGCCTCCACCACAGCGTCTGGTCAAAGTCCACCACACGCGCGTAACTCGCCGCGTCGATCCCCTTGACCTGCACACCCTCAATCCGGTTATCCGGCAGGCTCGCCATCGCCAACGTCTCAATCACAGGCGTCGCCCCAGCCACCATCGACTTGTCCTCTTCCAGCCGACTGATCAGGTCGTCGTAGTGCGCAAACCCCGTCGTCGGCCAGTGGATCGCCACGTCCCCCATCATCGCCCGACCCTGCGCCAAGAGCGTCGACAAAAAACCACCCATCACCGACCACACCACCAACACCATCGTCGTGCACAGCGCAACAGCCAGCGCCGCCAACAACGGCATCACCTTCCCGGTCAGATACTTCTTGTTCAGCAGGATCTGGTACACAGGCAGGCAGTCGTCCAAGACCAAGTGCAAACAACAAGCAACACGCCCACGAGGATAGGTTCGGCGTGCGCACGCCGCGCCGAACACGCCCGACCACACTCAAAGAGGTTCGCGGAGGGGGCGGAGGATGGCGGAGGAACGCGGAGCAAAGCAGGAGCATTGTCCAAACCACCAAAAGCATACTTCTGTAACTCTGCCACTTTGCTACTTTGCCACTTTGCTACTTTGTATTTACTCATCCCCCGTGCCTTCCTCCGCGTCCCTCCGCTCTACTCCGCCCCCTCCGCGAACCTCTTCTTCTTCTCCTTCTACTACCACCTACCACCCCACCCGACTTACCCTCCCCCATGCCCCCACGCGCGACGGTCATCGTCCCCGCACGCCTCGCCTCCACGCGCTTGCCCGAGAAGGTCCTCCTTAGCCGCACCGGCAAGCCGATGGTCCAGCACGTTGTCGAACAAGCTCTGCGTGCCCAGTGCGCCGCCAGCGTCGTCGTCGCCACCGACTCCCAACGCGTCATCGACGCGCTCGCCCCCTTCAACACCCGCTGCATCCTCACCCGCCCCGACCACCCCAACGGCACCTCCCGCCTCGCCCAGGCCGCCGCCATCCTTGCCCTGGCCCCCGGCGACATCGTCGTCAACGCCCAAGGGGACGAGCCCGAGATGCCACCGGCCGTCATCGACGCCGCCGTCGACGCCCTCCTGCAAACCCCGCACGCCAGCATCGGCACCGTCTGCACCCCCTTCGCCCCCGGCGAGGACCCCGCCAACCCCAACATCGTCAAAGTCGTCCCCTCCCAACTCGCCACCGCCCTCTACTTCTCACGCGCCCACGTCCCCTTCTGCCGCGACGGCACGCCCCAAGCCAACGCCCAACCCCTCCGCCACGTCGGCGTCTACGCCTACCGCGCAGGCTTCCTGCACACCTACGCCAACCTCCCCAGCACCCCCCTTGAAATCTGCGAGTCCCTCGAACAACTCCGCGCCCTCGAGCTCGGCTACACCATCGGCCTGGCACGCTGCGATCAGGCCAAAGGCCTCACCGGCATCGACACCGCCGAGCAGTACGAAGAGTTCGTGGCCCGCTGTGGGGCCAAGAGGCAAGAGGGAATAGGCAATAGGCAATAGGCAATAGGCAATAGGCAACAGGCGCACAAGGCGATCACGCCAGATAAAAACCAATCGCGCCTATTGCCGATTGCCTATTCCCTATTGCCAGTCCCTACTACGGCTTCTCCGGCTCAGGCTCCGGCGCAGAAGGTGCAGCGGGTGCAGCGGGCACCGCAGGCGCAGCCGGTGAAACCGGCGTTCCCTCCGTCTTCGGCGCCTCACCACCCCCCCGACCGATTACCACACCCGGGATATCCGGCGACACCACAATCGGCGCCAAACTCACCACGTCCACACGCCTGGGGATAATCAGGTTCGTACGCAAACTCTCCTCAGGCCGAACCTCCCCGATGATCCCAACCACCTGCTCCAGCTTGTTGACCAGGTCAAACTTCTCGCTCGGCAGCAGATACCCCAGCGTCCGCGCCGCACCAGGCTCAGGGCTCATCACGCGATAAAGCAGCGGCACCCGGTCCCCGTCATACACCGTCGAACGCACCAGCCGCCCGATCACGTTGTACACACGCTGCCGCTCTAACTCAACAACACGCTTGCCCAGCTCCGTCCCCTGCAGCGTCCCCTCCTTCACAGCCGTCTGACCCGCCTTCTGGCTCTCACGCAACTGCACCCGCAGCCGCAACGCCTGGGCATACCCCTCCAACGCATTGCTGAGCTTCACCTCCCGCTCGCTCGTCCCCAGCGTCGCCCGGAAAGCCTCGATCTGCGCAATGGCCGTCTCAAACTCCGCCGTCGCCAGGGGCTGCTTGTTGACGCGGTTGAACGTCTCGGCGATCTGGTTCAGGTTCAGCCGAAGGTTCTCAACGCCGACCGAACCGGGCACAAGCGCCCCCGTTGTCGTCGTGGTAGTCGTCCGGGTAACCGTCGTCCCCGGCGGCGGCACAGGCTCAAACGGCCCGTCCTTCCCCTCATCACGCACCGGCTGCGCCACCGGCACGGCTGCGCTCGCCGCCGGTGCCGAAACCGCAGGTGTAGCAGCAGATGTCGGTGTCGGGCTTGGCGCAGGTGCTGGCGCTGGCGCCGCCGACGAACCACCATCCCCCACCGTTGACGCGGGCACCCCCAGCACCGCCGACGTGCTCGATGTCGTTCCAGGCCCCGCCACCGGCACCACCGCAGGCACAACCGCAGGCATAACCGCAGGCACCACCGGCGCAGGCGCAGGCATCCCACCCTCAACACCCCCACCACCCGACGAAGCCCCGGGCGTAGGCACAGGCGCTGGTGCCGGTGCAGGCACCGCTGCCGGCGCACCCGCGCTCGGCCCCGCCAACGCCCGGGCACTCTCCTGCTCATTGGCCCGCCGGACCGCATCCCGGCTAATCCACCCCCGCGCACCCGCCGGGGGCACCACCGCAAAGTGCGTTACCTTCCCATCCTCACCACGCTCGCTCCGCGTGATCTTCAGCGGCGTACCCGCCGGCAAGTCCTGCTCAAAGAGCTGAAAATACGACCCGCGCACACCCCCGTTGACGTTCGGC
This sequence comes from Phycisphaeraceae bacterium, assembly GCA_021299385.1. GTDB lineage: Bacteria > Planctomycetota > Phycisphaerae > Phycisphaerales > UBA1924 > JAJTGZ01. The sequence continues at coordinate 18,984 of JAJTGZ010000004.1, read as the reverse complement.
GCACGCAACCTCGAAGGCACCGCCAACTTCCCCGCCCCATCCCGCACCACCGTTACCTGCTCAGCCGGCACAAACGCCTCCACACCCGCCGGGTACTGCACACGCAGCCAACCGGCTGTCTCACCATCAACGACCAGCGTCTCACCAGACTTCACCGCCGCCACCGGGTAGTAGAGCGTCGAATCCCCGCACCGGATCGGCACCTCGCTGGCCGTGACCACCACCACAAACGGCTCGACACGCTTGGGCTGCGCAGCCGCGCTGGGCACAACCACCCCCGCCGGCAACAAACCCGCCCCCATCAACAGCACAGCAGACAAAACCAGTCGCGTCATGCGGACCATAAAGACTCCTTGGTTAACCCATCGGCATCCCAACCAACAAACCCTTGAAAAAATCCCCGTCCAAACTCAGCACCACCCGCCCGCTTCTCATTTGGTCATTTGACCATTTGACCATTTGTCCATTTCTTCTCCCCCCCGCCGGTACACCACCCGCACATCCCCACCCCTCACCCGGCAACTCACCACTTCCCACCCCTGCACCCCCACCAACCTCCCCACCTCTAGCCCACCACCCCCACCGACCACCACCCCACCGGTATACACATGCAGCTCGTCGGCCAACCCCCACTCCAGCACACTGCTCAGCAGCCCAGGCCCACCCTCGATCATCGCCATGTGTACCCCGTGCTCGCGGGCAAGCATCCCCAACACCCCCCGCAACCCCTCCGCGCCCCCGGCACGCGAGGCCCGCACCACCACCGTCCCCTTGTTCTCCGCCAGGTGCGACCCCGCAGGCAACTCACCCCCCGTCAGCACCACCGGCACCGCACGCCGGCGTATCGGCACGCCCCGTGCCGTCAGCATCGGGTTATCCGCACGCACCGTCCCACCCCCCGTGATGATCGCATCCACACGCGAGCGCAACTGGTGCACCGCATGCCGAGAGCGTGCCGAGGTGATCCACCTGCCCTGCCCAGGCCCCGTCGTCAAGCACCCATCAATCGACTGCGCCCACTTCGCAATAACCCACGGCAGCCCGGTCTCCAACCTCTTCACCCAAGGCTCCGCCAACCTCCACGCCGCGCTGCTGGCGCCCGTAAACCGCACCCGCACACCCGCCCGCTCCAACCGGGCGCTCCCACCCCCCTTGCCGGGGGAAGGGTCCCGCCGGGCACAGACAACCTCCGCAATGCCCGCCCCGAGCACCGCATCCACGCACGCCCCATTGCGCCCAGGCACGTTGCAAGGCTCGAGCGTTACATACATCGTCCCGCCGCGAGGGTCCTGCCCCAGCGCCTTGCAACGCCCCAGCGCGTCAACCTCCGCGTGCAACCCCCCAAACCGCCGATGGTGCCCCATCCCGATGATCCGCCCCCCGGCATCACCCTCCCCCGCCCGGCAGATCACACACCCCACCATCGGGTTCGGCTCCACATGCCCCGCCCCGCGCACCCCCAGCCTTGCCGCCAAGTCCAACATCGCTCGGTCATTGCACGCCATACTCCGCATCGTACCACACCCCCATCCACACCCCTTGCCGACAATCTTTCCACCTTATACGACAGCCCACCTATGCCAACCCAACTCTTCTTTTGCCACAAGCCCCACGCACCACTGATAGCATCGGGCATGTCTTCCCAAGCCGACCCGACCACCTCCGCCCCCGCCGACATCTGCCCACCCAGGCCCGTCCGCGTCCACACCGGCGGGCCTGATCGCATCAAGCCCGAGGCCCCCCTCATCGACGCCCTCGACGGCGACGCCCGCCGGCAGTTCCAGGTCCTCGACCACGGCTTTGTCGCCCTCGTCGACGTCATGCCCCGCCTCATCCCCGCAGGGCAGACTGCCGACCAGGCGATCGTCCAAGCCGCACGCGTCAGCTACGGGCAGGGGACCAAAAAAATCTCCGAAGACCAGGGCCTCATCCGCTACCTCCTCCGCCATCGGCACACCACACCCTTTGAGATGGTCGAGTTCAAGTTCCATATCGCCATGCCCATCTTCATCGCCCGCCAGTGGATCCGCCACCGCACCGCCAACGTCAACGAATACTCCGGCCGCTACTCCGTCATGCCCGACCGCTTCTACCGCCCCACACTCGAACAAGTCCGCAAACAAAGCACCAGCAACCGCCAAGGGGGCACACAGACCTTCATCCCCCACAATGGCCAGGCCGACGCCGAGACCCAAAAATCACCCGAGCACCTCACCGCCCAGGCCTTCGTCGAGTTCCTCGCCCAGAGCGAGGCCCTCTACGCCAAGTACCGCGACCTCGTCGACCGCGGCGTCTCACGCGAGATGGCACGCATCGGCCTGCCCGTGAGCCTCTACACCGAGTGGTACTGGAAGATCGACCTGCACAACCTCCTGCACTTCCTCAGCCTCCGCATGGACCCGCACGCGCAAGAAGAAATCCAGGCCTACGCACGCGCCATGCACGACCTCGTCGAACCCATCGTCCCCACCACCATGCAAGCCTGGCGCGACTACACCCTCGGCAGCACCAGGCTCAGCCGACTCGAACTCGAAGCCCTCAAAGCTGAAATCGCTCACCTCCGCGCAAACAACACCCCCACCCCCACACCACTGCCCACCGACAACAAACGCGAACAAGCCGAGTGGGATGCCAAACGCACGGCACTCGGGTTGTAGTAGGGCAAGGGGCCAGGTTTTAGGTGTTGGGTGTTAGGGGCAAGGCCCTTCCCCGCATCGGCTATGGTCAATGAACCCCTCCCCCGAGGGGAGGCGCAGGGGTGGGGTTCGTTCCCACTACCAACCCTCTGCAACCGGAACACCCATGAAAAAAGTCCTCCTCTACTCCATCCTCCTCCTCCTGGGCCTGCTCCTCTCCCAACTCCTGCCCGCCCACCTCGGCAGCGCGGCCGGCACCTATGCAAACATCGTCAGAATCCTGACCATGATCGGCCTCGCCTGCATCATGATCCACGTCGGATACGAGTTTGATATCGATAAATCCAAACTCCGAACCTACGGCTTCGACGCCTTCGTCGCCGCCACCGCCGCCTTCTTCCCCTGGATCCTCTGCACACTCTACTTCGTCCTGGTCATCCTCCCACGCCCGGCCACGCAAGAGCTCGGCGTATGGAAAGAAGCCCTCATCGCTTCCCTCTTCAGCGCACCGACCAGCGCCGGCGTCCTCTTCTCCATGCTCGCCGCCGCGGGCCTGGCCGCCACCTGGGTCTACCGCAAGGCCCGCATCCTGGCGATCTTTGACGACCTCATCGTCGTGCTGATGATGGTCCCCGTCAAGATCGCCATGGTCGGCGCCCGCTGGCAACTGGCCGTGGTCGTCGCCATCGTCTTCACACTGCTGGCAATCGCCTGGAAGTTCCTGCACCGCTTCCGCCTGCCGATCACCTGGGGCTGGACGCTCACATATGCCGTCGCCATCGCGGGCCTCAGCGAGCTGATATACGCGGCCACCAAATCCATCGACCAATCGATGCCCATCCACATCGAAGTCCTCCTGCCAGCCTTCGTCCTCGGGTGCATCATCGTCCGCCAACGCGCCACCGGCCAGCCCCTGACCCCCGCCGACGACCACCACGACGACGTGCTGGCACAACCGGCCGAGAAACATGCCACCACCATCGTCTCGGCCTGCTTCATGGTCCTTGTTGGCCTCTCGATGCCCCTGTTCATCAACCAGATAGGCACCGCACCTCCCTCCCCCGCCAACCTACCCCTCACCGGGCAGGCCGCCCAGGCCGCCATCGAGGCCGACGCCATCCCCCTGGGCAACTTCCTCCGCCAACTCACACCCCAGATGGGCTGGGGCCAAATCATCCTGCACGTCCTGGCCATCACCTTCCTGTGCAACCTGGGCAAAATGTTCCCCGCCTTCTGCTACCGCAAAGAAACCACACCCCGCCAACGCCTCGCCCTCGCCATCGGCATGTGGCCACGCGGCGAGGTCGGCGCAGGCGTCCTCGTCGTCTCCCTCGGCTACGGCATCGGCGGCCCCATCCTCGTCATCGCCCTGCTCAGCCTCGCCCTCAACCTCTGCCTCACCGGCCTCTTCATCCTCACGATCAAAAAAATCCTCTCCCGCGACACCACAATCACCACATGATCTGATCCCCAAAGATAGTTCACTCACAGGACCCAGCGACGGAAAAGAAATACAAACAAAAGTTTTTACTCCAGAGCGACTGTGCACCAAGTCAACTCATCCTCTAGGGTAACGCCCTCTTCTCGCCCTAAGCCTCTGCTCCCTCACCCGCAAACCAACCCCCGCCACACCCTCTACCCTTGCACATGCCTCTCTTCCTGCGCTGGCTCCTCGAGCTCGGCCCGACCAACCCGATCGCCGTACGCCTCGTCGCCAGCGGCTCCCGGCGTGCACGCCACCACTACATCCGCATCGCCTACCTCGGCGTCATGATCATCGTCCTGCTCTGGGCGCTGCTCATCCGCGCCGGCGGCGATGAACTGACCCTCCAGCAGCTCGCCGCCGCCGGGTCCAACAGCTTCCAACTCGTCGCCTTCTTGCAGATCGCCCTGATCTGCATCCTCGCCCCCGTCTTCATGGCCGGGGCCATCGCGCAGGAAGCCGACCCCAAAACATGGGACATCCTGCTGACAACACCGCTCCGCGCCGGGCAGATCGTCCTGGGCAACCTCCTCGGCCGCCTCTTCTTCATCCTCGCGCTCCTCTTCAGCTCCCTGCCCCTCTTTGCAGTCATGCAATACTTCGGCGGCGTACCGGGCAGCACCGTCCTGGCCAGTTATGCCGTCGCCGCAGGTGCGGCGTTGCTCGTCGGCTCCATCGCCATCGCCCTCTCCGTCTCCCGCCTCGTCGGCAAGCGTGCCGTCTTTGCCTTCTATGTCGCCGTCGTCAGCTACCTGGCCATCACGCTGGCGATCGACCGCGTCTTCGGCGCCGGCGGCGTTACATACCTCACAGGCCTGAACCCCTTCCTCGCCCTCATGGCCCTGCTGGACCCATCGGGCTACCCCTGCGCCCCGCCGGGCACATACCCCGCCCCCGCCGGCTGGTTCCTCGAGCACCCCGTCGCGACGTGGTGTGTCCTCTCGATGGCCCTCTCGATCGTGCTCGTACTGGCCTCCTCCATCACCGTCCGCATCGGTGGCATCGCCGGCGCCGGCGGCCTGATCGGGCGCGACGGCTCCAGCCGGGGTGCTCGCCAGTCAGACCCCAACGACCCCACCGCACGCCGCGACGGGCAGCACGAGGCACACCGCGGGCCCAAGGAAGTCTGGCGCAACCCCATCGCCTGGCGCGAGGCCGCCAGCATCAACGCCACCTTCTGGCGCTCGGCTATGCGCTGGAGCTTCATCGCCCTGGGCGTCCTCTGGGCACTCCTGGTCATCTATCTCTACCACAACGGCACCTGGACCGCCACCGTCTTCCGCCAGGTCATGGTCGCCACCATCGTCGGGCAGTTGGTCGTCATCACACTCGTCGCCATCAACATGAGCGCCACCAGCGTCTCACGCGAACGCGAAGACGGCACCCTCGACCTCCTGCTCACCACCCCCATCACCGCCGGGCAATACCTCTCGGGCAAACTCAAAGGCATGATCGCCTGGCTCCTCCCGCTGCTCTGCGTACCCATCGCCACCGCCGGCCTCGGGGGCCTCTACGCCCTCGCCGGCGGCTTTGGACAGACCGGTGGCGCGGCGGTAACCGTCCCCATCGTCAACACTGCCGCCGCCTTCGGCGGGGGCCCGGCTAACCCACCCGCCGTCATCGATATCCCCGTCATCCTACCCGAGGCCGGGCTGGTCATGGCCCTCGTCGCCGTCCCCTTCGTCGCACTCTGCGTCATCCTCGGCATGCAGTGGTCACTCCGCAGCAAGGGGACACTCGCCAGCGTTACCGCCACCGTCGCCCTCGTCGGCGTCATCGCCGGCGTCGTCGGCCTCTGCGCCTGGCAGGCCGCCGCGGACTTGGCCACCCTCGGCCCCGTCGTCGGAGGCCTCAGCCCCATCGCCGCCGCCCACGCCGTCATCGCCCCAGAATCAGCCATGGCCGCCACCGTCGTCCGCGCAGGCGGCGGGGGCCTGGCCAGCGCACGCATCAGCCTCCTCCTCGGCGCCGCCATCGCCGCTGGCCTGCACATCGTCATTGTCTACGCCATCCACGCCAGCATGACACGCAGCTTCGACTTCACCGTCCGCAAACTCGCCGGCGCAAAGTAAATCCCCCATCCCCATCCCGGGTACCCCCACGCTCCGCGTGGGGCCGCCCCCACCCACCAACCAACCTCCCCATCCTCTTTGCCCATTTGGCAATTTGTCCATTTGACCATTTGTCCATTCCCCCCCTCCCCTCCTCTACCGCAATCCACCCCCTCGCTCCGATATCCACCCCATGCCCATCATCCGTCCAGGCCACGTTGTCGCCCTCGCCGTACTCGCTCTGCTCATGCTCGGCATCGTGATGGTCAACAGCGCGCTCATGGAAATCGAACGAACCATCACCATCGCCAGCATCCTCCTGAGCCGAAGCACCATCTACATGCTCTTGTCCATCCTCGCCCTCACTCTCGCCGCCACCCTCCCCATCCTCGGCCTCATCCCAGGCGTACGCAAAGTCCAACTCAGCCTCCCCAACACCCAGCCGGCCATCTTCGGCAACTGGATCAAAAACTTCGGCCCACGTTACGAGCCGCGCTTCGGCGGCTGGGCCATCCCCTGGCTCTGGATCGCCGCCGGCGCACTCGCCGCACTCATGCTCATCGTCTACATCCCCGGCATTGGTCGCTCCGTCAACGGCTCGCACCGCTGGATCAACCTCCAGCTGCCCGGCATAGGCGACCTCTCGGCCCAGCCCAGCGAGATCGGCAAGTGGGCACTCATCGCCCTCATGGCCTGGTACGCCGTGCGCGTCAAAGACCGACTCCCACACTTCTTCACCGGCCTGCTCCCGGGCCTCGCCGCCGCGGGCCTGGTCTGCCTGACAATCGTCATCGAAGACCTCGGCACCGCCGTGCTCCTCGGCGGCGTCGCCGCCATCATCCTCATCGCCGGCGGCGCACGCCTCTGGCAGTTCCTGCTCATGCTCCCCGCCGCCGCCGCCGCCTTTGCCGCCGCCGTCATGGCCAACCCCTACCGCCTCGAACGCATCAAGTCCTTCCTCGACCCCTACCAAGACCCCGAGGGCAAAGGCTACCACATGATCCAGTCCATGCTCGCCGTCAGCGGTGGCCAAATCCACGGCCGCGGGCTTGGCCACGGCCTCCAAAAATTCGGCTACCTCCCCGAAGACCAGACCGACTTCCTCTTTGCCATCATCTGCGAGGAACTCGGCGTCTTCGGCGCCGCCATCGTCGTCTTCCTCTACGCCGCTCTCATCTGGGCCGCACTCTCGATCATCCGCAAACAAACCAACCCCGTCCTCAAACTCGTCGCCATCGGCATCACCGCCACCGTCGGCCTCCAGGCCCTCATCAACATGGCCGTCGTTACAGGCCTCGGCCCCACCAAAGGAATCGCACTCCCACTGCTCAGTTCAGGAGGCACCGGCTGGATCCTCACCGCCGCCTGCCTCGGCCTGCTCATCAACATGGACCTCCGCGGCCACCGATACACCCCAACCCTCCAGCCCCAACCCAACAACAACCCACCTCAAACCCTCACCCCCGAGCACAACCTCCACGCTCCACTGCCCGCCTGATCCATGCCCTCCACCACCGCACCCCCTACAACTTATATCTTCGCCGGCGGGGGCACCGGCGGGCACCTCTACCCTGCACTGGCTATCTGGGAAGAGCTCCGCACGCTCGTCCCCAGCGCCGACGCACACTTCCTCTGCTCATCGCGCCCCATCGACCGCGAAGTCCTCACGCCCCACGCCGTCCCCTTCACACCCCTGCCCGCGCAATACCCCAGCCTCACCCCCAGGCAACTCTGGCGCTTCTTGAGCAACTGGCCCCCCAGCGTCCGCATCACTCGCCACATCATCCAGCAGGCACGCACACTCGCACACCCCGTCCACCTCATCACCCTCGGCGGGTTCGTCGCCGCACCCGCCGTGCAGGCCGCTCGCGCCGAACGCATCCCCATCACCCTCATCAATATCGACGCCGTGCCAGGCAAGGCCAACCGCTGGATCGCCCGGCACGCCCAGCACGCCTTCACCACCGTCGCATCCCCATCCCACCCGCACTGGAAACGCATCCCGCCCATCGTCCGCCGGGCCGCCCGACAGGTGCGCGACCGCACCACCACCCGCGCCACCCTCGGCCTGGACCCCACCCTTCCCGTCCTGCTCATCACAGGTGGCAGCCTCGGCGCACGCACACTCAACAACCTCCTGCACCACCTCGCATCAAACAAAGCCCACCAAACACTCTTCTCCAACTGGCAAATCCTCCACCAGACAGGCTCCGCACCCGACGCCGAGCGTTTGCAAACCACCTACACCCAAGCCGGCATCCGCGCCCAGGTGCTTCCCTTCACTGAGCAGCTCCCCCTGTGGTGGTCCGCTGCGGACCTGGCCCTCAGCCGTGCCGGCGCCGGCGCCGTCGCCGAGGCCTGGGCCTCGGGCACCCCAACGCTCTTTGCCCCCTACCCGCACCACAAAGACCAGCACCAACGCTTCAACGCCCAAACCCTCGTGCAGGCCCACGCCGCCGAGATCGCCGACGACCTCATCGACGACCAATCCAATCTCCAAGGCCCCCTCGGGCAGGCCCTCCTGCGCCTCCTGAAGACCCCGGCGACCCTCGCCGCCATGCGCACCGCCGCCGAAAACCTCGGCCCCGCCGACGGTGCCCTGCAAATAGCCCAAAATCTTGCCCAAAACGTCCTATAAAACCACTACCTGACCTCGCCGCGCTGTAGACTTATCCCATGCACAGCGGCACGCAGAGCACAAGCCGAAACCCACCCCCGCCCGCACCGGGCACACCCCGCCAGCACGCCGTTGTCTGGTCCCCCGCCGGTGCCCCCGCGCCCGCGCCACTGCTCGCCTCCCTCGCCAAGCGTGGCATCCCCGTCTCCACCTCCACCTCCTCCTTACTGACCATGGCCCACGCCTGCGCCGCGCACGCAAGCGCACACAACACCCTCGGCGTCCTGGTCATCTTCTGCCAACCCGCCGCACTCATCGACCCCGCACAAACCGCACTGGCCATCCAGCAATACGCCCCCCGCGCCCGCTGCTGGGTCTATGACCCCGCCGGCACACAATCGCTGCGACCATTGCAACCGCAAGACATCGTCAACTGGGGCGCACCACCAACTCCTACTCCAACCCCCGCGCCAACTCCCACATCCCACCCACCCCTCAAACTCACCCCCGCCCCACCCAACCACCACACGCCAGCCGACGCCAACAACGACGACGACACCCTCAGCCCCGAAGAGCTCCGCATGCTCCTGGGCCGCGACGCACCCCGCTAGCACGCCAGCCGTATAAACAACACCATGCCCCCCATCGCCGACAACCTCAACCTCCGCGTGATCCTCGCCGGCCGCACGGGCCTAGAGAGCACCCTCCGCCGCGACCCAGGCATCGAACTCATCCGCGCACGAACCCCCCTGGACGCCCTCGGCGAGCTCGCCGACCCCATCGACGCCGACTCACCACACCACACCGCCGTCATCCTCGACCCCGACCTCGCCGCCGACCCCGCCGCCACGCTCGAACTCCAGCAGGCGATCAAAGTCATACAGCCCAGCGCCATCACACTCCTGGCCACCAGCAACACCCACACCAACGGCCACACCACCAGCAACCTCGACGGCACCATCCCCCCAGGAACCGACGGCCCAACCCTCCGCGCGCTCCTCGCCAAACTCACCACACCACCCACCCCAACCCCACAGGCCCCGCCACCGTTCTACTCCACCATCGGCCGCATCACGCAACAGGTCGTCTTCGCCAACCAAGCATCCCCAGCACCAACCTCAGCACCACCACCGACCACCATCCCCAGCATCACCACCACACCCGCCGCCCGCGCCTGGCCCGCAACGCCCACCAGCGCGCCCGAGCCGCACCGCCCCACCACACCCGGCACCTGGTCCTTCGGCGACGACCGGCAAATCCTCCAGGCACTCCTTGACGACCAAGACATCCTCCCGCTCGCACTCGACGCCATACGCCGCCGCGTCGCCCGCGCCGATGTCATGTTCATCCCCGCTCCCGACACCACCACCACGCCCCGCCCACCCCACGGCGTCCCGGTCGTGCTCCAAGGTGTCGCACCCGCCCTGCTCGCCAGCCCCACGCTCGAAGCCCACCACCTCGAGCACGCCGCACCCTGGCTAGCACACTGGCTCACCCTCCAAGCAACCCTCCGCAAAGCGCGGCAAGACTCCATCACCGACGAACTCACCGGCGCCTATAACCGCCGATACCTCGACTGCTTCCTCGACGCCGCCATCCGCGAATCAGCAACCAAACGCCACATGCTCACGGTCATGGTCCTGGACATCGATAACTTCAAAACCTTCAACGACCGCTTCGGCCACCCCGCCGGCGACGAAATCCTCGTCCAGATCATCAAACTCCTCCGCTCGGTCATCCGACCCGACGACCGCGTCTGCCGCATCGGTGGCGATGAGTTCGTCGTCGTCTTCTACGAACCAGCCGGCCCTCGCGAGCTCGGCTCCCGCCACCCGCAGAGCGTCCAGCTCATCGCCGAGCGCTTCCGCAAACAAATCGCCGACGCCCGCTTCCCCAAACTCGGCACAGAAGCCGCCGGCGCACTGACCGTCTCAGCAGGCCTAGCCACCTTCCCCTGGGACGGCCTCACCGGCCCCGACCTGCTCAAAGCCGCCGACGCAAACCTCTACCACTCTAAAGACGCCGGGAAAAACACCATCAACCTCGGCAACTGATCCTTTCATCACAACCCTTCTCCAACAGGGCCGCTTCTTCAGAACCCCTCCCCCGATGGCAGGGGCAGGGGTGGGGTTTGCTGCTTCGGGCGCACAACATCCAAAACCGATCCAAATCCCCCGCCGCACCCCCTACACCCTTACACCGCACCCGGCACGGAAGAAAAAGTTATCCACCGGCTATCCACAAAAAGAATTCCCCTTGCAAAGGAAGTGAACTTCCAGTATGCTCCACCTGCCGTCGAGTGGTTCGATGGCCGGCCAACGGGCACGCCGTGATGCGCCCGGGCAAAGGCTTGGCCCACCGTGCCGACAACGCACCCGGCCAATCCAGACAAGGAGCCTCCTGTGAACCTGTCCCCCCCCCCCCCCCCCCCACCCACCAACACACGCCGCCCCGAGATAGGGTCGATGAGCGCGCCGCCGCAAGACCTTGGTCAATCCGCTTGCTCAAGCAGTTGACCATTGCCTCAGTGCTTCTGCTCGGCTTGGTCGCCATGCCGCCAGCGACAGGTGCGATCACAACCACCACAGGGCAAGCCACAGCAACAGCAACGACCAAAGGGCAAGCTAGAGCGACAGCAACGACCGCAGCCAGCACAACGGCATGGGTGCCCCAGAACGGCATCGAAACCCTCCCGCGCGGGTGGAATGTCCAGCAGCAACAGAACATCCTGGGTTGGACCTTTCAACCAGCCGTCAACGCGAAAAACGACAAGGTCGTCGGGTTCCTTGCCGAGTGCACCGACCAGGGTGCCATCGGCCTGAACGTCAAACTCATGTTCATCGAACGCCAGCCCGACGATTCCTGGAAAAGCTTTGGCTGGCAAGAGGCCAACCTCACCGGCGCGATCCACTGGGTCAAAGGCCGACTCGGCAACGACACCTTTGCTCGCTCGGTCAAGTTCTCCTGCCACACCGAGCAGTACAACGCAACACTCGCCGTCGCGCCCGAGGCGATGGTCAAAGGCCTCTTCGCGTCTGACCCCACCCTCGCGCTGGTGGAGGCGGTGCAACAACCCGAGGAGGTCGTCGAGTTTCTTGTCGATTCCGGCTACAAGGCCTCGCCGGGCCTAAGCCCGAAACTGAGCCGGAACGACGGTCAGGCTTTTTTGAACAATCTTGGAACGTACGCGGTCAACCAGGCTCAGTACACCCTTATGCCCGGGAGTGCATTAGTATCAGGAATTATTGATTTTTTTGATCCCTATTTTTGTTCGTGTGTGCAAGTGGCAGTAGTGAATATGGCTCTCGGCACTCCTGGACCAGCGACGCTCGTCTCAGGGCCATCACCATTACTTGGCGGCAACGCGTGCATATATACTTGGAAGCGTTGCCTCATTTGGACTGATTATTATGAAAGTGGCCGAACTTGGCTTGCTTGTTCTCGATGCGCGACCGGTGTTCAGTCGACAGTTTGCACTTTATATGAATATACAACGACCGTAGAGCCGTGCTCGCCCCCGCCGGCCGCACCGACCCCGCCTGCACCGGGTGATTACTGGTACTTGCTTCAAACCAGCGACTGCCCATGAAACGCCTCCAAGCCATACGAGCAGTATTGACCTCCGTGGCCATGGTCTGGCTGGCCATGGCCACGGCTTTTGTGATCCACCAGATCATCTCCGCTGATCCCCTCAGGCCCGTGGTTGCAAACACCTTTGATAAGATACTGACGACCCTCCCCCGCGGCGTGTTTACCATTGGCTCCTGGAGCGTTAAAGGCTCCTCACCCGGCGGTGAACCGCTCTGGCCCCCGACGGGTGATCCGTGGATCTTGTCCCCCTGGGTAACGGTTGTTTTTACCGCAGCGATGCTCGGTGCCCTCGCCTGCATCTTGCACCTCGTTGCTCTACGTGTGCTGATCGAACTGCAACGTGACCCCGATGCCACGACCGCACACAAGGTCTTCACCGCCGCGGCCATCCCGACGGCGTGGCTTACCGCCAGCGTCCTTGTGCTCTATTTGCTCCTTAGCACGGGCTACGCCGATCAGTGGCAGAAGATGAACGTCTTTGCCATGAAAGGTTCGAGTTCTCAGAACCTGATCCCTGTCAAACTCTATCTGCCCTTCTCAGCATCGCAGCTGTACCAGTCGTCGTACTGGATTTACCCGGATGCACCCGCCGCGATTGTCTACAACCGCTACGGAGCCGCATTAGTCACGCTCGGCGCCTTGCTCCTTTACGGCTGGTTGATGCTCCGCTGCACTCGCGCCGCACGCCGAAGGCTTGCCGACGCCAACTCCTGTCCCACCTGCGGCTACACCCGCGCAAACCCAACCGCTCCCTGTCCAGAGTGCGGGCACAACGCCGCGCCCGCCAACACCGCAACACACTGCAGACCACGCACGCGCCTGGCGTATGCCAAGGCCACGGCCGTGCTCCTCACAGCCGGACTCCTCCTCACCGGGCCGTACTGGCTTGCCCTGGCCCCGCGCTTCATCGGCCCCGGCGCGACCAAGGCCATCGAAGACTTCGCCGGCCGCTCGAGCATCCTGCAAACGCTCTCGCTCGCACTTGGCCGCAAGCCCGGATAATGCCCGGCGCGCACAACCCCGTCGATCCCAAAGTCCAAAGCCCCCCGCCACCCCCACGGCGACGTTTACAGCCCGGCTGCCGCGTCGGAGGTTTGGAGGATTCACAGGTCCACCCCACCCCGCCGAGTGGTTCCTGGGGCATCGTGGCGCATCTCCATTTCTGGTCGCAAGTTTGTGGTCATGCGCACCGATCGGCGTCAGGGTTGCATGTAGACGTCCTCGGGCATCGCCTCTTTGAGGATCAGCACCTCGGCCCGCTGGTTGGTGCGCGCATCCTCGGCCGCACGCGTGCGGCCGACGGCAGACGCCGCGTCCCCGCTAGAGACCAGGCGGAGCTGGTCCCACTTGACACCCAACCCCACCAGCGCCTCGCCGACGGCGTAGGCGCGTTTATAGGAAAGGTCGCGTGATTTCTGTGCGTCGCGCCAGGTCTCAAACCGGCTGGTGTGCCCGCGAATCTCCACCATCCAGCGCTTGCCCTTGATGCGCTCGGCCAGTTGCTTGAGCGTGCGATGCCCGAACTCGTTGATCTCGGCCGACTCCTGGTCAAACTCGACGATCCCGTCGCTGCCGTGGAAGTTGGTGGGGCGGATGGTCTGTGGCGACGAGTCCTTGCCCTCCGGCCCGGGGGTCGATATGGGGCCGTCGGTGATGCGCTGGCGCATCCGCCGGATCAGGGCCTGGTCCTCGGGCTTGGTGCTGGTCATGTCCAGCGGGTTGTTGAACCCGGCGCGCACGGCGATGGCAAGATCGGCGATCCGGTCCTCGGCCTCTGGCGAGGTCACGGGGACGCCCTTTGTACCCATGTTCATTGCCAGCATGATGACAAAGAAGCCCATCATCAGCAGGACGTTGTCGGCAAAGCTGACGATCCACCCCTCCTCGTGCTCGTGCTCTTCGTGCCGGTGGGGGTGGTGCTTCTTGTGCTTCTTGTGGCCCTCTTCCTTGTTGTGGGCCTCCGCGTTGTGGGCCTCCGCGTCGTGTTTTTTTTCCTGCTCGGCCATGGTGTGCGCTCGTCGGGTGGTCGGTGGGGTGGGTGCTTACGCGGCCTTGGCTTTTTCGCGCGTGCTGGCGGGGATGAAGGCGGACATCTTGTCGAGCGTTACGCGTGGGTTCTCCCCGGCCTGGATGCTGAGGATGGCCTGCAGGGCCATCTCACGGGCGAGGATTTCTTCCCCGCTGCGGTAGGCGAGTTTGTCGCCCATTGGGCCGGCGATGCAGTTGGCCAGCACGGTGCCGTACATGGTGGCAACGACGGCAACGGCAAGCATGTAGCCCATGGTGGCGATGTCCCCGCCGAGGTTCTTGAACATGCCGATCTGCCCGATGAGCGTGGCGATCAGGCCCAGGCCCGGCCCGTAGGTCTTGATGATGTCGAAGAATTTTTTGCCCGACTTGTGCCGGTCTTGCATGGCCATGATCTCCATGCGCATCGTCGATTCGATGGTGTCGGGGTCGATGCCGTCAACGGCCATTTTCAGGCCCGCGGCAACAAAGGCGTCTGGGATCGAGGCGACATCGGACTCCAGCGAGAGGATGCCGTCGCGGCGTGCCTTCTCGGAGAGTTTGGACATCATGGCGATGGTCTCCATCGCCGGGCGTGTTTTGTTGAAGAGAAACTTGCGGATATAGCCCGGGACCATCTTGATGCGGTCAAAGGGCATGGACATCATGACCGCCGCCACGGTGCCCAGGATGACCATGTAGAAGCCCTTGGACGACCAAAGGGACATCAGGTCCCCGCCGGTCGCCTGGTAGCAGACCAGGACGACCACACCGGTCATGAGCGCAGTTCCACCCATGCTGGCCTTGTCCATGACGAAACTCCTGATCTGGTGTTGGGGCCTAGAACAAGCGTGGATATCGGCGCAAGTGGGGGTGGTGTTGAGCGCGCAGGGCGAATAGTGGGTCCGAAAACCTTGGCTGGGGGCTGGCTTGGCAAGGGGCGTATCCTCGCATTCAACGGAGCACGCATGAGCAGCAGCACCACAGCCAACGCGACCCACAAACTTGTCATTATCGGCTCAGGACCGGCCGGGTGGACCGCGGCGATCTATGCCGCCCGTGCGCAGCTCCAGCCGGTTTGCTACATCGGTATCCCCAAGAACGACCCCGGGCCGATCCTCCCCGGCGGGCAGTTGATGCTGACGACGGAGGTCGAGAACTATCCCGGGTTCCCCCACGGCATCACCGGGCCCAAAATGATGGAGGATTTTCAGAAGCAGGCCGAGCGGTTCGGGACCAAGAGCATCATGGAGGACATTGTGCGGTGCGAGTTCTCAGCGAAGCCCGGCGTGCCGCACCTGCTGCACACCGCCGGGGGCGAGGTGGTGCGGGCGCACGCGGTGATCCTGGCAACGGGGGCGACGGCAAACTGGCTGGGGCTTGAAAACGAGATGCGTCTGGCGCGGAGTGGTGGGGGGGTCTCGGCGTGCGCGGTCTGCGACGGCGCGCTGCCGGGCTTCCGCAACCAGCCGCTGGCCGTCATCGGCGGCGGGGACACGGCTATGGAAGAGGCGACGTACTTGACCAAGTTCGCCTCGGAGGTCTATGTCATCCACCGGCGCGACTCGCTGCGGGCCAGCAAGATCATGCAGCAGCGCTACTTTGCCCGGCCAAACGCCAAGGTCATCTGGAACAAGACCATCGTCGACGTGCTCGGCGGCGAAACAATCACCGGCGTGCTGATGGAGGACACGCTTACCAAGGAGCGCTCGACGCTTGCGGTTAAGGGTTTGTTCATCGCGATCGGGCACACGCCGACGACAAAGTTTCTGAAGGCTTCGGGCGTCGAGCTTGACGACGCGGGGTACATTGTACTGCGTGCGCGGAACAGCGCCACGAACCTGCCGGGGGTGTTTGCCGCGGGGGATGTGGCTGATGCGCACTACCGGCAGGCGGTGTCGGCGGCGGGGATGGGGTGCGTCGCCGCGCTGGATGCGGAGCGGTGGCTGGCGGCGAGCGGTGTGCACTGAAGGGGGATCACTCAGAGGACGGAGGGGCAGAGGTTCTCTGAGTGTTTCTTTGGGGTTGGCTTTGGGGGGATTTAGGCCCCAGCGGGGCCGCGGTGTGTAGCCACGGGTGGAGCCCGCGCTTTCGCGGGCGCAACCCGTGGAAGCGAGGCACTCGATGCGGGCCGCCCCGGCGGGGGCGGGGGAGTCCGCCGCCCCTGCCGGGGCGGGGTGTTGTTTCATCACGGCTTCCACGGGTTGCGCTGCGCTCCACCCGTGGCTACAGCCCGCAACCCCTTTGGGGTTGAGGAGGATGCAACCCGTTACCACCTCGGGGTTGAAGGCGCTGTACGCCACCACTTGCAGAGGGGTTTGACTCAGCAAAGAAACGATGATGCGTACGAGGCCAGGCCTCTCGGCTAGCCGATGCCCACGAGGCCTGACAGGCCGTTGAGGCCCAGGGGTTCGTCGGTGAAGAAGCACTCGCCGGCGTGGGCGTTGATGCGTGAGCCGAGGTAGCGGTCCTGGGTGGTGATGCGCTCGGGGACGGCCCGGTTGCTCGGGTTCTTGACGAACTGCGAGGCGTAGGCGTTGATCGCGCGGAGCTTGTGCCCGGCGAACATGCTCGTGTCGATGATGAAGCTCGGCGTGGGGATGATGCGCAGGTGCGTGGCGTAGTAGTAGATCAGCCACTGCGGGTAGATCGGTGGCTGCCCGCGGTCGCCGGGGAGGGTGAGCTTGGTGAGCTTGGCGTCAAAGCGGGCGTCCTGGGTGATGCTGGTGGTGGCGATGTGGTCGGGGTGGGCGTCCTTGAAATACGGCACAAAGACGATCTGCGCCTGCACCGCGCGCATCGCCCCGGCCACGGCGTGCCGGGCTGTGAGGCTCGGCTCGACCCGGCGGTTGGGCATGTCCAGCAGGATGCGCGTGATGGCCCGGCCCGGCGGTGGTGGTGAGAGCGCCTCCGCGGCGGCCTTGGCCTCTACTAGCCGCGTGGCGCGCTCGCCGGCGGGGGTCGGCTCCCCGTCGGTCATGTCCAGCAGAGTTACCTGGTGGCCCTGATGGGCCAGCAGGGCGATGGTGCCACCCATGCCGAGCTCTTGGTCATCTGGGTGTGGGCCGACGACGAGGATGGAGGCCATGGGCTGAGGATATCGGCCTGGGGGGCGCGGTGGCAAAATGAAAAGCCCCGGGCGAGAGGTGCCCGGGGCTTGGGGTTGGTAGGAGGTTTTAGTGGTTAGGCTTTAGGGGTTGGAGGTCTTTGCATTCCCTCGGCCCTCGGCCCTGTCCCTAAGCCCTTGCTTAGCACCCGGCGAAGAAGCGGTTGAGGAAGACGATGATGTCGTCTGCCGTCAGCTCGCCGTCGATCGCCGTGGTGTTCTGGCCGGGGCCAGAGACATCACTGGCCAGGTCGCCGGCGAAGAAGCGGTTGAGGAAGACGATGATGTCGTCTGCGGTCAACTCGGCATCGAGTGCCGTGGTGTTCTGCCCGGGGCCCGAGACGTTGCTGGGGTTGGGGCAGAGGGCCGCGATGACGATGTTCCGGTCAGCGGCGTTGACGACGCCGTCGCCGGTCAGGTCCCCGTTGCCCCAGAAGACGTTCTGAGCAGCCGGGGGCGTCGCGATGGAGGCATCGACGATCGCCAGGTCGGCGGCGTTGGTTGCGCCGTCGAGGTTGACGTCGCCGAGGGTGGTGCCCAGGATGTTGGTAACCAGTTCGACAACGTCGGCCTGGTTGACGATCCCGTCGCCGGTGATGTCGCCCGAGAGGTCGGACCGGCTGGTGGCCACCGCGGTGCCGGTGGGGTTGGGGAGGGTAACGATGCCCGTGGCCTCGGTGTAGTTGGACCAGTTCAGGGCCCCGTCGCTGACGGCGGAGTTGCGATTGAACTGGGCCTGGACGTAGGAGATGTCGTACCCATCGACGCGGTTGGTGTCGGCGCTGATGGTGGCCGAGTCAAACGCGTTGCCGGAGTCGGCACCGATGGGGGCGTAGCCTGGGGCGACGCGGGCGAGGCGGTTGAAGACGTCCCCGCGTGCGTCGCCGGCGAAGTAGGCCTTGGGTGTAGCAAGCGTGGTGCCGAAGAAGTTGCCGGCGAAGGCATTATCGACGGCGGTGAAGCCGGCCTTGCGGTCAAGGCGGCGGCCTGTGGGTGAGGAGTTGTCGTTGACGAGGGCGAGGCCGTCGGCAAAGTAGCGGACGTCGAGCTTGGTGAAGGAGCCGTCGCCGTTGAAGTCGCCGAGGATTTCGATCACGGCATCGCCGGGGTTGGCGGCCTGGCCGGTGGTTGTAGCAAGGGTGGCCAGAGCGCCGGAGGCGTTGGGGCTGACCCAGGCTGCGCCCCCGTTGCGTGAGCGCCAGGCGGCGACCAACTGGGAGATGTCGTCGGCGTTGCGGACGCCGTCGGCGTTGAAGTCGCCGGCGACGGCGTTGCGGAGGGGGAGGTTGTCGGTGTAGCTCAGGAGCGTGCCGTCCTGCGTGATGTACTTATCGCCCGCGGGGACGAGGGCGACGTCGGAGTAGCGGAAGTTGGTTACGAAGAGGCGCTGCGCATCGCCGATGGAGGCGGTGGTGGAAGCGAAGAGCGTGCCGACGGCGGCGGTGCTCGTCGTGCCACCCTGCGCGACGGTGCGTGAGTCGTTGGCGGCGTAG
>JAJTGZ010000054.1 GCA_021299385.1 Phycisphaeraceae bacterium | reverse complement strand
GCGCGGAGGGTGTGGCGCAGGGTGGTGCGGTTACGTATGAGCAGATCAGGGTGGTGATGGCGTTTGAGAGGATGCGGGAGGGGGAGTGACTTCATTGAGTCAACTGAATCAATTGACTCGGAGGACGGAGGGGCAGAGGGGCAGATGCAGAGTGACAAAGTGGCAGAGTGGCAGAGTGACAGAGTGGCAAAGGTTGTTTGTGGGTGGCTTTGGTGGAAATTGGGTTCACAGCCAAGCACTCTATCGGTCTTTACTCCGCGTTCCTCCGCCAACCTCCGCCTCCTCCGCGAACCTCTTATTTGAAACACTTCGTGTGTGCTTACCCCACCCCTGCCCCTCCCCTCGGGGGAGGGGTTCAGATAGGACAACCCCACCGCTGGCCCCGGCATCAGGGGAGGGCTTTGGAAGATCATGCGGGTTGGTTTGTGATATGCTAGGGGTATGACACAAGGACCAGAGCCGTTTGGCGTTGATGGGGGGCACTCACCTGTGGCCATGGCTCCGCCGACGGTGCCCGGGGCGTTGCCCGTGCGTTTGTCGCAGTGGCCGGTGGTGCTGGGGGTGGTCAGTATTGTGCTTGGTGGTGGTGGCGTGCTGAGCAATGCGTGCGGGGTGTTCTCGGTGTTCGCCCAAGGTTTATTTGCACAGTTGATGTCCGGCGGCCAGGGTGCGTCAAGCGCCGAGGTGCAGGAGCAGATGGCGTTGATGCAGGCGGGGATGCCCTACCCGTGGCTGTCGGTGCTGGCGTCTTTTTTGGCGCTGATAACGAGCGTGCTGTTGTTGATCGCGGGGATTCAGTGCGTCCGTCGGCGGTCGATGGCTCGGGCCTTGCACCTGGTGTGGGCGGGGGCGAGGACGGTGGTGGCCGTGCTGATTTGCGTGGTGATGTACTTTGGTTCGCAGGGGCAGGCGCAGGCGATCCAGGGGATGGGTGGCACGGGTGGTGCCGGGATGCCGCCGGGGATGGCGGGGTTTATGTCGGTCTTCGGCGTTGTGATGATCGTGGTGATGTTTGCGTGGGGTGTGGCGTACCCGGTCGTGGTGCTGGTCTGGTTCAGCAAGCAGAAGGTCAAGGCCGAGGTGCAGGGGTGGGCCAAGGGGGTGCGTTGAGCGATGAACTGCAAGAAGTGCGGGTACTCGCTGTGGAACCTTGCACCCGGGCCTTGCCCGGAGTGCGGGACGGTCTTTCGCCCGTCGGACTATCGGCTGCGGGTCAACGCGTGCCGGTTTATCTGCCCCACGGCGGGGTGCGGGCAGGATTACTACGGGACAGATGAGCAGGGGCACCTTGAGCCGATCGCGTTTGTGTGCGTCAAGTGCGGGCGCGGGATCGAGATGGACGCGATGCTGGTGCTGCCGACGGTGGGGGTTGACGAGCGGATCACCAAGCAGGAGGGGCTGCTGTGGGCCGACCGCCGCGACCGCGGGTGGGTGCGTGCTTTCTGGGGTACCTTTGGCACGGCCATCGGCAACCCTTACCGGCTGGGCAGGGACGTGATGAGCGAGGCGTGCAACCCCTTGCAGGCGCGGGTCTTCTCGGCCATCTGCACACTGCTCTTTGGTGTGGTGGGGATCGGGCCGCTCTTTGTGGTCTTGCCGATGAGGCAGATCGCTGGCCTGGGTGTGCAGGGCAGGCCCCAGGACATGCTGATGTTTGTGGGCTATCTGCTGCTGGCTTTCTTAGTGCCTGCGCTGGTGCTCTGGCTGGGGTTGCAGGTTTGGGGGTTACTCTCGCACGCGGCGTTGCTGGTCGCTCTGCACGTGGGGCACAGGACCGAGGCCGAGCGCAACAGTGAGATGCTCTCGCTGGGGCGGACGATGGAGATGGTCAACTACAGCGCACCGGCGCTGCTACTGGTGGGCGTGCCGTGCTTTGGGATCATGCTGGCGCCACTGGGTGTGGTGTGGTTGTGGGTGGCCTCGGCGTTTGCGTTGTCGCAGGTGCCGGGGGTGCGGCAGTGGCGTGCGCTGGTGGCGGTGGGTGTGTGGCCGTTGCTGGTGGTGGTTGGTGTTGTGGTGTGGATGATTGTGATGGGGTGATGTGGTTGGCTGCAAGGGGAGCTGAAGTAGCCTTTGTATTAGGCCCTGGTAGCGCGGGGGAAGTCACTCAGAGAACAGAGGTAGGGAGTTTTTTCACAGGAGTGATGTGGCGTGTTAGAGAGGGGATGATGCCTTAAGCGAACCCCAACACGGCATTTGCTCCGCGTCCCTACGCCAGCCTCCGTCCACTCCGCGAACCTCTTGTTTGAATCGCTCTGGGTGTGCGAACCCCACCGCAGCCGGTCCCTGCCAGAAGGTTCTTGGGGAGGAGGTTGTTTGTCAGATCCTCATCGCATCGAGTTTCGCGGCCAGGTCGAAGTCCTTGTGGCTGATGCCCCCGGCGTCGTGTGTGCTCAGCGTCATGGTTACTTTGTTGTAGCGGATGAGGATGTCGGGGTGGTGCTGGGCGGCCTGCGCGGCGTGGGCGGCGTTGGTAACAAAGGCCATCGCTTCGAGGAAGTCTTTGAAGGCGAAGGTGCGTTGGATGGCGTCGCCGGCGCGGGCCCAGTCGGGGTGGCGGGCGAGGGCGTCGGCCAGCTCGGACTCGGCCAGGCGGGGGACGGTGTGGGCCTTGTTGCTGCGGGTGGCGGGGGGCCTGGAGGGGGTTTTTTTGGTAGATGGTTTGGCGGCCATGGGGGGAGTGTAACCGGGATTTGGGTTGGAAGAAAAACGGGGTGTGGGGGTTGATTTTGGTTGCGGATGCTCGGACGCTTGGGGGTGCGTGAAGCCGAGGGTGGAAACAGAGTGTTAACGACCCGGCTGGCGCCGTCGCCGACGGGGGCGTTGCATCTGGGCAACGCGCGGACGTTTTTGATCAACTGGGCGTTGGCCCGGCAGAACGGGTGGCGCGTGGTGCTGCGTGTGGAAGACCTGGACGGGCCGCGTATCAAGCCCGGGGCCGCGGCGGGGATCGAGCGGACGCTCCGGTGGCTCGGGATGGACTGGGACGCGGGGCCGGTGGTGCAGTCGGCGGATTTGACGCCGTATGAAGGAGCGATGCAGACGCTCGCGCGTGCGGGGCGTGCGTACCCAACGGAGATAACGCGCGGGGAGGCCGATGATGCGTTGTCGGCGCCGCAGGAGGGTGGTGCTGGGGGTGAGAAGCGATTCCCTGCATCGCTGCGCCCTGCGGGGTGGGGTGCGGCGCGGGTGTTTACTGCTGCGGGCGCAGGTGCGGGCGCTGCGGGCGTAGCGTGGCGGTTTGCGACGCCCGATGTACCGGTGGAGTTTGTCGATGGGTTTGCCGGGCAGCAGTGCATCAACCCGGCGCAGACGATCGGGGACTTTGTTGTCTGGACCAAGCGGGGCGTGCCGGCGTATCAACTGGCGGTGGTCGTTGACGATGCCAGGCAGGGTGTTACGCACGTGGTGCGGGGTGATGACCTGCTCGACTCGGCGGCGCGGCAATGGGTGCTGTATGAGGCGCTGGGGCTTGGTGCGCCGCCGGTGTATGTGCATGTGCCGTTGGTTGTTGGCAGCGATGGGCGTCGGCTGGCCAAGAGGCATGGGGATACGCGGGTGGATGTGTATCGGGATTCGGGCGTGCCGGCTGAGCGTGTGATCGGGCTGGTGGCGTGGTGGTGCGGGATCACGACGAGCAGGGGGGTGATGAACGCAATAGACTTTGCGGCGGGTTTGCGGGTTGATGGCCTGCCACGCGGTGTGGTGGTCTTTACGCAGGAGGATGACCAATGGCTCAGGGAGGTGTGAAGATGAGTAGGCGGTGCGCCGGTGTGCTCGCGGGGTTGGGCGTTGCCGTGGCGGGGCTGGGGGCGAACGGGGCGTGCGGGCATCGCGCGGGGCCAGAGCCGGCCAAGGAGGACCCGAAGAAAACACCTGCGCCCGCGACGGAAACGCCAAAGCCAGGCAGTACGAAGCCCGGCGAGAGCAAGCCATCTGAAACCAAGCCCGCTGGGACCAAGCCCACGGAGACCAGTGGGTCGGCGACGAAGCCGGCGGAGGTGCCCGCCGGGTTTATCAAGGTCGATCTGGGTGGGAAGGGTTTCACGCTGGAGCTCGCGTTGACGCCGGCGCGGCGGTTCCGCGGTTTGTCTGAGCGTGGTGTGATACCGCAGGGCGCGGGGATGCTGTTTGTCTTCCCGACCGAGCAGGTAAGCGTTCAGAACTTTGTGATGCGTGATTGCCCGGCACCGATTGACATTGTCTACTTGGACCAGCAGGGGCGCGTGCTGGCGATGCACGAGATGAAAGCGGAAGAGCCGCGTGGGGAGGGTGAGAAGGAGAATACGTTGCCGTATGACGGTGCGCCGGCGTGGTCGGCGGTGAACATGAAGTATGAGTCGAGGTTGAAGGGGTATTCGAGCCGGTTCCCGAGCCAGTTTGTCATAGAGGTGGCCGGTGGCACGCTGAAGGCGTTGCCCAAGCCGTTGAAGGTGGGGGACCGGATTGAGTTGGATATCGCGGGGTTGAAGAAGCAGGCGAAGTGATGGGGGTGGGTCAGGGATGGGGGTTGGGGTGGATGTGATCTCTGTCGTGATGTCTTTCTTGATGTCTGTGGTGTTGTTTGTGATGGCAGTGATTGGGTAGCCGGCGTTTGAGCGCCTTCGGCCCCAGCGGGGCCGCGGTGTGTAGCCACGGGTGGAGGCGAGGCTTCCTCGCCGGAACCCGTGGAGAGGTAGGTGTGTGATTCATCCGCCCCGGCGGGGCGGAGGGGTGGGTGATCGGTCGGAATGTCAAGCAAAGGATTTAGGAGCCGATGCGGGGATGTTCCTTCGCCCCTGCCGGGGCGGTGCGCGAGAGGGACCGTTTACCACGGGTTGCGCCCACGAAGCGCGGGCTTTACCCGTGGCTACAACCCTTGGCCCCGCTGGGGCCAGAGTCATTGCTGGTGATCTGGATCCCCCGCAGTTTGGCCGATCGGCTGCGCGGGTTGGTGCGTTGTTCGTCGTCGGTGGGCCCGAGGGGGTCTTTGATGACGTGGCGGGCGAGGCCGGCTTTGACGAGGTTGGCGAAGGTGTGCTTGACGGGGCGGTCTTCGAGAGAGTGAAAACTGATGATGCCCACGCGGGCACCGGGGGCGAGCCACTCTGTGCGCGGGCCGGTGTGGGTGCTGCCTGGTGGTTGCAAGGCGCGTGCCCCGGCGGAGATTTCATCGAGGAGCGCGTCGAGGTTGCCGAGTTCATCGTTGACGGCGATGCGGAGGGCTTGGAAGGTGCGTGTGGCCGGGTCGATGCCCCCGGTCGGTTTGCCGGCGAGTGCTGAGCGGATGATCGCGGCGAGTTGAGCGGTGGTGGTGATGGCCCCTTGCTGGCGGGCTTGGACGATCCGCCGGGCGATCGGCTTGGGGTGCTTTTCTTCGCCAAACTCGGCGATCGTCTGTACCAGCTCCTGCTCGGTCATCGTTGCGACAAGATCGGCGGCGGTAACCGGGCCGGCGGGGTCCAGGCGCATGTCCAGCGGGCCGTCGTGCATAAAACTCAACCCCCGCGCGGGGTTGTCGACTTGGGTGCTGGCAAAGCCCAGGTCGGCCAGCACGCACGTTGCACGCAGGCCGTGCGAAGCGATAAAGCGGGGCAGCGAGGCGAAGTTGCCAGCATGGGTGAGTATGGTGATCCCCGGCACGGCCACGCGCACGGCCTCGGCAGCGCGGGCGAGATTCCCGGCGTCGAGGTCGTTGAGGATCACCGTACCCGTCGGTCCCAGGCGGGCAGCGATGTGCACGGCGTGCCCGCCGAGGCCCGCTGTGCAGTCGGCAAAGACCCCGCCGGTGTGCTCTTGACCGGTGAGGGTAAGAAGATCGACGACCGGCTGGAGGAGAACTGGGATGTGCCCGGATGTGGCCATCTGGCGGAGGGAAGGACTTTGATAGGTGTGGGGATGCTGGAAGTATATGGAGTTGCGCCGAGTAGGAAAGGCTGGCGGGAGGGAACCCCGCCCGTGCCCATCCCCTAGGGAGGGGTTTAGAACAAGACAGAGGTAATTTGGATTTTTGTTCGGGTCGTTGGGGTGTTACACTATGGCACATGATCCGCAAGCGCGGCGCGCCAGTGCTTATTGAGTTGATCAGGCATTCCCCAACGGGTGTGCCCTCGTCTGGCGACGGGGTGGCACCATACCCAACGCGGCAGACGCCACGCATCCCGACTTCGACGGGGAACATTGCCGAGAACGCGGCGTGGTCGCCCGCCTCGCGGCGCGCCAGGCAAACACTGCTCTTGTGGGCCTTGGCAATCGGGGGGGCGATTGTTCTGGTCGTGATCGGTCTATGGGTTGGGAGCCTCGTTGGCAAGAAGACAACAGACCAAGAGTGGTCCAAGCGGATGGGTGAGGCGGGCACAACGCAGGTCCCCACCGGGCAGGATGGAGTCGCGGGTGGGGGCGTTGATACTTCGGCAGTGCCCGGCCCAGTGCCGGGTGTTGTGCACAACGGGCAGGTGAGCGACCCACTGAGCGAGCCGGCGTTGCCTGCCGGTGGGCAGGATCCGTCCCGCGGCGGCGTGCCCGGCCAGGGTGCGGGCAAGCCGATTGTTACGGAGATTCAGGGGGGGTGGAACTATCTCGTGGTCGCGACGCTCCCCTGGAAGGACGCGACGGAGGCGGGGCAGTACCTAGCCAAGCACGGTTATCCGGCGTTGGTGCAGCCAAAGAACAAGGTTGATCCAAGCCGGGCAGCGGCGAACAATACTCCCTGCGAGGTGGTTTTGCTTTCGGGGTATGCGCCGGGCGCATTCCGAGAGGCACAGAAGGAGCGCGAGGCCCTGATGACGAACATCAAGGGGCTTGGGAGGCGCTGGCGAGTGGAGAACAAGAGGGCGCCTTCGGATTTTTCCGACGCGTTCTGGAAGAAGTTTTAGTGCTGGCGGGGTTGCAAGGCCCGGCCATACGGAAAGGGTTTGAGCAATGAGCATCGATCGTTCGCTGAAGATCAAGAGTGGTTTGGCCGTCAACCGGAGCGTGTACACGCGTGCTGAGCGTCTGGCCAAGCTCGTCGAGTCCAAGAAGAAGGACACGGGCAAGGACGGCATCCTGGGCGTGCCCAAGACGCGCGTGGCGAAGGCTTGAGCAACGGCGTGGGGGTGTTGTAGACAAACTGGTTGTAGGTGCCCGTCTGCGGGCGGGAATCTTGTGCGGTGCGCAGGATTTTTTCTGCGCGTTGTGCCGAGCCAAGCCCACCCCTGCCCATCCGCTCGGGGGAGGGATTCAGAGGATTGATAACTGCGGCGGGGTCACCCCCCCACTGCCCAGGGTTTTCAATGGTTTAGGCCTCCACTGCTTGACGCCCCGGCAATCAGACCACTGCCGAGTCGAGTTCGTGCTGGTGTAAAGACTCAACCGGGCGGGTCGCGCGGTGCAAGTCCAGCAGATCGGCGAGCACGGCCTGGGCGGTCGGCCAGCGCCCTGCGCCCCGGCCGGTGGCGAGGTGCTCGGCGTTGTCGCTGAGCGTGAAGACCACGCGGTTGTGCTCGGCACGAACATTGGCCAGCGGGTGGTCGAGGCTCACGAGCGCGAGGCCGACGCCGGCTTTGATCTTTTTGCCATCGCGCTCGAGCCAGGCGATGTAACGTGGGCGCTGGCCCGGCGAGGCCTTTTCAAGGGCCAGTGCGATGGCCGGGGCGGTGAGGGGCTGGCGGTCGATGTCGTCGGGGTCGAGGTTGAGGCCAAAGGAGGCGTGGGCGATGAGGGCGAGTTTGTCGGCCGCGTCCCAGCCGTCGAGGTCGCGCGAGGGATCAGCCTCGGCAAAGCCGGCGTGCTGTGCGGCGGTAAGAGCGTCGTCGAAGTTGCCCCCGGCTAGGACGCGGTCGAGGATGAAGTTGGTGGTGCCGTTGATGATCCCCTCGACTCGGCGGAGGTTGGCCGAGGGTTTGAGTGTGCCGGCGACTTCGAGCACGGGTGCTGCGCCGCCGACGGCGGCGGAGTAGGTGAGCGTGGCACCGGAGCGTTTGGCCAGGGCGCGGAGCTTGCTGCCGTGGCGGGCGATGAGGGCCTTGTTGGCCGTGATGACGTGTGTGCCGCGGGTGAGGGCCTTGGCGACGATGGAGCGTGCGGGTTCGAGGCCGCCGAGGGTTTCGATGACGACGTCAGCGTTGTCGATGGCGGCGGCAAGGTCGGTTGTCAGGAGCGATTCTTCCGCGCCGGCTCGGCGGGCCTTATCGGTGTCGCGCACGGCGATGGCGGAGATGGCAAAGCGGTCGGGCTGGTGCTTCAGGTGCGAGACAACGCCCTGGCCGACGGTGCCGAAGCCGAGGACCGCAACCCTGCGGATGAACGCGGGCTGGGTTGGCTCGGCCAGTTGGCTTTGCGCGTCGGCAGTAACGAGCGTGGCGTGCGGTGCGTTGAAGGTGCTGACCTCAAACTGCTGGGCGTGCTCGCGGACAAAGCGGAGGGCCTTGTTCTGGACGATCTGCCCGCCGAGGGCGAGGGCGTCGCCGATGCCGATGCGTGCGTAGCGCTGGGGGCGTGGGCCGGGCTTGGCGGGGTCCCACTGGTAGAGGCCGTCGACGTCTTTGATGAGCCTGCACGTTGCGCCGAGCTGCTGTGCGAGGAAGAGTGCGGTCAGGTCCGTGCCGCCACGGCCGAGTAGGGTCCACTGGCCACCGTTGCCGATGCCGACAAAGCCGGGGACAACGGCGACGGGGGCGCGGTCGAGGGCGTTACGCAGGCGTGTGATATCCAGCGAGACGGGTTCGGCGTCGAGTGTCTCGCCAAGTGTGCAGAGGTTGATGGCGCTGGGTGGGAGGACGCTTGCGTCGATGCCTGCACGCCCGAGGGCGAGGCCGAGGAGCGCGGCGGATTGGAGCTCGCCGGTGGCCAGCAGCAGGGCCGTGGCGTGCTCGCTTGCGCCGGGGCCGTACTGGGCGGCACGGTCGAGCAGCGCGTCGGTCTGGCCTTCGATAGCGCTGACGACGGCGACGATCTTGTGCCCGGATCGGACCCAGCGGTAAATCTCGTGCACGACAGCGGCGATGTCGCCGTCGGCGCGGAGGACCGAGCCGCCGAATTTGAGGACGATGGTGCTAGGTGTGGTGGTCATGGTGTGGCCTTTGAGTGGTGGGTATGTCGGCTCTCCGAGCCGACCATCGTGCGTGTGATTGGTTGATGTTTGCGTGCTCATTGCGTTTGCTAACCCCGCCCCTGCCCCTCCCCGCCAGAACATTCTGGGGGAGGGGTTCCTTTACTTTGCTGCGACGAGTTGTGCTGCGGCGGTAAGGGGTTTGGTTTCTACCGCCGGGGTATTGACGGCAGCATGTGCTGCGGCGAGCGCCTGGGTGAGGTCGGCGATGACGTCGGCGGGGTCTTCGAGGCCGACGGAGAGGCGGACGAGGCCGTCGGAGATGCCCGCGGCACGGCGCTGCTCGGCGGGGACGTCCGCGTGGGTCATCGTCGCCGAGTGGGTGACGATCGACTCGATGCTGCCGACGTGCTCGGCGAGTGTGCACAGCCGAACGGCGCTGAGGAAGGCGAGGGCCGCGGGCACGCCGCCGAGGAGTTCGAAACTCAACACCCCGCCGTGGAACGTGCCCGAAGCGGTGGCGTGCGCCCGGCGTGCGAGCGCTGCCTGCGGGAACGACTCCAGGCCGGGGTAGTTGACCCTTGCGACGGCCGGGTTGGTCTCGAGCCACTCGGCGATGACCTGCGCGTGGCGTGAATGCTCGCGGACGCGCAGCGGGAGTGTGCGCAGGCCGCGGAGCGTGAGGTAGGCGTTCAGCGGGCTTTGGATCGCGCCGGTGCTCTTGCGGATGAAGCGGAAGCGGGCCAGCAGAGCCGGGTCGCGGGTGGTCAGTGCGCCGCCGAGGGCGGCACCGTGCCCTTCGATGTGCTTGGTGGTGCTGTAGACGGCGATATCGGCGCCGAGATCAAGCGGCCGGAGGATGACGGGCGTCAGGAATGTGTTGTCCACGGCCAGCAGGATGTTGCGCGGCTTGCAGATGTCGGCGATCGCCTGGATGTCGGTGAGCACCAGCGTCGGGTTGGCCGGGGTCTCAATGAAGACCAGTTTGGTACGCGGTGTGATGGCGGCCTGGATTTTTTCTGGGTCCGTGCTGGGGGCGAAGGTGTGCGTGATGCCCAGGTTGGCGAGGACTTGTTGTGCGAGGCGGACGGTGCCGCCGTAGATACAGTCTCCCAGAACGACGTGGTCCCCGGCACGCAGGACCGAGAGGAAGAGCGCGGTCTCAGCGGCCAGGCCGGTGCCGAAGGTAACAGCCGGGGGCGCGTTCTCGATAGCGCCGAGTGCGACTTCGAGGTCATCGACGGTCGGGTTGCTGCAACGCGAGTAGGCGTGCGGGACCGGGTCTCCGCCCACGCTGCTCTGGCGGAAACTGGTGCTCTGGACGATGCTGCCAGCCAGGGACTCGCCGGTTACACGCTTGGGTTGTAGCCCGTGCAGCGCGATGGTCGCGGCGCCGAGCGTGGGCGTGGGGGTAGAGGTGGTGGCGGGGAGGGTTTCCGACGGGGTTGAGTGGGTGTGGGCGAGTGCCATGGCCATGAATCCTTCATGGCATCAAAGTGGGCAGGCCTGTGTCGATGCGGGGCGTGGCGAACGTCGCCACAGTTGGTTTGCCGGGTGGGGTGCCACCGAGCCGCATCGCTCGCGTGTGCAGGTGGGTATGACCACCGGCACAGTTGAACAGGCCTCGGCACCGCGACCAGACACTGACTTACGCCACGCTGGCTCGGTTGCCGCCCGGGTATGTAGGCCTCCCGGGACTCTTGATGCTGCAACAGTATATCCAGATTTACGGATGAATCAAGTCGAGGGAGAAAAAATATTTTTTTCCTGTCCTAACGCCGGCTGGGCCTGGAAAGAGCGGGCTTTTTGGCACTCTTGGGTGGTTGGCCGTTGGATTTGGCGGGGGTGTGCGTGCCGTTGGCGGGGGCTTCGTTGGGTGCCCAGACGTTGCCCGGGGCGGGCTGGGCGGGGGGTGGTGTGAGTTTGTTGGTGTAGACATCGACGAGGTCGCCGAGCTTGGCCTTGATGCGGTTGGCCTTGGTCGGTTTGCCCTCGACCATGTTGCCGCCGACGCGTTCACCCTTGGTTAGGCGCGGGAAGTGCTCACCCTCCCAACTGGCGGGGTATTTGAGGTCTTCGAGCCCGAGCGCTGCCTTGGTGGGGAAGAGCGGCCTGAAGGTGTCGCACATCACGGCCAGCTCGGCGGTCATCTGGTGGGCCATGCTCGCCTCGATGGTGCCGGGGTGCGGGCCGTGGGGGATGCCCTGAGGGTGGAGTGTGAGGGAGCCGACCTCGATCCCCTTTCGGCTGCCGAAGTTCCCTTCAACGTAGTAGAGCACCTCGTCGCTGTCGATGTTGCTGTGGTTGTAGGGGACTTTGATGGCCTGGGGGTGGTAGTCGAGCATGCGCGGGCAGAACGAACAGATGACGAAGTTGTGCGCCTCGAAGGTCTGGTGGATCGGCGGGGGCATGTGCAGTTTGCCGGTGATGGGTGAGAAGTCATCGATGTTGAAGATGTAGGGGTAGTAACAGCCGTCCCAGCCGACGATGTCTAGGGGGTTGTAGTGGAAGGTGTAACTGTGGACGCAGTCGCGCGCTTTGATGCGGACCTCGTAGTCGCCGTATTGCTCGTAGAACATTGCCAGGCCCAAGGCGGGTTCGTGCACGGGCAGGCGGAGATCGCGTTCGCAGTATGGGGCGTGCTCGAGGAACTGCCCGGTGGCCTTGCTGACGTACCTCGGCGGTGGGCCGATGTGGCTGCCGTTGGTCGTCTCGATGAGCAGGTACTTGCCCAGTGGCATCTGCGCGGCGGACCAGTTGTCCGGCGTGCCGGCGGGGCGCCAGTTGGCAGCCGAGGCCTTGGCCTTTGCGGCCTTGCCGTTTTTGGTGCTCTTGCTCGGGGCCTGGTCCCATACGAGTTTGTAGATGACTCCCTTGGGGATGATGATGTAGTCTTTGGGGCCGAACTTGAGCGCACCCATCATGGTGTGGCAGACCCCGCTGCCGAAGTGGATGAAGATGCACTCATCCCCCTGGCCGTTTTTATAGAAGTAGGGCATCTGCGTGGCGGGGTTGCAGATGGTCATCTCGCAGTCGGCGTTGCCGAAGAGGACGACGCGCCCGGTGATGGCGTCCCCTTGCGGGAGGACCCCTTGCTGGGGCTTGGGTGCTGGGGTTTGCGGGGGCGTGAAGCCGTTCATACCTTGGCCGCTCTTGACGTGCCGCATACGCATGGTGTCGAGCTCGACGAACTGCGGCTTGGTCGAGTAGAGCGTCTTCCACCCATAGACCTGCGTGGGCGGGTTGATGTGGTACATGGTGCTCGACGGGCCAGAGAACCCCTCGGTGCCGAAGAGCTCTTCGGAATAGAGCACGCCGTCGGGCCGGCGGAACTGCACGTGGCGCTTCTTGGGGATCGAGCCGAGGCGGTAGTAGTGCGGCATGTGCGTGCTCCTGCGAGAAGGGGCGGTCCAGGGTGTGATTGTACGGGTCCAGACGGGCTTGGTGGAGGGCGTGCGTGCTGGGGATCAGTGGCCGCTGGTGCCGGGTTTTCTTGGGATCAGCACCGACAGAACAGTGGCCCCGGCAAGCGTGCCCAGGACGACCAGCAGCGAGAGGGTGGTATCGATCTTGATCGGGCTTCCCTTGGGCAAACCAATGACGCCCAGATACGGCGGTACGCTCAGCAGCAACAGTTTGACGCCCACAAACGCAAGGATCAGGATCAACGCGGGCTTGAGGAAACGGAACTTCTGGATCAACGCCGCAAGGCAGAAGTAGAGCGCACGCAGGCCCAGGATGGCGAAGATGTTGCTCGTAAACACGATAAACGGATCGGGTGTAATCGCAAAGATCGCCGGGATCGAGTCGACGGCAAAGACTAAATCCGTGATCTCCACGAGAATGAGGGCCAAGAACAACGGCGTGATCGCCCACTTGGCGCTAAGCGTGCCGGGCGGGGGTGGGTCCATCACCTCCTTGCCCGAGGAGTCCTTGCTGTAAGTAGGCTTGAGGGTGCGTTTGGTGAAGAAGCGTTGCCCGTCGTAGAACTCGGTTACCCGGAAGAACTTTTTGCACAAGCGCACGGCGATGTTGTTCGAGACGTCATCGTTCCCCTTTATCAGGGCCATCTTCAGGGCCGTCAGCAGGAGGAAACCGCCGAAGATGATGAGGATCCACTGGTACTTGAGGATCAGCCCAGCGCCCAGGAAGATCATCCCGCCACGCATGATCAACGCACCGATGATCCCCCAGAACAGGACACGGTGCTGGTACTTTGCAGGCACGGCAAAGAACGTAAAGATCAACGCGATGACGAAGATGTTGTCCATCGCCAGCGATTTTTCAACAACATACCCGACCAGGTACTGCTTGGCGGCCTCGAACCCCCCCACTTCCCCCGTAACGATCAGCGGAGCGCCCCCCTTGATCGCCTCGGCGGTGCTGTACATGGGCGTCGCCAGCCCCAGCCCGAGCCAGTGGTTCTCATAGGCGAGGTAGACAAACCCGCTGAAGGCGACGCCACAGGTGAGCCAGATCACCGACCAGGTCGCGGCTTCCTTCATCGAGACCTCGTGGGCCTCGCGGTGGAAGACCCCCAGATCAAGGGCCAGGAAGACCAAGACCAGCCCGATGAAGGCGATATACGCCCAAACCTTGAGGTTGGCGGGGTTGGATGCCGCGTCGGCCACGGCAAGCAGAGCGGGGAGCGAGTCGCTGGCGGTCTGGGCAAGGATGAGCATAGTTTGCATAGTTGGTCTTTATCTCGGCATGTACGGGCCTGCAAGGCCAGCACAGCAGGGCAAGGTGCGCATACAAACGCGGAGTATACGGCACTCCCACCCACCTCTGTCCCCCCACCTCTGGACCATCCGGGGGCGTGCCCCTACCATCTAGACCCTTGGCCGAGGTAGCTCAGCTGGTTAGAGCGCTGGATTCATAACCCGGAGGTCGGCGGTTCGAGTCCGCCCCTCGGCATTTTTGCTCCCGATCGCGTCGCTCCGCAGAACGTCGCGTTCACCCGTAGAAACATGGGGTTGCGTGAGGCTCAGCCCGATCGGGCCGGGGTTGGTCGCGTCGCAACGCGCTGAGGCCGATCGCAGCGATTCGCGACCCGATTGTCGGGGGTTCAGTCGGGGGTTGTCGGGCCCGATCGGCGCGGCGCTGGTGGTGCCAGTGGCGCGGAGGATGTTGCGCTCGGGGCGCGGGTTGCCGGGCTTCTCGCCGGGCATTGAATCCAGCACGGTGCCCAGGCTGCGCAGCCCCACGCGGGCATAGGTCCGCATGGTCAACTTGGGGTCCGAGTGCCGGGCCAGTTCCATCGCAACCTTCACCGACGCGCCGGTGTCCACCACGCGCGAGATATACGTCGTCCGCAGACTGTGGAAGTCTGCCACGCGCCCGGAAGCATCGACCGGGCGAAGGAATGACGAGTCATCCCGCCGTGCCCTCCGCTCGGTCGGTGTTGCCCCCTCGCGTATCCACGCTGCCCGTGCGGTGCGGAGGTCGGCACGCAGGATCGCCGCCGCCTTGCCATCGGGCATCGGGCACACGGGCACCCCCGCCGCCTTGCCCGCCAGCCACTGGGCGAGCAACTCGGCCAGATCACGGCGGATCGGCTGCACGTCGCGCCGGCGGTGCTTGCTATATGCCGCTTCGACCGTAACGGTCGGGGTGTCAGCATCGAGGTCGAAACTCGCGGGCGTGAGGCTGGCAATCTCCCCGGCGCGGAAGCCGGTCCCCCCGGCGAGGCGGTACGCCCACGCACGATCGGGCAG